>JAJPXB010000043.1 GCA_021205695.1 Clostridiales bacterium
TGAAGCGATTTGGAAACGGAAGATCTCATTGTTCAGTTTTGAGGGTACAGCAAGAGTTGGTGCTGATTGCGATGAGGGTCCACCCGTTCCCATTCCGAACACGGCAGTTAAGCTCATCCGCGCCTACGATACTTGGCTGGAGACGGCCCGGGAAAATCGGTAGTGCCAACACAGTTAAAACCGGTCAGTTTGAGAACAGCTGACCGGTTTTCCCTTTTCTTGAAATATATTATGCCGTCTCATCCTCCATGCCCTGCAACTCCAGCAGTTCCAGAGCGGTCTGCCCCCGAAGGGTCAGAGCCATGCTCCCGTGAACAGGGCAGTCTGTATAGGCGTCATAGGAGAAATTGTTCAGAGGCAGATCATAGTCCAGACTGATGAGCCGCTTCTGCCACAGGGCGTTGACAATGGCGGCATATTCCGCTTCGGTATACGCCTGATCCTCGCGATAGACAGGGAGCTTGTCGCCCTGCCTGTGACAGACCGGAAGAAAGGAAACCTCCCCCAGCCGGAGGAGCAGCGCGCCCTCGCCGGGAGTGAGTACCAGCTGAGCCGTTTCGCCACAGCCGGAGCAGCTTTCGCATCCCCCGGCGGGGCAGCCGTTGAACTGTGATTCCATAAATACCTCCGTTGTAAATTGAAGCTGTTGAAAAACCGCTCCCTGTTTTAACCTTACAGGGAGCGGTTCTATCATTTCACCAGGGCGAAGGAAAATTCAGCAGTGACGCTGAGCTTCCCGTTCACATAGCCCTTGGCGGCGCACCAGTAGAAGGGGCCCTTGCTCTTGGTAATGGTGCTCTCGCTCTCCAGCGTGTCGCCGGGCTTCACCGGACTCTTAAAGCGGACCTTGTCCAGACTGGTGAACATGGGGGTGCTTCCCTTCAGCTCCGGACTGCTGGCCAGCAGCACCGCCGCACCCTGGGCCATCATCTCACAGAGGATGACGCCGGGCACCACGGGGTTTCCCGGGAAATGTCCCTTGAGAAAGAATTCCTCTCCGGAGATATGGTACTTGGCGTGAGCCACGCCGTCGATGACCTCGGCCTCCTGTACCAGGAGCATATTGTCCCGATGGGGGAGGATCTGTTTGATCTCTTCCTGATTCATCCTGCCTCCTCCTTTACTCTACAGGCTTCTTGAAGGCGATGCAGGCGTTGTGCCCGCCGAAGCCCAGGGAATCGGAGAGCGCCAGTTCCAGGTCGGCCTCCCGCTTCACGTTGGGCACATAATCCAGGTCGCAGTCCGGGTCGGGATTCTGATACCCCACCGTGGGCGGGATGACGCCGGTGGACAGTGCCATGACGGCGGCCACCGCCTCTACAGCGCCCGCCGCGCCCAGCATATGTCCGGTCATGGATTTGGTGGAGCTGATGAGGGCCTTTCTGGCCCGCTCCTCGCCCAGCGCGATTTTGATAGCCTGGGTCTCGATGCGGTCGTTCATGGGGGTGGAGGTGCCGTGGGCATTGATATATATTTTGTCTGTGTCCACACCCGCCTGCTGGAAAGCGGAACGGATGGCCCGGGCGCCGCCCTTGCCCTCCGGATCGGGGGCGGTAATGTGATAGGCATCGGAGGTAGCCTCATAGCCGCACATCTCTGCGTAGATATGGGCGCCCCGACGGATGGCGTGGTCGTATTCCTCCAAAATGAGCGCTGCCGCGCCCTCGCCCAGGATGAAGCCGTTCCGATCCTTGTCAAACGGGATGGAGGCTCGATCCGGATCCTCGCTCTTAGAGAGAGCCATGCAGTTGGTGAACGCCGCCACACACAGGGGGACGATGGTGGCCTCGCTGCCGCCGGCGATGATGGCATCGGCATAGCCGTGGGCAATGGCCCGGTAGGCCTCGCCGATGGCGTGGTTGGAGGAGGCGCAGGCGCTGACAATGCCAAAGCTGGGCCCCTGGGCGTGGAAGCGGATGGAGATCTCGCCTGCCGGGGCGTTGGGCATCATCATGGTGATGGTGTAGGGGGAGACCCGGCCTGGCCCCTTTGCTCTCAGCTTGTCTTGCTCTGCAACGGTAGAGCCGATGCCACCGATACCGGAGCTGAAATAGACGCCCAGCCGTTCGCTGTCTACCTTACCTTCCAGGCCGGAATCGGCCATGGCCTGTGCCGCGGCGGCAATGCCAAAGGTGGAGGAGTGGTCCAGACGACGGGAGGAGGCACGGTCTACATATTGCAGCGGATCAAAGCCCTTGACCTCGGCAGCCAGGGTAGATTTGTGCTCCGAGGGGTCAAAGTGGGTGATACGGGCGATGCCGTGCCGCCCCTCGCAGAGGGACTGCCAGGTGGAGGCCAGATCGTTGCCCACAGGCGTGACGGCGCCCAGGCCGGTCACTACGACTCGTTTCATATACATTTCCCTTTCATAATAGACGGCCATGGGCCAAATGGGGGAAGCGGCTCACATGCCGATGCCGCCGTCCACCCGAATCACCTCACCGGTGATATACTTTGCCTTGTCACTGGCCAGGAAGGCCACACACTCGGCGATGTCCTCCGGCTTGCCCATGTGGCCCATGGGCACGGTGGAGAGCAGGCCTTTCAGGGCGTCCTGATCCATGGATGCGGTCATGGGCGTCTCGATTGCGCCGGGGGCCACGGCATTGCAGGTGATGCCACGGGTGGCCAGCTCCCGGGCCACCGTCTTGGTCAGGGCAATGACGCCGCCCTTGGCAGCGGTGTAGTTGGCCTGGGCCGCGTTGCCGATGAGACCGGAGACGGAGGAGATGTTGACGATCCGTCCGGCCTTCTTCTTCATAAAGTTGCGATAGCAGGCCTTGATGGTGTTGAACATACTCTTCAGGTTGATGTTCAGCACCATGTCCCACTCCTGCTCGCTCATGGCCAGGAGCACATGGTCACGGGTGATGCCGGCATTGTTCACCAGGATATCTACCCCGCCGAACTCCTTGATGACGGCCTTCACCGTCTCCTGGACGGCGTCGTAATTGGATACGTCGCAGCGGCGGAAGGCGGCGGTGACGCCATGCGCCTGAGCGATGGTATCAGCGGCCTGGACGCCGTTTTCCTCGGGGCACAGATCCAGCAGGACCACGCTGGCCCCCTCCCGGGCCAGGGTGTCTGCGATGGCATAGCCGATGCCCCGGGCCGCTCCAGTGACCAGAGCGACCTTTCCCTGTAAATCAGCCATTGGTTACCTCCTCAATGGTGGTGCGGAGCGAGTCCGCACTGTCGACGTTGCAGCACTTGACGGACGGGTCGATCTTGCCTATCAGACCGGTCAGGGTGTTGCCGGGGCCCACCTCGATAAAGGTGTCAAAGCCGTCGGCGATCATGTTTTCTACGATGGTCTGCCAGCGCACCGGGCTGATGACCTGGCGGGCCAGCAAATCGGCGCAGCTCTCCGGCCCCTCATAGGGCAGGCCGGTGACGTTGGAGTAGAGGGCGCACTTGGGAGCCTGGAAGGTGTAGCCCTTCAGCTCCTCCGCCAGCCCCTCGCTGGCCGAGGCCATGAAGGGGGAGTGGAAGGCGCCCGCCACCCGCAGGGGGATGGCCCGACCGCCGGCCGCCTTGACGGCCGCCTTGAAATCGCCCATGGAGGCGGACAGCCCGGCGCAGACGGTCTGGGCGGGGGAATTGTAGTTTACCGGATAGACCTGGTCAAACTGGGCGGCCAGCGCCTCTACCTGAGCGGGTGACAGCTTGACCACGGCGACCATGCCGGTGTCCGCGGCGTCGGAGGCGTCCTGCATCAGCTCGCCCCGGCGGCAGACCAGGCGGAAGCTGTCCGACACAGAGAGCGCACCGGAGCAGGCCAGCGCGCCGATCTCGCCCACGGAGAAGCCGGCCAGGGCGGCAGGCTGGATGCCGGCTTCGGTCAGAGCGGCGGCGGCGGCCACCTCTACGGCGAACATATCCGGCTGGGTGTTGGAGGTGACAGTCAGCTCCTCCTTGGTGCCGGAGAAGCATTGGGCGCTGGTGCCTGGACGGATGCTGTCACACAGGTCGAACACCGCCTTTGCGGCGGGGCTGGACTGAGCCAGGGATGCGCCCATACCGGGGTACTGTGCGCCCTGACCGGAAAATACGAATGCAATTTTGCTCATAAAACCTCCAAAATGGACAGAACACAGGAAAAGACTGCCGCCGTCAGAACGGCGGCAGTCTGGTTTGTCAATGTTGAAATCGCCTGTGTTCCGGATGCAAACAGTGGAAGCTCAGGTCGTCCGACACCCAAAGGGCCGGACAGGGACAACCGAAATTACTCGGCCAGCTTCTTCTCGATGAAGGCCACCAGCTCACCGACGGTGGAAACCTTTTCGTCCAGATCCAGCTCGGAGTCCAGCTCCTCCTCCAGCTCCATGACCATCTCAACGGTCTCCAGGGAGTCGATGCCCAGGCTCTCGAAAGTGGTGTCGGAAGTGATCTCGGAAGCGTCCCGGCCAGTGTGATCGGCCAGAACCTCGGCAACCTTTGCAAAAATGTCCATGATTGAGTCCTCCTAAAAAGAATCATCTTTGAATATATCTGAAAGCCGCAACGTCGGCTTTTCAGCGGGAATGAGACCGTCAGTCCTTCTGCTTGCCCTTGTCGCCCTCGACGAGCGTCTCCAGGAAGATCTGATTTAATTTCTCCACGCCCTTAATGAGGGCGGCCTTCTCCTCCTGGGTGAATTCATCAGTCAGACGGTTGAAGAGCTGGCGGTGATAGTAGCGGTGGTAGGCATAGGCCAGCCTGCCCAGGCGGGTCAGCCGCACCCGGATAGAACGCCCGTCCCGGGCGCTGCGGGCTTTGCTTACAAAGCCCCGGCGGGCCAGCTTGTTTACGGCTACGCTGGCGGTAGGACGGGCCACATGGGCGGCGTCGGCGATCTCGCTGACCGAGATGCCGTTTTCTCCTCCGTTGCCCACCACCTGGATCAGGTGAAACTCACTGGTGGAGAGCCCCAGATGGGTGCAGGAGCGGACGCTCTGCTCCTCCATGGCCAGGATGTTCAGATATGCCTCGTCCAGAAGCTCGTTCAGTCGGGCCGCAAAGTCGTCCATAGGCCGAACCCCCTTCCGGCGCCGCAAAACAGTTAAACAGACTAACTATCTATCCAATGATACCCAAGGCATTCCCGATTGTCAAGAGGTTTTGAAGAAAAAGAGACAAAAAATGAGACGGACACTTTTGATTTCCAAACCTGACTGGACGGCAGGGCAAATCTGTCCAAATCTGTTACATCCGGGACGTTTTGTCCGGTTGACAAACCGGTGACAAGCCCATATAATAGCCTTACAATAAAACAGCCTTATCAAGAGTGGCGGAGGGATTGGCCCGATGAAGCCCGGCAACCTGCCCTGTCAGCAGACGTGCTGATGGGTAAGGTGCCAAGTCCAGCGGTTTTTCGTAAAGATGAGGACAGCGTGCTCTCTGCTGCGTATCCGCATGGGTGCGCAGTTTTTTTGCAGGCAATCAAGGGGCTGTGTTGTTGCAAAAAAGAACAGACACAGAAAGGAAACACAACACCATGAGCAACCGTATTTTTACCTCTGAATCTGTCACCGAGGGGCATCCGGACAAGGTCTGCGACCAGGTCTCGGACGCCATCCTGGACGCCATGCTGGCACAGGACCCCATGAGCCGGGTGGCCTGCGAGACGGCCACCACCACCGGCATGGTGCTGGTCATGGGGGAGGTCACGTCCAAGGCCCAGGTGGATATCCCCGCCATTGTCCGGGAGACGGTGGCCGACATCGGCTATAACAGGCCGGAATACGGCTTCGACGCCCAGACCTGCGCCGTGTTCACCACCCTGGACAAGCAGTCTCCCGACATCGCCATGGGAGTCGATCAGTCCTACGAAGCCCAGAAGGGGCAGGAGGACGAGGCCGACCGCATCGGCGCGGGCGACCAGGGCATGATGTTCGGCTATGCCTGCCGGGAGACCCAGGAGCTGATGCCTGCGCCCCTGGCCCTGGCGCACAATCTGACCCGGGCGCTGGCGTCCCAGCGCCGGAACGGCGCTCTCCCCTGGCTCCGCCCCGACGGCAAGAGCCAGGTCACGGTGGCATATGACGAAAACGGCAATGTGGAGTGGTGCCCCGCCATTGTAGTATCCACCCAGCACGACCCGGACATCAGCATCCACGACCTTCGGGAGGCGGTGATCGAGGAGATCATCCGGCCCAATCTGCCCCGGCGATACATCCGCCCGGAGACAAAATTTTATGTCAACCCCACGGGGCGCTTTGTGGTGGGCGGCCCTGTGGGCGATTCAGGCCTGACCGGACGGAAGATCATTGTGGACACCTACGGCGGCGCAGCGGCCCACGGCGGCGGCTGCTTCTCCGGCAAGGACCCCACCAAGGTGGACCGCTCCGCCGCCTACATGGCCCGGTACGCCGCCAAGAACCTGGTGGCTGCAGGTCTGGCGGATCGCTGCCAGATCGAGCTGGCCTACGCCATCGGCGTGGCCCGACCGGTCTCCGTCCTGGTGGACAGCTTCGGCACCGGAAAGGTCAGCGACGAGCGGCTGTCCCAGCTGGTACAGCAGGTGTTCGACCTGCGCCCCGCCGCCATCATCCGTGCCTTGGATCTCCGGCGGCCCATCTACAGGCAGACCGCCGCCTATGGCCACTTCGGCCGTCCCGACCTGGATCTCCCCTGGGAGCGTCTGGAAAGGGTAGAGGAGCTGAAGGCGGCACTCTGAGAGAGATCGTCTGGTTTTCGCCCTTTGGCCCGGCAGGATTTCCTGTCGGGCCGTTTTTTATCCTTTACCGGGGGAACAAAACGTGGTAGGATTTCCCCAGACGGAATCTCACTGTCCGGTGCAGCAAAAGGGCTGCCTGAAACGTATTTATATATAGCGAGAAAAGAAAAGGAGGGACGCCTCCCGTGTTTGGAAGAAAGAAGCCGCCGGAGCATCAGGATTTCGAGGCCCTGGTCTGCCGGCAGGAGAACCGCATCTATCGCCTGGCCCTGTCCATCCTGGGCAACGTCCAGGACGCCGAGGACCAGACCCAGGAGACCTTTCTCCGGTATCTGGAGAAGCGACCGGTCTTTGAAAACGAGGCCCATGAGAGCGCCTGGCTGCTGACCGTGACCCGGAACGGCTGCATCTCCCGCCTCCGCTCCAAGTCCCGACAGAACCTCCCCCTGGAAATGGATATCCCCACCCCGGGGCCGGAGGAACGGGAGGAGATCGAGGAGCTGTTCCGCCTGTCGGCGGAGGACAGAGAGGTCATTCACCTGTATTATTATGAGGGCTGGTCGACCAGGGAGATCGCCAAAATGACGGGCGCCAAAGAGGGCACCGTCCGCAGCCGTCTCAGTCGGGCCAGAGACAGGCTGAGAGCGTTATTGGAGGAGGTGGAAGGATGAGCACATATAAGAGCTATATGGATCGGCAGCACGTCTCGTCCGACCTCCACCAGCGGCTCCTGGAGCTGGAGCGCCAGCCCCGGACGGAGCGGAAGCCCATCCCCTGGGGGCGCTATGTCGCCCTGGCCGCCTGCCTCTGCGTCGCCGTGGGTATCGGCTGGTTTGTCTGGCCCATGCTGGACGCCGGCGGAATGGACAGCGGCTGGGCTGTCTCTTCGGACAGCGCCTCGGCGGAGACGGTAGAGATGACGGAGGACACCGCCACAGAGGAGACTACCGAGGAGGCCGGCGATGAAGTGTTCTGGGACGGCGCGGAGTCGGCTGCGGCGGAGGATGACGAGGCGGCAGCGGACACCGCCGAAAAAGCGGCGGCGGACAGCGCAGAGGAGGAGACGACGGTGACAGAGACTGAGACGGAGGCAGAGACGGAGGCAGAGACGGAGGACGAAGCGTGGCTCATCCCCGGCTGGCTGCCCGATGGGTACAGCCTGGCAGAAACCACAGTGACAGAAAACGGCTACACCCTGTACTGGGTCGACGATGACGGGGGCGAGCTGACCCTGACCTGGCACGAGACGGCGGAGGACTGCCCGGAGACTGCCCTGACCGAAGACCAGATGGCGGAGACAGACTGGACAGAGGCCGTCCGGGAGGACGGGGACGGCGTGTCCGTCCTGGAGCTGGTCTACGGGGACGGCTGGCTGGAGCTGACCTTCACCGGGGACGGAGAGACCCTTTGGAGCGTGGGGAGCAGCCTCTGGCCCTGACGTACTTGAATTCGGCCTCAGACAAAGGACTGCGCCCAAAGACCTGTTTCGGTCTTTGGGCGCAGATAATTTTATGTCAACAGGTTTCTTTTCGGGCCTTGTCCCGATTTTTGCGGCTTCGGCGGCGCTTCCGGGGCATTTGCTTGACCTCGATGAGCGTCCCACCCACCTTGCACTGGTGAAACAGATCGTCAGAGACAGACTCCTCCGGGTAGACCTGGAGCAGACCTTCCGCAGACCCGTCCTCCGCCTCGTCTATGGTGAGGCAGCTCAGGAACCGACCATGCTCCAGACAGCGGCTTCGGGACACATAGTAGTCGTTTACCCGGTACCAGTTGCCGCTGCACAGCCAGTTGTCGCACTGGGGACAGTGGAACACCCGGGCGCTTCGGCTTTTCAGACAGTCTGCGGGAGTGGAGAACTGGCTGCATTTGCGCCGAAGGGCGGGCTGTTCCTGAGACAAAAGCGCCTCCAGCGCCTGGGTGGCGGTCTGGACGGCCTCCAGGCGCTGCTGTCGGCGAAGGGCCTCCTCCATCCGGTCTAGCTCCGCCTCAGAGGGGAGAGGGCCGAAGCGGCGCACCAGCTCCGCCCCGATGCGGGCGGTGTAAAAGGCGTCGTGCCCTGCATCGTGGTAGGTCAGCTCCGCATCCAGGCCCAGGGCGGCCACGGCGGTCTCCAGAGCGGTCTGGTGACAGGTATGGAACACCAGCAGATCAAAGGCCCGCTGCAGGTCGTAGATCTCCAGATCCAGATACTCCTCCATGCCGTACCAGCACAGATTCATGTCCAGCACCCGTGCGTCGCAGGTGCCCCAGGTGAAGAACTCCGCCCCCTCGCCGCACCAGCGGAAGAACTGCGCCGCAACCTGGCGGAAGCTCCCCGCCCGTTTCAGACTGTCGGCCTCCAGGGGGACCATCTTCCTCACCTGATGATGGAGCTTTTTATGAATCGACGGCCGGACATAGGCGGAAAAAGAGACGCCGCCGTCCTCCCAGGAGTCCAGACGATGGGCGCCAAACTGGATGATCTCGTCGATTTTTTCTGCCTCAGAACGAGGATAGCCCTGGTTCCATTCCAGGTCAAAAAATACGTAGCTCATGGGGATATTCTAACCTATATTGCCGGTTCTGTCAATCAATGGTGGAAAAGATTTTAACGGGCGTTCAGTGCTGCCGCCGGTACTCTCTGGGAGAGCAGCCGTACCGCTCCCGGAATTTCCGGTAAAAATAGCTGCTGTTGTCGTAGCCCACCCGCTCCATAATGGCGTCGACGGAAAGGGTGGTGTTGTCCAGGAGGTAGGCGGCCTGCTGGAGCTTCCTGGACTGGAGCAGCTCCCGAAAATTACTCCCCATGTGCTTTTTCAGCAGACGGCTCACCGAATAGGTGGGCTGTCCCAGCTCGGCGGAGATCTCCGCCAGAGTGCCGGAGCGGTAGCGGGTGTCAATATAGTTCAGAACGGAAAAGACCAGATTTTGCTCCTCCTGGCCCGGGTCGGTGCGGTTGATGGTGTCTGCAAACCGGGACAGATTCATCAGCAGCAGACCCATAGAGGTCTGATTGATGCTGTTGGTGCCCGGAAGGTGGTGGATGAGCGTCCAGATCATGCTCTCCATCAGGTTCTCCACCGGCACGATGCCCTTGGCCTGGATGTGAAGATAGTCGGAGATGGCCCGCTCCCCGGAGATGGCGGAGATGAGAAAGTCCCGCAGCACGTTCTCCCGTTCGATCATGGAGACGGGCTGTTTGAAGAAGTCAGGGAGGATGATGAAATTGACCGCAATATCTCCCTCGGCGGCGGGGAGGATCTCATGGTAGACATTTTGATTGAGAAAGAGCAGATCTCCCTCCTCCAGAACGATTTGCTCCTTCTGATTGATGATGTGGGTGGTCGTCCCGGCGCACATATAGACCAGCTCCACATAGTTGTGCCGGTGAACGGGGAAGTGGGCGAACCGGGTGTGGGGGCGTATCTCGATCAGCTTGCCCTTGGCCAGCAGCTTGTCGCTGTCCACGACAAACTCCCGCCGGGAGGTATACAGATCCCGGTGGATGGCAGGATCTCCTCCTAAAATTTCCTGCTCTTCCGGGGTGATGACCCGGAGAGCGTCCAAAAGCTCCTGACGCATGGGCGTGCCTCCTCTTCCTGACTGTCCGGCGGTGTGCCGGCGCGTTCAGTATACATCATAGCGACGCAAAATGCAAATCAGGTCCCTAAAAACTTTTTTGCAGGACCTTTCTTTTTCATGGCTGCGTGTGATATCCTATCGTTAAAGAAAAAACGAAGTGATTTTTAAGGTCGCTTATAGGTTATTTTCAGATTTTTTTCAGTGGAAAGGCGTGATGAACATGGCGGGGAGCTACCTGGCCATCGATATCGGCGCCTCCAGCGGACGGCACATCCTGGGCAGCGTTCAGGAGGGCAGGCTCGTCCTGGAGGAGGTCTACCGATTCGACAACCGGCAGGTACACAAAAACGGACACGATTGCTGGGACATGGAGAACCTCTGGAACGGCATCCTGGGGGGGCTCAGGGCGTGCGGAGCGCGTGGGACAATCCCTACGGTGATCGGTATCGACACCTGGGCGGTGGACTATGTGCTCCTGGATAAGGACGACCAGCTGCTGGGAGACGCCGTGGCCTACCGGGACAGCCGGACGGAGGGCGTGGACGAACTGGTAGAGGCGAATATCCCCCCGGAGGAGCTGTACGGCAAGACCGGCATCCAGAAGCAGATCTTCAACACCATCTACCAGCTCGTGGCCCTGAAAGAGGAGCATCCGGAGCAGCTGGAGCAGGCGGAGAGCCTGCTGATGATACCGGATTATTTCAACTTCCTGCTCACCGGAGTGAAAAAGCAGGAGTACACCAACGCCACCAGCACCAATCTGGTGAGCGCCAGGGAAAAAACCTGGGATCTGAGTCTGATTGCCCGGCTGGGACTGCCTACCCGGCTGTTTGGAGAGCTGTCCGTGCCGGGGACGGTGGTGGGGGAGCTGCTGCCGGAGATTCAGGCCCAGGTGGGCTTTAACGCCACAGTGATTTTGCCCGCCACCCACGACACCGGCTCCGCCTTCCTGGCGGTCCCCGCCCGGGACGAGAACGCGGTCTACCTCTCCAGCGGCACATGGTCCCTGCTGGGGGTGGAGAACGAGCGGCCCATCACCACCGAGGCCAGCCGCGCCCAGAACTTCACCAACGAGGGCGGGGCGTGGTACCGCTACCGCTACCTGAAAAACATCATGGGCCTGTGGATGATTCAGTCCATCCGCCGGGAGCTGAACGGGGTCAACTATGTGTCGGGCAAGACGGCGCGGACCTCCAGCGAGAAGCAGTGGTCTTTCCCCGACCTGATCGAGGCCGCCCAGGGCGCACAGGACTTCCCATCTGTGGTGGACGTGGACGACGCCGGGTTCCTTGCCCCGGACAGCATGATTCAGGCAGTGAAGGACTACTGCGTCAGGACGGCTCAGCCTGTCCCCGAGACGGTGGGAGAGGTCATGCAGTGCGTCTATGTCAGCCTGACCCGCCGGTATGCAGAGGCCATTCACGATTTACAGCAGCTGACCGGTAAGCACTATACCAGCATCAACATTGTGGGCGGCGGGTGCCAGGATATGTACCTGAACCGGATGACCGCCCGGGCTGCCGGACTGCCCGTCTATGCCGGGCCGGTGGAGGGCACCGCCATCGGCAACCTGATCGTCCAGATGATCTACGGAGGCGAATTCTCCTCTCTGGAGGAGGCCAGAGCGGCCATCCGGAGGAGCTTTGATATCAAGGAGATTCAACCAATCTGAGCATGGAGGTATGAGTATGTTAGTCAACACAAAAGCAAAGGTGGGCGTCTTTTCCATCGCACTGGGCGCCTATCTGCCCCAGTTCCCCTCCCTGGTGCCGGAGTTTGAGGCACAGTATGAGGCGTTCAAAAAGACCATCCCGGACACGGTGGAGCTCGTGGACGGGGGCATGGTGACCACCAAGGAGCAGTCCCAGGCGGCGGGCGACCTGTTCCGGGCGGCGGATGTAGACCTGGTCTTTTTGCAGTTGCTCACCTATGCCACGTCCTACAATATGCTGCCCGCAGTCAAGGATCTGGACGTGCCGGTGGTGCTGGTGAATATCCAGAAGCTGAAGGCCCTGGACTATGACCACACGGACATCGCCGCCTGGCTGGGCGAGGGCTATGCCTGCGGCGCCGTGGGCGAGATGGTGGCCGACCTGGAGCGGTTCGGCAAGCGCCATGCGGTCATCACCGGCGTTGTGGAGGGAGGCGATCCCTCCGTGCAGGCGGAGATCGACGACTGGTGCCGTGCGGCCCAGGTGCGCCGCCGCTTCCGGGACACCAACATCGCCCAGATCGGCCGGCCCTATCCGGGCATGATGGATCTGTATATCGACGAGTCCAACCTCTACCGGCGGATGGGCCTGTACACCAAGCAGTTCGACTGGGAGAAGATGTGGGCCATTGCCGATAACGTGACCGATGAGGACGCCATCCGGGCCAAGGCCCAGGACATTCTGGACACCTTCGACATTGAGGGCGGTGGCAGCATCGAAGAGGTCTGGGAGATGGCCAAGTATGTGGTCGCCTTTGAGCAGTGGGTGCAGGACGAGCAGCTGGGCCTGATCGCCTCCCACTATGACGGCTTTGCCCAGGGCAAGGCCGGGGTGCTGGACAGCATGCTCATCCCCGCCTTCTCCATGCTCATCAAGCAGGGCACCGCCTGCGCCGTAGAGGGCGACATGAAGGTGGCCATGGCCATGAGCATCCTCAAGACCATCTCCGGCACCGGCCAGCTGGCTGAGATGTACTCCCTGGACTTCAACGACGACATCGCCATCATCGGTCACAGCGGCTCCGGCGATGCGGACATCTCCGACAAGAAGCCCACCATGAAGATCGTAAAGGTGTTCCACGGCAAGACCGGCGGCGGCTATCTGACCCAGTTCTACCCCTACACCGGCCCCGTGACCTACCTGGCCATCACCCAGGACGGAGAAGGGCACTTCAAGTTCGTGGTGGCGGAGGGCGTCAACGAGGAGGGCAAGATTTTGTCCTTCGGCGACACCAATATGCGCACCCGCTTCACCTGCGGGGCGCGGGAGTTCGTCACCCGCTGGAGCGAGTGCGGCCCCACCCACCACTTCGCGGCGGCCACGGGACGGCATATCGACACCATTTTGAAGGTGGCGAAGATCCTCAACGTGCCGGTGGACATCGTCACCCGGTAAGAAAAACCACAGATATCACGAAATATCGGAAAGGAATGAGTCAAATGAAGGTATTGGACGCAGAATTTGTACAGGGCTTTATGCGTATGGCCGACGATGGCTGGCAGCAGGGCTGGCATGAGCGCAACGGCGGCAACCTGAGCTACCGCATCAAGCCGGAGGAGGTGGAGCAGGTGAAGGAGGAGCTTCACCCCGCCGAGTGGCGTCCCATCGGCACCACCGTCCCCAAGCTGGCCGGGGAGTATTTTCTGGTCACCGGCTCCGGCAAGTATTTCCGCAACGTCACCATCAAACCGGAGGACTCCTTCTGCATCATCGAGCTGGACGACAAGGGCGAGAACTACCGCATCTGCTGGGGCCTGGTCAACGGCGGACGGCCCACCAGCGAGCTGCCATCCCACCTGATGAACCATGAGGTGAAGGTCATCGCCACCGGCGGCAAGCACCGGGTCATCTACCACGCCCATCCCGCCAACACCATCGCCCTGACCTTCGTCTTGCCCCTGACGGACGAGGCGTTCACCCGGGAGCTGTGGGAGATGGCCACCGAGTGCCCGGTGGTGTTCCCCGACGGCATCGGCGTTGTGCCCTGGATGGTGCCCGGCGGACGGGACATCGCAGTGGCCACCTCTGAGCTGATGAAGAAGTACGACGTGGCCATCTGGGCC
Source organism: Clostridiales bacterium (assembly GCA_021205695.1). GTDB lineage: Bacteria > Bacillota > Clostridia > Oscillospirales > Oscillospiraceae > Onthomonas. Next base: position 13,998 of record JAJPXB010000043.1, read on the forward strand.
CATCACGGGATGTTCTGCTCCGGCGAGGACTTTGACCTGACCTTCGGCCTGATGCACACGGTGGAGAAGTCCGCTGAGATTTTGGTGAAGGTGCGCTCCATGCAGCCCTACAAGCTCCAGACCATCCAGCCCGACGACTTCCGCCATCTGGCAGTGGACTTCAACGTCACCCTGCCCGAGCGGTTCCTCTACGAGAAGCACTGAGCAATTCCCGTAAGGCGGGCACACTGCGTTTGTCAACCCCCCAGTTTCTGAGGGTAAATATGAGGAGGTAATTCCCATGGCAGTCAATCGTTTCGTACTCAACGGCATTTCCTATCATGGCAAGGGCGCGATCCAGGAGATCCCCGGCATCATCGCCTCCAAGGGCTTCAAAAAGGCGTTCGTCGCCTCTGACCCCGATCTGGTGAAGTTCAACGTCACCAAAAAGGTCACCGACCTGCTGGACGCCAACGGCATGGCCTATGAGGTCTATTCCGACATCAAGCCCAATCCCACCATCGAGAACGTGCTCTCCGGTGTGGAGGCCTATAAGAAGTCCGGGGCCGACTATATGATCACCATCGGCGGCGGTTCCTCCATGGACACCGGTAAGGCCATCGGCATCATCATCAACAACCCGGAGTTTGCCGACGTCCGCTCTCTGGAGGGCGTGGCGCCCACCAAGAACCGCACGGTGTTCACCATCGCCGTCCCCACCACCGCCGGCACCGCCGCTGAGGCCACCATCAACTACGTCATCACCGACGTGCAGAAAAAGCGGAAGTTCGTCTGCGTGGATGTGAACGACATCCCCGATATCGCTGTGGTCGATCCGGACATGATGTCCACCATGCCCAAGGGTCTGACCGCCGCCACCGGTATGGACGCGCTGACCCACGCCATTGAGGGCTACACCACCGCCGCCGCCTGGGAGCTGGCCGACTGCCTGAACCTGGAAGCCATCAAGCTGATCTCCAAGAACCTCCGGGGCGCCGTCAAAAATGAGCAGGAGGGCCGCGAGGGTATGGCTCTGGGCCAGTTCGTCACCGGCATGGCCTTCTCCAACGTGGGCCTGGGCATCGCTCACTCCATGGCCCACACCCTGGGCGCTGTGTATGACACCCCCCATGGCGTAGCCTGCGCCATGATGCTCCCCATCGTCATGGAGTATAACCAGGAGTACACCGGCGAGAAGTTCAAGGACATTGCCGAGGCCATGGGCGTGGACACCACCGGCATGGATCAGCCCACCTATCGGAAAGCCGCCATCGACGCCGTCAAGCAGCTCTCTGCCGATGTGGGCATCCCCACCAAGCTGGAGAAGATGAAGGAGGAGGATCTGGACTTCCTGGCCGAGTCCGCCGCCGCCGACGCCTGCGCCCCTGGCAACCCCCGTCCCGCTACTGTGGAGGACTTCAAGACGCTGTTCCGCAAGATTATGTGATTTGCGGCCTCTGCAACGTTTTGCGCCCCGACCCTGTGGCCGGGGCGCTTCCATCTGCCGCAGGACGATTCGCGCCGGTTTGCGGGATGACCGCTTTGCTCTTTCACACAATAGCACGCTAACGGGCAAAATTCCTCTTGACAACGCCCGTCAGAGCCGCTATAATAACCGCAACAAAGGCTGAGAAGGGGATCGTCCTTCCAAATACTGTGTCAGAGAAACGGGGCCACTGGCTGAAAGCCCTGTCCACAGTGGGAAACGGCGCAACGCCCTGGAGCCGGGGATTCGAGCGGTTTTGCGACCGGGAGGGTTCCCCGTATCTCTGCGTTAAGGAGTTCAAAGTGGTGCTGACAACGGGGCCAGCGCAATTCGGGTGGTACCACGGAGAGAGTGTTTTTTCCGTCCCGGACTGGATGACAGTCCGGGGCGTTTTTCTGTGCTCCGGACGAGTATAATCGCATCAGGAACTGGTATGAGGAGGAGCATGAGATGAAATTCGTGACCGGGACGCTGAAGACCGGGCGGCGGGAGCTGTCCGAGCTGAAAACGGGCGCATACGACGGACAGAGCGTCGCCGTCCACGGGGCGGTGCACAGCAAGCGGCCCATGGGCGAGGGGCTGACCTTCCTGACCCTGCGGAAGCGGGACGGGGTGCTCCAGTGCGTGTGCGGCGCCGGGATTGACCTGTCCTCCGTGAGCGAGGAATCCGCCGTCGTCGTCACCGGGACACTCCGCCGGGAGCAGCGGGCGCCGGGCGGAATGGAGATTCAGGTGGAGGATATCCAGGTGCTCTCCTCCCCGGCGGAGCCCATGCCTGTGCCGGTGAACCGGTGGAAGCTGAACCTGAACCTGGACACCGAACTGGCTCTGCGGCCACTGGTGCTGCGCAATCTGAGAAAGCGCTCGGTGTTCAAAATCCAGGAGGGCCTGGGCCGTGCTTTCCGGGAATATCTCTCCGGGGAGGGATTTACAGAGATACACACCCCTAAGATCGTCCACGCCGGGGCGGAGGGGGGCAGCAATATCTTCCGCCTGGAATACTTCAACCGCAAGGCGTTTTTGGGCCAGTCTCCCCAATTCTACAAGCAGATGATGGTGGGGGTTTATGAGAAGGTGTACGAGGTGGCGCCGGTATTCCGGGCGGAGAAGCACTCCACCCCCCGACACCTGAATGAATACACCTCCATGGACTTTGAGATGGGCTATATCCAATCTTTCTATGATATCATCGAGGTGGAGACGGGCTACCTCCGGTACGCCATGGAGCTGCTCCGCCGGGAATATGCCGACGACCTGGAGCGACTGGATATCCAGCTGCCAAACGTGGAGCAGATCCCCATCTGCACCTTCCGGGAGGCCAAGGAGCTGGCCGCCGCCAAATATCACCGTCCCATCCGCGACCCCTACGACCTGGAGCCGGAGGAGGAGGCCAACATCGGGCGCTACTTCCGGGAGGAATATGGGGCGGACTTCGTCTTTGTCACCCACTATCCCACGAAAAAACGGCCCTTCTACGCCATGGACGACCCGGAGGACGCCCGATACACCCTGTCCTTCGATTTGCTGTTCCGGGGCATGGAGGTCACCACCGGAGGCCAGCGCATCCACGACTACCGGATGCAGGTGGAGAAAATGCTGTCCAAGGGGATGCACCCGGAGGAGTTCGCATCCTACCTGACCATCCACAGGCATGGCATGCCCCCCCACGGGGGCCTGGGCATCGGCCTGGAGCGGCTGACCATGAAGCTGTGCGGGCTGGACAATGTCCGGTATGCCTGCCTGTTCCCCAGAGATCTGAGCCGCCTGGAACCGTAAAGGAGGAATGTTATCATGAAAATCACAGAAGAAATGGTGGACTACGTCTCTGCCCTCTCCCGACTGAAGCTGCCTCCGGAGGAAAAGGCCCGAATGACGGGAGAGCTGGAGCAGATTATCGGCTATATGGATATCCTGAACCGGCTGGACACCACTGATATCGAGCCCATGAGCCACACCTTCCCGGTGAAAAATGTCCTTCGGGAGGACGTGGTGGAGCCGTCCTTCCCGCGGGAGGCGCTGCTGGCCAACGCCCCCGCCCCGGACGGGGAGAGCTATCTGGTGCCCAGAACGGTGGAATAGGGGGGAAGAAACATGAGCCTGCTGGAACTGACTGCCCTGGAGCTGGGCAGAGCCATCAAGGCCGGGGAGGTCTCCGCCCCCGAGGCCACTCAGGCCGCCCTGGAGGCCATCGAGGCCAAAAACCGGGAGAACAACGCATTTATCACCGTCCTCAATGAGCGGGCCATGGAGGAGGCGGAGGCGGTGCAGAGGAAGATCTCCGCCGGGGAGCTGACCGGCCCTCTGGCGGGGGTGCCCCTGGCCATCAAGGACAACATCTGCACCAGGGGGGTCAAGACCTCCTGCGCCTCCAAAATCATGGGGGACTTCGCGCCCCCCTATGACGCCACCCTCACTGAGAAGATACGCGCCATGGGCGGCGTGGTGCTGGGCAAGCTGAACATGGACGAGTTCGCCATGGGCTCCACCACCGAGACCTCCTACTATGGCTCCACGAAAAATCCCTGGGACCTGGGCCGCGTTCCCGGCGGCTCCTCTGGTGGGGCGGCCGCGGCAGTGGCCGCCCGGGAGTGCTGGTACGCCATCGGTTCGGACACCGGCGGCTCCATCCGTCAGCCCGCCTCCTATTGCGGCGTCACCGGTATGAAGCCCACCTATGGCACCGTCTCCCGGTATGGGCTCATCGCCTATGCCTCCTCTCTGGATCAGATCGGTCCCCTGGCCCGGACGGCGGAGGATTGCGCCGCCATTCTGGACGGCATCCAGGGAAAGGACCCCAGAGACAGCACCAGCCTGGACGCCCCCAGCGGCACGCTACTGGCACATCTCTCCGGCGACCTGACCGGTATGCGTATCGGCGTCCCCGTCGACTGCTTCGGGGAGGGGCTGGACAGTCAGGTGTCCGAACGGGTGCTGTCCGTCGCCCGGACGTTCCGTGACCGGGGAGCCCAGGTGGAGGAGTGCAGCCTGCCCATTATGGAGTATGTGGTGCCCACCTACTATATCATCGCCACCGCCGAGGCCAGCAGCAACCTGTCCCGGTTCGACGGGGTGAAATACGGCTGGCGGGCGGAGGACTATACCGACCTGACCGACCTGTACAACAGGACCCGCACCGAGGGCTTCGGCTCGGAGGTCAAGCGGCGCATTCTGTTGGGCACCTTCGTCCTCTCCACCGGCTATTATGACGCCTACTACAGAAAGGCCCTCCAGGTGAAGGCGGTTATCAAGGAGGCCTTTGACCGGGCGTTTCGGAAGTACGACCTGCTGCTCATGCCGGTGGCCCCCACCACAGCCCCCAGACTGGGGGAGAGCCTCTCCAACCCGCTGCAGATGTACCTCTCCGACATCTACACCGTCTCGGTCAATCTGGCAGGCCTGCCCGGCATCTCCCTGCCCTGCGGACTGGACAGCGCCGGGCTGCCGGTGGGGGCGCAGCTGGTGGGCCCCGTCCTGGGAGAGCAGAAGGTGCTCAACGCCGCCCACGCCTACCAGCAGAGCACCGACTATCACACCCTTATCCCCGCGCAGCAAGGAGGTGTCCGGTAATGGATTGGGAAATCGTCATCGGTCTGGAGACCCATGTGGAGCTGGCCACCCGGACAAAAATTTTCTGCTCCTGCACCACCGCATTCGGCGGCGCGCCCAACACCCACTGCTGCCCGATCTGTACCGGGATGCCGGGCACTCTGCCGGTGATGAATAAGCGGGTGCTGGAATATGCCGCCAAGGCCTGCCTGGCGCTGAACTGCGAGGTCACCCGGTACTGCAAATTTGACCGAAAGAACTATTTTTACCCCGATCTGCCCAAGGCCTATCAGATCTCCCAGCTCTATCTTCCCATCGGCCGCAACGGAAAAGTCCCCATCCGGGTGGGACAGGAGGAGAAGATCATCCGCATCCACGAGCTGCACATGGAAGAGGACGCGGGCAAGCTGGTCCATGACAACTGGATCGACCAGACGCGGGCGGACTACAACCGCTGCGGCGTTCCCCTGATCGAGATCGTCACAGAGCCGGATTTCCGCTCCGCCGACGAGGTGATTGCCTACCTGGAGAAGCTCCGCTCGACTCTGGAATATCTGGGGGTCTCCGACTGCAAGATGCAGGAGGGCTCCCTCCGGTGCGACGTGAATCTGTCCGTCCGGCCGATGGGCTCCTCCGAGCTGGGTACCCGGACGGAGATGAAGAATCTGAATTCCTTCAAGGCCATCGCCCGGGCCATCCGCTATGAGGCCCGCCGCCAGCAGGAGCGCATCGAGATGGACCATAAAAAGGTCGTCCAGGAGACCCGCCGCTGGGACGAGAACAAGGACGCCAGCTTTTCCATGCGCTCCAAGGAGAACGCCCAGGATTACCGATATTTCCCAGAGCCGGACATCCCTCCCATGGAGCTGAGCGAGGACTATCTGGCGGAGCTCCGCTCCGGCTTGCCGGAGATGGCCCAGGCGCGGCAGGCCCGATATGTCCGGGAGTTCGGTCTCCCGGCGTACGACGCGGAGCTGCTCACAGAGACTAGGGCACTGGCGGACTTCTTTGAGGCTACGGTGGCCCTGGGAGCGCCGCCCAAGGAGGTGTCCAACTGGATGATGGCGGAGCTGCTCCGCACCCTGAAGGAGAAGTCCATGGAAGCCAAGGATATGGCTCTCACGCCGAAAACCCTGGCCGCCATTATCCAAATGGTGTCCGAAGGCAAGCTGAACCGGAGCACCGCCTCTCAGGTGTTCTCCGCCGTCTTTGACGACGACACCGACCCGGCGGCCTATGTGGAGGCTCACGGCCTGGAGCAGATCAGCGACGCCGGACTGGTGGAGGAGACGGTCAAAGGCGTTCTCGCCGCCAACGCCGCTCAGGTGGCGGAGTACCGCTCCGGCAAGCAGAAGGTATTTGGATTCCTGGTGGGCCAGTGTATGCGCGCCCTCAAGGGAAAGGCCGACCCCAAGGTGGTCAACCGGACGTTGCGGGAGCAGCTGGACAGGTGAATAACTGACTTCGCCTCAGGAGAGCCGGAGTTGACAGCCCCCGTCGGAGCCTTTTCCGACGGGGGCTGTTCTGCCGCCCTGCTCTAGTGCATAATCTGAACCAAAAATACGGAGGTGACGGGATGGAGGAGCGATTGCCGATCTACCAGAACGGCGTACGGGCGGGCGACCTCCTGCGGAGAGAGGAGGGGCTGCATACCGTTTTCCTGGCGGACTGCCCGAGGGGACAGGGGGAGGGCCTGCGGAAGGTGTGGCTCTGCGGAGACGGGGCGGAGCGGGTGCTGCTGGGCACCTTGGCCCCGGAGGGAAGCCGCTGGCGGCTCACCAGACGGCTTGCCCGTTCCGGCCTGGAACGGGCGGGACTGACCGGAGACATCTGGGGGGAGATCGACCAGACCCAGACCGGGAGTTCCCAGCCAGGCGCAGAGCCACCCCGGAACGCCCTGCCCGTCCGACCCTGTGACCCGGTGATCGCCGACGCTCTGGCCGCGGAGCGTCCCGGCCGCTGGCAGCGGGTGGGAGACTGCTGGCAGGTCACCTACCCCTGGCAGCAGGGCCAGCCCATGCCCCTGCTCCCCCTGTTCTGCTTTGCCCGGGTGGGTCGGGGGGAGGTGACCTTTCTCCTGAACGGGCGGGGCTACCCGGTGGCGGAGAGATGAAAAGGCCAGGGCGGGGAAATTTTTCTCTGGGAAGGCGCATAATTCCGGAAACCGGTGGAAGGATAAGGCTTGTAAAGGAGATGATCCCAAATGGCCAATCTGACCACCAAGGAACTGGAAGCCCTGGACGATCAGCTCAATTTTGAGCACGTCTGCGTGACCAAATATCAGGCCGCAGCCGCCGAAACCCAGGAAAACACCCTCCGGGAGTGCTACAACAAGCACGCCGGACAACATCAGCAGAATTTCAACACCCTGCTGACCTTTTTGAGATAAGGAGAGCTCTGAAATGAACGATCAGGAGCGCATCACCGACTTGATCCTGCTGGAGAAGAAGATGAGCACCAACTACAACGAGTTTGCCAGCGAGTGCACCAATATCCAGCTGCGAAACCAGTTCCTGTCCCTGCTGAGCAAGGACCACGACATCGAGAGCGACCTGTACCAAGCGGCGTCCAGCCGGGGCTGGTACCAGACCCGACCTGCCGACGGCGCAGAGATCAACCAGACCTATCAGAAATTCTCCAAAATGTGACGTTTTACAAGGCCCCAGCATGTCAAAAATTTTTTTGACAGACTAAGCGGCCCCCGCACCGGTCGGTGCAGGGGCCGCCTGTTTAGAGAGGCAAGAGAGGAAAACGCTTGCTTTGTCGCTTATTCGGCGGCGGGCTCCTTGCGCTTCCTTACGAAGCGGACGATGAGGTAGGCCTCAATAGCGACCAGGATAACGCCAATGACCACGTCTACAGTGTAGAAGGTGGTGACCCAGCCAGGAGTAGAGAAGTTCCGCTCATCCATGGCGCTGGAGTTTGCCAGGCTGTAAAGGATGTTGTGGGAGGCGTTGCGCATGGCGATGACGGTGTTGGCATCGCTCGTGTTAATGGCGAATGCCACGGTATCGCCGGAGGAGGACAGCATCTTGTCGCCGCCGACCCGGATAGCCGATTCAGCATACATATAGCCGTCGGTGGTTCCGTTGAACCAGTCGGACACAGTAGAACCCTGGAAGCCCCACTCATCCCGGAGGACGGTCTGGAGCAGGTCGTAGTTTGCGCCCGCCCAGACATTGCCGATGTAGTTGAAGGCGGTCATGACGTTGTCGGCGCCGCCGATCTTGACGGACATCTCGAAGGATTTCAGATAGACCTCACGCATAGCCTGTTCGTTCGTCCAGGTGCAGAGCATATTGGTCCGGTTGGTCTCGGAGTCGTTCAGGGCGAAGTGCTTGATGTAGCACTGGATGCCGTATTCCTTGGCGCCGGACACCTCGCTGGCGCCCATCCAGCCGGCCAGCACGCCGTCCTCAGAATAGTACTCGAAGTTACGGCCGGAGAAGGCGGTGCGGTGGACGTTCATGGCCGGGCCGTACCAGCCCACCACGTTCATGTCGTTGCACTGTTGACCCATCATTTTGCCTCGCTGATAGGCGAGGTCCTTGCTCCAGGTAGCTGCAATCATGGTAGCACAGTTAAAGGCAGTGCCGGACTCTCCGGTGTAGTTGTTGGAAATGGCAGCGGGGCCGTCGCACTCGATGGTGGCGGGCAGACCGATGGAGTCCACCTTGGCGTTGGCATAGCCGCCGGTGCCGATCAGCTGGTTCATCTCATCGATGGTCAGCTCGTCCAGCAGATCATCCCACAGGGGGTCGTCATAGTCCAGACCGACCATGTCCTGAATCGTCAGGCCATTGCTTGCTCCGGTGGTGGGCATGACCGCATCCGGATCGTCGTACTCGGAGGAGTCATAGGTGCTCTGGCTGTAGAAGCCGTCCAGGACGGTCTCGGTCATGGTGTAGTCGGTGGGGGCTGCGGTGGCCTCATCATAGTTGGCAAAGCCGTCAGCGCGAGACAGATAGGTAACGTCGCCTTCAGCATAATCGAACTGGTTGGTAGCAGCAACGCCGTCGGAGGAGCGGGCGCCGTCGTTCTCATCGTTATAAATGATGTCGTCCTCCAGGGAGACGGTGCGGCTGTCGATGACGGTGTGGGAATCGGAGCGGATGCTGACTTCATAGTCACCGGCCTCCAGCACATAAGCGCCGCCTTCGGCCTTGATGCCGGAGTAGTCATAGGAGGCCATATCCTCCCAGTTGAAGGAGATGGTGATCTCCTGGGATGCGTTCGGCTCCAGCAGGTCCGTCTTGGCAAAGTCTACCAGGTTGACGGAGGACTTCTCAATGCCGCCGTTATAGTAGGGAGGCGTGTAGTAGACCTCTACCACGTCCTTGCCCGCCACGTCGCCGGTGTTGGTGACGGTGACTGTCAGGGTGATGGTGGTGCCGTCGTCCTGGAAATCGGTGATCTCCTGGTCAAAGGTGGTGTAGCTCAGGCCGTAGCCGAAGGGGTATTGCACCGTAGTGTCATAGTCAATGAAACCTTCCTCTGCAGCTGTCTCATAGAACTTATAGCCCACATAGATGCTTTCCACATAGTTATTGAAGGTGGCATACACCCAGCTTGCGGTATCGGTGGCAACCAGGCTGTTGGAATCCTCATAGACGAAGCTGCCCACATAGTTGATGGCGGGGATGCTCAGCAGGTCATAGACATAGGTGTCCACCAGTCTGCCGGAGGGGTTGGCCTCGCCGCTGAGAATGTTGCCCAGAGAACGGAAGCCCGTCTGGCCGGGGCCGGCGATCCACACGGCGGCGGTGATGGAGTCATATTCGTCCAGGAAGCCCAGCTCCATGGCGTTGGCGGAGTTGATGATCACGACTACGTTGTCAAACTCCTCGCATACCCGATCCAGCATGGCGATTTCACGGTTGCTCAGCTCCAGATAGGACTTGGAGGGGTCCACATCGTCGGCATAGGAGGTGTAGCGGACGCCGGAATAGCCAGACCAGCCGCCGGTGTACTCAAAGGTATCCTCGTCGGTGATGCTGGTGGGCAGGTCGGCGTTCTCACCGCCGGAGCGGGCGATGACCACGATCGCGGTGTCAGAGAACTCCACAGCGCTCTCAAAGATGCCAGCCTCGTCATACTCCTCGATGGTGGGCTCGGGGATGGTCCAGTCCTGACCGTTCATGCCCACGGTGGGCCGCTCATCCAGGAATGCGGTGTAGAAGTCGGAGATGGTGGTGTTCAGCTCAAATCCGGCCTCCTCCAGGCCCTGAAGCAGGGTGACGCAGGTGCTCTCGTCCACGGAGCCGGAGCCGGTGCCGCCGTAGACCGGATTGGTGGAGGACCAGCCGAACACGTTCAGCTTGGTGACGCCGGTCAGAGGCAGGGTGTTGTCTTCGTTCTTCAGCAGGACGATGCCCTCGTCAGCGATGTCCTCCACCAACTCCTCTGAGGCGGAGATGGTCTCGTCGCTGAGCATGTAGGTGTCGCCCAGCAGGTTGTTCAACAGGCTGTACTCAGGGCCAAGGCAGATGACGTTGACTACGATGGCGATGGACAACAGAGCGGCCACCAGAGCCTCGCCACGAATCAGCCCGGCCAGGGGCTTCTTGAATTTAAAGGCAACAATGGCCACCACGATGGCGATGACCAGCAGCACGCCCAGGGTAATCAGGTAATCCTGCAGAGCCAAAACGGTAGCAGTAACGTCGCTCATGGAAATCGACACAGAGCGGCTGGACAGATAGCTCATGATGCCGGCATAGGCCGCGGCGATCACAGCGATGATGACGACCACAACGATCAGCGGCTTGAGCCATTTCTTGCTTTTCATATTTACCTCCTAAATTTGTTTTGCGATTCAACTCCTCTCCAGATCAAAAGAGAGGAAGTCTACTGCCCCGCTTCCGACAAAACGGAAGTAGAGGGCTGTCTGCTCCCCGGGGTAGTCTACGACACAGTCGTTGAACAGACCGATTTTGCTGTTCAGACGTACAGTGATCTCGCCGTACCGGGCAAAGTCAGGCTTGTTGGAGACCTGCATGGTGCCGTCGGCTGTACCCCTCAGGTGAACGGTGACCTTGGTGGGGCCGTCCAGGTGGAAGTACTTGAAGCCGGCCACCGCTCCGTCCTGCATATTGGCGATGTACTGGTCGCCGCTGTGTTCCCGGTCGGAGCCGGTCTGGGTGAAGTAGGGGTGGTTTTTCAGCTTCTTCCGCACGCCGTTGCCGTCGTACCGGCCCACGCCGTCTTTGCTCCACAGGTTACAGGCGATCCGGGCCTCGTAGCTGCCCTCCCCCTTCAGGGGGCCGCCGTTCAGGCCGCAGCTGGTGACCTCCGCCTGCCGGAAGCTGCCGTCCGGGTTGCGCACCAGCTTTTCCGCACAGGCCTGCCGGGAGTAGGAGTGCCGGTTTGTCTGACGGTGGTAGAAGATATACCAGTCCTCGCCGATGTGCAGCATACCCCCGTGGGTGTTGCCCAGGTAGTTCACGCCCTTTGCCTCGTCCTCGTTGCCGTCCAGGAACAGGTCGCCCTGGCTGACCAGCGTGCCGCCGAAGGTGAAATCGCCGTCCGGGCGCTTACTGGTGGCGTAGCACAGCTCGTGGTTGTGCCGGGAGGAGTAGACGAAGATGTAGGTGTCCCCGTCCTTGCGGATGGAGCTGGCCTCGAAGAACTCATGGTTGGGGAAGGAGCCGGGGCCCTCCTTGGGGAAGATCACCTTCGGCTCGGTTTTGATGGTCACCATGTCGCTCTCCAGCTCTATCACAGTGCCGCCGTCGTTTTTCAGGCTGACGCCGCCGGTGACGATGGCCGGGGTGGGCGTGTAGAAGCCGGAATAGAGCCACACGCTGCCGTCGTCGTCCACCAGGACGCCGGGGTCAAAGGGGAACTGGTCGCCCTTTCTTCTGCCCCAGACGGTGCCGTCCTTGTAGTGGACGTGGCCCAGGAACTGGTACTTTCCGGCAGGGGTGTCGCAGACGGCCACCCCCATAATGCCCATGAAGTCGAAGGCGTAATAGAGGTAGTATTTGCCGTCCTTTCCCTGGCATACGTCGGGGGCGAACAGGAGCCGGAGGCCCAGCTTGTTTTTTGGGTCCTGGTTCTTTTTAAAGATGACCCCTTCATACCGCCAGTCGCTGAGATCGTCCACCGGGGCCGACCAGCACACATAGTCGTTCACACAGAAAATGGGAGCGTTGAAGCTGTCATGGGAGCCGTAGACGTAGACCCGGTCGCCAAAGACATGGGGCTCTCCGTCGGGGATGTACTCCCAGGATGGAAGGTAGGGATTAAAGACTTGCTGTTTCATTTTCTGCACCTCCTCTCTCTGCTCGCCAGTCTTAACCTGGTTTGCAGTATAACGGTTTGGCCTGGGTTTTTGGAGATTTTGGCATAACCTGTCTCCACAGCGGCATAAATTGCATTTTGCATAAAAACAAGCTCCTCTCTCTTTTGGTTCTGATAGATTCTGACAAATCAAAAGGGCAGTACATTTTTACAACGTACCGCCCTTAACGGACTTTATTTTCCTTCCGGCAGCGGGATGAGCGCCTTCAGGGAGAACCAGCCGTCCTGGGTGCTGATGGACAGGGAACCGCCGTACTTCTCCGCTGTGTGCCGGATGCTCTTGATGCCGTAGCCGTGGAAATTCTTGTCCTGCTTGGTGGTCTGGAGCTCCTCGCCGCTGACCTGGAGCGGGGCCTCAAAATAGTTTTCCACACGGATGAGGAGAAAGCCGTTCTGGGTGTAGACTGCCAGCCGAATGAGCCGCTTCTCCTTCTCCGTCACCTGCTCGGCGCTCTCAATGGCGTTGTCCAGGGCATTGCCAAAGATGCTGCACAGATCCATCACGTCGATAAAACCCAGGCTCTCCCCATCCGCCACCACATTGAGGTTAATGTCGTGCTGGAGACAGTAGGTCTCCTTGCTGGAGAGAATGGTGTCCAGCACCGGACTCCCCGTCTCGAACTCTACGCCAAATCGCTGCAGCTCGGATTCCATCTGCTGGAGATAGTTCTCCCGCTTGCCCTCGTCCTGCTCCATGCGGATGACGGCGATCTGGTGCTTCAGGTCGTGATATTTCCGGTTGACCATCTCAATGTTCTCCCGGGACTGGCGGTACTGCTCATACTGCCGCTGGAACAGGGCGTCGATGGCCTCCTTCTCCTTCTGGGCCTGGAGCTCCAGCACCCGATCCTGAAGACTGACGAGCATGATGACCCCCGCCAGATCCACCAGGGTGCGGATGTAGAAAATTTCTGTGCTCATCCGACCGCTGAACGGGTTGTTGGTGTTCACATAGCTGATATTGCTGATGAGAAAGGCCCCCAGCGAGGTCATTATGGCGGACAGCACCTCTCTCCTGGTGACCTCCAGCTTCTGCCCCGACCCCAGCCGCTTCTGCTCAATGCGGAAAATGATGCACAGGGAGCCACCGTAAAAGATGAGCAGGAAGATCCCCTGGAGCAGATAGCTGTCAAATCCCTGCTGGGCCACGAAGGAGTAGAGCTGCCAGTCCAGGGAGGCGATAAACTCCGCCACAATGAAGGCGATGGCCCAGCAGAACCCGGCATCGGTGGGAGAAATTTTGCAGCAGAACAAGATCGTGGCGTACATAATGACCAGAGCCACTCCCATCCCCGGAAGCCACAGGGCGATGGGGATAATGCCGATGAAATACTGAATGATGCACAGCAGCACAAAGGAGGCCGACAGCTCCAGAGCCGTGACCCATTTCCGGGGCTGCCGCTTCTCCAGCAGCAGCACAAAGACCAGACAGGAGAGCCACTCCGCCAGGGCGGTATAGAATTTGGGGATGTCCGCAATGGTAGTCACCGCTCATCCCCCTCCCACATAGGCCGCCAGGGCCTCCATAAAAACCTTCCGACGGGGGCGGCTCATCTGCAGCTCGATGCCGTCCACTACCACCACAGTCTTATCCACCCGCTCCACATGGGAGAGGTTTACCAGGTAGCAGTTGTTGCACCGGGAGAAATGCCGCCCCTCCAGCTTCTGCTCTACGCTTTTCAGGGATTCCCGGTTGGTGTAATCCCCCTCCGCCGTGTGGTAAATCACATTATGGCCGGCGCTCTCGATGTAGCGGATGGCAGAGACGTCCAGGCGGACCATCCCGTTCTCCTGCATCAGCCGCAGAAAGCAGGCGGAGCGCTCCCGCACCTTTCGAACCGCCTTTCGCAGCTCCTGCGAGAAGGCAAAATAGCTCAATGGCTTGAGCACATAGTCCAGCGCCTCCACCTGATAGCCCTGAAGGGCGTACTGGGCCAGGTTGGTGATGAAGATGATGACTACGTTTTTGTCCTGCTGCCGGATGCGCTTTGCCGTGGCCATGCCGTCCAGATGCTCCATCTGGATGTCCAGGAAAATGATGTCGTAGGCTGCGGCGTATTCCTCTGCGATCTCCAGCCCGTCGGTGAACATGGTGACCTTGAACTGCTCTCCCTGCTCCTCCTCACAGCGGCGGATAAACTCCGTCAGCTGCTGCCGGTAGTCCGGCTCGTCCTCTACCACTGCAATACGAATCAATGCACCTCGCCCCCATTCCCCTGTGGGATTTCCTTCCGACTATTTTAGCATAATCAAGTGGTATATGTAAAGAAAATTGTCAAAAGACCGGCTATTTCGTCTGTCAGGATGGCCTTCTCACGCTGAAAGCAGTTTTTCCCTGTTCTCCAGCAGAAAATGCAGTTTACATTCAATTCCTGCAAAGTATAATGTATTTGTATGAGTGCGCCGGGGCAGACCCCCGATTTTGCCGAAGGGAGCGGACTGCGATGAAATTCACGAAAATGCACGGCTGCGGCAACGACTACATCTATGTGGACTGCACCAGAGAAACCATTGACGACCCGGGAGCCTTTGCCCGCCGGTACAGCGACCGCCATATGGGGATCGGCTCCGACGGCCTGATCACCATCAATCCCTCGGATATTGCGGATTTTCGCATGGGAATGTACAACGCTGACGGCTCCGAGGGGGCCATGTGCGGCAACGGCATTCGCTGTGTGGCCAAGTTCGTCTACGACAAGGGGCTGACCCAAAAGACCCGCCTGGTCATTGAGACGAAGGCCGGGCTGAAATACCTGGACCTGACAGTGAAAGACAACAGAGTCTCCTCTGTCCGGGTGGATATGGGGGCCCCCGGTCTGGCGGCGGCGGACATTCCCGTCGTCGGTCTGGGCGACGCCGTCGTCGGCCAGCCGGTGCACGTGGCGGGACAGAACTGGGTGATGACCTGTGTGTCCATGGGCAATCCCCACGCCGTGGTTTGGTGCGACGACGTGGATGGGCTGGACATCGGCAGAGTCGGTCCCCGGTTCGAAAACCACCCCATGTTCCCCGACCGGGTGAACACCGAGTTCGTCCGGGTCATTGATCGGCAGAACGTCCAGATGCGGGTCTGGGAGCGGGGCGCCGGTGAGACTATGGCCTGCGGCACCGGGGCCTGCGCCACGGCGGTGGCCTGTGTCAAAAACGGACTGACCGATAACCGCGTCACCGTCCACCTGCGGGGCGGCGATTTGGAGATCGAGGTCACCGAAAGCAGCGTCTTTATGACCGGCCCCGCCGTCACGGTATTTGAAGGCGAAGTCTGATTTTCTCCGGATAGAGAGACTGAAACAGAAAGGAATTGCCATATGAATCTGATGAAGCTGGTAGCCCGGATGAATTATATGCTCACTCAGGGCGATTTGGACAAGGAGGTCACCTCCATCGTTTACGACTCCCGGAAGGTGGAGCCGGGCTGTGTGTTTGTCTGTATGCCCGGCGCCGTCACAGACGGCCACAAATATGTCGCCGACGCTCTGGAAAAGGGTGCTGTTGCGCTGGTGGTGCAGCACGATGTGGAGGTCAACGTCCCTCTGTCCGTCACCGTTCTCCATGTGCCCAACCCCCGGCTGGCCCTGGCGGAGCTGTCCGCCGCCTGGTTTGACCACCCTGCCGAAAAGCTGACCACCATCGGTGTCACGGGCACCAAGGGCAAGACCACCACCACCTATATGATCCGCTCCATCCTGGAGGCAGCCGGGCTCCCCACCGGACTCATCGGCACCATCGAGGTGATCTGCGGCGACGTTCACACCCACGCCGTCAACACCACCCCGGAGTCCTGGCTGGTGCAGAAGCACTTTGCAGACATGGTAAACGCCGGTATCCGATATGTGGTCATGGAAGTCTCCTCCCAGGCTATGAAGCTGGATCGGGTCTCCGGGTTCACCTTTGATTACGGCATCTTCACCAACCTGGAGGAGGATCACATCGGCCCCGGAGAGCACGCCGACATGGCGGAGTATATCGCCTGCAAGGGCAAGCTGTTCCGCCAGTGCCGCGTCGGTCTGGCCAATGCCGACGCGGATTTCCTGGAGGAGGTCATGGCGGGTCACACCTGCCAACTGGAGACCTTCGGCATGGGCGAGGGTGCCGATCTCCAGGCGGTCAACGTCCGGCGCATCCACCAGCCCGGATATCTGGGCGTATCCTATGATTTGGAGGGGCTGGAGCACTACCCTGTTCGGGTGGATATCCCTGGCGATTTCACCGTTTACAACTCTCTGGCCGCTATCGCCCTGTGCCGCCACCTGGGGGTGTCCCAGGCCGCCGTGGCGGAGGCGCTGGATCACATCCAGGTCAAGGGCCGACTGGAGATCGTCCCCACTCCCGGGGAGTATACCCTGATGATCGACTACGCCCACAACGCCATGAGCCTGGAGGCGCTGCTGCACAATCTCCGGGCCTATGGGCCGGAACGGATCATCTGTCTCTTCGGCTGCGGTGGCAACCGGGCCAAAAGCCGCCGATATGAGATGGGGGAGGTATCCTCCCGCCTGGCGGATCTGACGGTGGTCACCTCTGACAACCCCCGGTTCGAGAAGCCGATGGACATCATCAACGACATCCTCACCGGGGTGCGCAAGGCGGACGGCGAATATGTCACCATCCCCGACCGGAAGGAGGCCATCCGCTACTGCATGGAGATCGGCCGAAAGGGAGATGTGATCGTCCTGGCAGGCAAGGGCCACGAGGACTATCAGGAGATCTGCGGCGTCAAGCACCACATGGACGAGCGGGAGCTGATTCAGGAGATTATCGAGGGGCGCTGAAAGCATCCCAAAGCAAAGCAGCCCCTGCGCTGAGCGATGCTGTCAGCGCAGGGGCTGCTCATTGGTTGATTTCGGGCTTTTACCCCCACAGCTGCCAGTCCTCCCGGAGCTGTTGGGCCAATGCGCCTACGAAAGCGGAGTTGCTGGGGCGGAAGCTCCTTCCGTATACCGCCGGTGGAAAGTAGCGATCCAGCGCCTCCCGGCTGCCCTTTTCCCATAGCCACTCGCACATACTACGGATGCCCTGCTCCACCGCCGGGATGGATACGCCGCATTTCTTCGCCACCATGGGATAGACCGCCTTGGTGACTCCGTCGTACAGTATTTGAGGCTGCTCCACCGCCGCACAGACGGCGTGGAAGGAATACAGATACTGCCGCCGCCCTGCCCGGGCGCCCAGTTCCCGGAAGGCCAGGGCCACACGGCGTTCCACCGCCAGCCTGTGTCCCTCCGGGCAATCGTCCTCCACCATGGCCAGGCGGACGTACTCCTCCAGGGAGGCCAGAGCCAGGGGCTTTGCCAGAAAATAGCACACCCGGAGCTGAACCAGCCGTTCCATGATCGTCCCCCGGGTATTGCCGGTGATCACAACGATTCGAAGCTCCGGCCCCAGCTCTTGCCGGACGTGGTGCAGCAGCTCCAGGCCGTCTCTGTCCGGAAAAGCGGGTTCGATCAGCAGCACATGAGGCGTTGTCTGCCGGAGCAGGGGCAAAACCGCCCCGCCATCTCCGGCGCTGCCCACTACCTGAATGTCCCCCGCCTGGCGCAGATAGCGCTCCATATTTTTTCGCAGGCTGTCGTCATGCTCTGCAATCGCCGCTCTGATCTCATTCATCTCTCCAGCCTCCCTGTTCGGAGTTTCTCTTTTCCCAGCTCAATTTACCATATTCTGGCCCGGTTTTCAACAAATTCCGATGATTGACCGCCCACTTTTCATCGAGTTTTTTCGAGCTTTTTTGAGAGAACAGGCCGGTCTTTGCCGGATTTTTGTGGAGACCCAGCAAAGACCGGCCTGTCTGGGGCCGTCTATTCGACTTCTATCCCGTTTTTATCCAGAAATTCCAGTATCCTCCTGGTGGACTCGTCAGAGATGACGTGCTCCATGGCGCAGGCGTCTGCGCTGGCCTGCTGCTCCTCCACTCCCATGACCCGACACAGGAGGGTCTGGAGAATGTGGTGCTTCTCCGCGGTGAGCCTTGCCGCCTGGAGACCCGCCTCAGTCAGGCGGATCTCACGATATTTCTCATTTTCCACCAGACCCCGCTGATGGAGCAGATTCATGGCGCTGTTCACGCTGGCCTTGGAGACGCCCATCCTGGCGGCGATGTCGCTCACCCTGGCCCCGCCGCTCCCGGCGGATAGCTCATAAACCGCCTCCAGATAGTTCTCCATGGAAAATGTCAGCTTTGCTATATCGCACCATCTCCGCTTCTGCTGAATCTGTCTTACCGTTATTATACACATAAAATCCCGGTTAGCAAAGTAAAACAGCCTGAAAAGCTGAATAATTAGCATCTGTGCGGACAAATTGTTTCGGCCGGCAGCACGCAGCTGCCGGCCGTCTGCCATCTTATTCTGTCTCTGTGGATACTTGCTTCCCTCCGTCGCCGCCGGAGAGGCTGTCCTTTAGCATCTCGTCCATGGTGTGCCAGCCCAGGACGGCGCATTTCACCCGGGCAGGCATGTGGGCCACGTCCTGGAGAGCGGCGGCCTCGTCCAGGTCTTCCAGCTCTTCCTCTGTGACCTTGCCCTTGATCATCCGCAGGAAGATATCCGCCAGCCGCCGGGCCTCCTCCTCCGTCTGCCCGATGACCAGATCCAGCATCATGTCCGCCGAGGCCTGGGAGATGGCGCAGCCGCTGCCCACAAAGCCGCCGTCCTCTACGACGCCGTTTTCCACCTTCAATTTCAAAATGATGTGGTCGCCGCAGCTGGGGTTGAGCCCCTCCAGCTCCAGATTGGCGTCGGGGACATCCCGCTTGTGGAGAGGGCGGAGGTTGTGACTGGTGAGGATCTCGTTGTAAAAGGTTCTATTCTCCATAGCCCATTCTCCTTCTCACGCTGCCCATGCTCTCCACAAAGGCCCGGACCTCCTCCTCCGTGTTGTAGAAAAAGAGGCTGGCCCGGGTGGTGGACCACACCCCCAGATACTGCATCAGGGGCTGGGCGCAGTGGTGGCCCGCCCGGACGGCGATGCCGTCGCTGTCCAGCATGGCGCTGAGGTCGTGGGGATGTACCCCGTCCACGGTGAAGGTAACGATGCCGCAGTGCTCCTCCGGTTTGCCAGAGCCGAGGACATGGACAAAGGGGTACTGCTTCAGACCCTCCATGGCGAGGTTGGTCAACGCCAGCTCCCGGCGCTCCATGGTCTCAAAGCCTACCTCCTGGATATACCGGATGGCGGCGGCCAGGCCCACAGCTCCGGCAGCGTTCACCGTCCCCGCCTCGAATTTGTGGGGCAGCTCGGCATAGGTGGCGCCGGTGCGGGTCACGCTGTCGATCATCTCCCCGCCGGTGAGGAAGGGGGGCATCTCCTCCAGAAGGGATTCCTTTCCGTAGAGGACGCCGATGCCCATGGGGCCCATGAGCTTGTGGCCCGAAAAGGCCAGAAAGTCCACGTCCAAAGCCTGTACGTCGATGGGCATATGGGGCGCGCTCTGGGCGGCGTCCAGCACCACTACCGCTCCCCGGTCATGGGCCATTTGGACGATCTCCTCCACCGGGGCGGTACGGCCCAGGACGTTGGAGACGTGGCCGATGGCTACCAGTCGGGTCCTGGGGGAGAAGCCCGCCTCCAGCCGCTCCCGGGGAAGGCTGCCGTCCGGCTCGCACTCCAGATATTTCAGCTCCGCTCCGGTCTGCCGGGCCACCATCTGCCAGGGGAGGAGGTTGCTGTGGTGCTCCATAATGCTCACCAGGATCTCGTCCCCGGCCTTCAAATGGCTCAGCCCGTAGCTGTAGGCCACCAGGTTCAGGCTCTCGGTAGTGTTTCGGGTGAAGATAATCTCCCGCTCTGAGGCGGCGTGGAGGAAGTCCCGCACCGTCTCCCGGGCCTGCTCGTACCGGTCGGTGGCGTCTACGCTCAGACCGTAAAGCCCCCGGAGGGGGTTGGCGTTGCTGCGCTCGTAGAAGTCCCGCTGGGCGTCCAGGACACAGGCGGGCCGCTGGGCGGTGGCCGCATTGTCCAGGTAGGCGGTGCTGTCTGACATCAGGAGGGGAAAGTCCGCCCGGATGCGCCGCTCCTCACTTGTCATTGAAATGCCTCCTCCAGATAGTCGTGGATCTGTCCCTCCGCCTGTTCGTCGCCGATCTGCTGGCAGACGGCCTCGATCCTGGCCCGGGCTACCATGTTTTCCACCGCCGCCCCGGTCATGCCCCGGGACATGAGGTAAAACAGCAGATCCTCGTCCAGCTGGCCGATGGTGGCCCCGTGGTTGCCCTGCACGTCCTCCTCGGCGCAGAGAATAAGGGGGATGGTCTGGTTGACCACGCCCTCGTCCAGGAGGAGTACGTCCTCCCGCTCGTCACCCTCCGCCCCGGCGGCGCCGTTCTGGAAGTCGATGGTGCCCCGGAGGAGCTTTCGGGCGGTGTCCCGAAGCACGCCGCTGGCCCGCAGCTCGCTCTTGGAGCCCACCCCCCGGTGAAGGGCCAAATAGTTGAAATCAATATGCTGCTGATTCCGCCCCAGATAACCCGTATCCGCCTCCAGGGCGCTCTTTCTTCCGTCCAGCGCGGCACAGCAGCCGGAGCAGGTCTCCGCCGCCCCCAGGAAGAGCTGCACCAGACGGAGCTTCGCTCCGTCACCGCACACAGCGCCCACGTCGTTTAATGCCAGGTCGGCGTCCCCCTGGAGCTGGAGCTGCACCAGCTTTACCTGGGCGTTTTCCTCCAGCAGCAGTCGGGTCTGGAAGGCCAGCAGGCCGCCCCCGTCCCGCTCTGAGGTATAATCCATCAGCAGGGTCAGGCGGCTCCCCGCCCGGGCCAGCACTTCCACCGGGAGTAGCTGGTTTTCCTCCAGCCCCCGGCAGAGGTGAACGCGGACGACCCGTTCCTCTCCGGCAGGGATTGACAATCGCAGGGGCTCCGCCCCGCTCTCCCGGGTGAGTGCGTCCATATCCCGGCCCATGCCGGTCTGTATGGCGGCGAAGGAGGCGCTGTCCCAGCCCTCTGCCGGGGCGACTTCTCCCTCCACCACCGGACAGGCGGGGGAGGGGACGTCCACCCCGTTCAGGGTGCAGTCGTTCATTTTCAGCCAGTGCCAGGTGGGGGCGCTCAGCCGGTTGACCTTTATATCCAAAGCCATATGCGAACTCCTTTCGGCGGTATCACCCGATGCTGCCCTTCATCTCCAGCTGGATCAGGTTGTTCATCTCCACGGCGTATTCCAGGGGCAGCTCCTTGGACACGTTGTCCGCAAAGCCGCTGACGATCATGGCCCGGGCGTCCTCCTCGCTGATGCCCCGGGACATGAGGTAGAACACCGCCTCGTCGCTGATGCGGCCGATCTTGGCCTCGTGGCCCACGTCTACGTTGGCCGTGCGGATGTCCATGGCCGGGATGGTGTCCGACCGGGAGACAGAGTCCAGCATCAGGGACTGACAGGAGACGGATGCACGGCTGCCTCCGGCATTCTTCGTCATGACCACCGAGCTGCGGAAGGTGCTGATCCCCCCGTCCTTGGAGATGGAGCGGGTGTTCATATAGGAGGCGGTGCCCGGGGCGGCGTGTACCACCTTGGCCCCGGTGTCCAGATTCTGTCCCCGCCCGGCAAAGGTGATGCCGGTGAACTCCATCCGGGCGCCCCGGCCTTTCAGGATGCTCATGGGGTAGAGGTAGGAGACGTGGGAGCCGAAGGAGCCGGACACCCACTCGATGACGCCGCCCTCCTCCACCTGGGCCCGCTTGGTGTTCAGATTATACATATTCTTCGACCAGTTTTCGATGGTGGAGTACCGCAGTCGGGCATTTTTGCCCACAAACAACTCCACACAACCGGCATGAAGGTTGGCCACATTGTACTTGGGCGCGGAGCAGCCCTCGATAAAGTGAAGGTCCGCCCCCTCGTCTACGATGATAAGGGTATGCTCGAACTGGCCTGCGCCGGGGGCGTTGAGCCGGAAGTAGGATTGCAGAGGGATCTCCACCTTCACCCCCTTGGGGACATAGACGAAGGAGCCGCCGGACCACACCGCCCCGTGGAGGGCGGCAAACTTGTGATCCCGTGGAGTTACCAGCTTCATAAAATGATCCCGGATCATCCCGGCGTATTCCCCGTGAAGGGCGCTCTCCAGGTCGGTGTAGATCACCCCCTGGGCGGCGACCTCCTCCCGGACGTTGTGATAGACCAGCTCAGAGTCGTACTGCGCGCCCACCCCTGCCAGACTGGTGCGCTCGGCCTGGGGGATGCCCAGGCGCTCAAAGGTGTCCTTGATGTCCTCCGGCACCTCTTCCCAGCTGGCGGACATTTTGGTGTTGGGACGGACATAGGTGGCGATGTTGCTCATGTCCAGCCCGTCGATGGAGGGGCCCCAGTCGGGAATGGGCATCCCCTCATAGATCTCCAGGGCATGGAGACGGAAATCGTGCATCCATGCCGGGTCGTGCTTTTCCCGGGAGATCTGCTCCACCGTCTCACGGGTCAGGCCGGACTGGAGACGGAAGGTGTCCGCGCCCTCCTCATTGCGAAAGTCGTAGAGGTTGCGGTCGATGTCCTCGACATAGGTTTTCTCTTTCACAGGGAGTCCTCCTCCGCCCCGGCGGTGAACCGCTCGAAGCCGTCCCGGTTGATCTCGTCCACCAGGGAGGCGTCCCCGGTGCAGACGATGCGCCCGTTCACCATGATGTGGGTATAGTCCACATGGAGGGCCTCCAGGATGCGGGTGCTGTGGGTGATGATGAGCAGACCGCCGTCCATATCCTTCTGGTAGGCCTCAACCCCCTGGGATACCATACGCACAGCGTCCACGTCCAGGCCGGAATCCGTCTCGTCCAAAATGGCCAGGGCGGGGCGGAGCATGAGCATCTGGAGGATCTCCGCCTTCTTCTTCTCGCCGCCGGAGAAGCCCACATTCAGGTCACGGTTGCCATAGGACCGGTCCATCTGGAGCAGGTCCATATTGCGGTATAGCTCCCGGCGAAACTCGCTGTATTTCACCCGACTGCCCCGCACCTGCTCCAGGGCATTGCGGAGAAAGCCGCTCAGGGTCAGCCCCGGCACCTCCAGAGGGTTCTGGAAGGAGAGAAACATCCCCGCCTTGGCCCGCTTGTCCACCGCCTCGCCGTCGATGCGCCGGCCCTGAAACCAGATCTCCCCGCTCTCCAGCTGGTAGTTGGGATTGCCCATCAGGGCGTAGCCCAGGGTGGATTTGCCCGCGCCGTTGGGGCCCATCAGTACATGGGTCTCCCCCCGGCCGATGCTCAGATCGACTCCGTGGAGAATTTCCTTCTCCTCCACACAGACGGAGAGGTTTTTGGCCTCAAGCAATAAATCCGACATAATATCCTCCTTAACAGGGCCTTGCCCCAGATCGCGCATAGCTGTCTGTCCGCCGGATGCTCCGAAAAAAGAAAAGGACACGTTCGGCCCTCCTCTGCGGACAAGGGTATTGTACTCTGCAATTCCTACCTTGTCAATAGGATTTACAAGGCAGTTTGGGGCGACAGGCTTCCTCCCCTCTCAAACTCCTATGCCATTGTACACCGCGTTGGCCATCTGATATCCGCCCTCCGGCCAGTACAGGCCGGGGAATGACAGAGAACGGTCGAAAATCTGCCGCCGACGGGCGACGGAGGCACGATCCCGGGACATTGTCTGCGCCGGATGATATGAACCGCACTGAAAAAGCAGTTGCAATTCTGCTCCAAATATGTCATAATAGGCAGGCGTTCCCGGATGTGTCCGCCGATCTGGCCTCCGGGACCCATCTGGAGACGTATCGAAGCGGTCATAACGAGCCTGACTCGAAATCAGGTAGCCCGCAAGGGTTCGTGGGTTCGAATCCCACCGTCTCCGTTGTTGCCGGACGCATCGATTCTGCCCTCACGGGCCGGAGCGGGCGTCCGGTTCCCTTTGGCCCACGCAGGGGCGCCGATTCCTCTGCCAGCTGACCTATCGACCCGGACATCAGACAGGCACCCCCGGCTCATCGAGCCAGGGGTGCCTCAGCGTGTCAAAAATCCTTTTTGACACGCTGAGTACGATTTTTGAACTTTAGAAAAGTTCTAAAAATCGTTTTTCTTGCACGCGAGGGGGCTTTTTGCCCCCTCCTCCGCACCCCCGCTACTCTGTTGCGGGAGCCTCAAGCACTTTTTTGACAGTCTAAGGCACCCCCGGCTCGATGAGCCGGGGGTGCCTGCTTTCGCCTTGGTCTTGCTGTGCAGTTTTCAGTCGTCGATCAGGCTGACTCCGTCCATCTCGGCGGGCTTTTCCAGGCCCATCAGATCCAGCATGGTGGGGGCGATGTCGCACAGGCGGCCGTCCCTCAGCTTCACGTCGGCGCCCACGATGCAGAAGGGCACCAGATTGGTGGTGTGGGCGGTCATGGGGGAGACGCCGTCCTCCTGGAGCATCTGCTCGCAGTTGCCGTGATCGGCGGTGATCAAGCTGACGCCGCCCATCTGACGGGTCGCGGCCACCACCTGGCCCACACAGCGGTCCACCGTCTCCACAGCGATCTTGGCGGCCTCCAGCACACCGGTATGGCCCACCATATCGCCGTTGGCGAAGTTCAGGATGATGACGTCATATTTGCCGCTGAGGATGCGCTCCACGCAGGCGGCGGCCACCTCGTTGGCGGACATATCCGGCTTCAGGTCGTAGGTCGCCACCTTGGGGGAGGCGATGAGGCACCGATCCTCACCGGGGAAGACCGTCTCCACGCCGCCGTTGAAAAAGAAGGTGACATGGGCGTACTTCTCCGTCTCAGCAATGCGTAGCTGAGTCAGACCCAGGTTGGAGATATACTCGCCAAAGATGTTGTGCAGCTTCTGCTTGGGGAAGGCCACCTCCACATTGGGCATGGTGGCGTCATAAGAGGTGGTGCAGACGTAGTTCACGTGGAAGAAGCCGTTTCTCCGCTCAAAGCCTGTGAACTCCGGATCCACGAAGGTGCGGGTGATCTCTCTCGCCCGGTCGGGACGGAAGTTCATGAAGATGATGGAGTCTCCCTCCCTGATCTCGGCGTTTTCGGCGGTGATGACGGGGACGACGAACTCATCGGTGACGCCTGCGTCGTAGCTGGCCTGCATGGCCCCCACCGGGTCGTCGATGAACCGGGCTTCGCTCTCGCCGTAGACCATGGCCTTGTAGGCCCGCTCCACACGGTTCCAGTTGGTGTCCCGATCCATGGCGTAGTAACGGCCGGAGATGGTGGCGATCTTTGCCCCATACTGGTGGCAGGTCTCCTTCATCTGGGCCACGAAGCCCTTGCCGGAGGTGGGAGGCACGTCGCGGCCGTCCATAAAGCAGTGGACGAAAATTTTAGGGCAGCCCAGATCATGGGCCATCTTGACGGCGGCCTGGATATGGGTGATGTGGGAGTGGACGCCGCCGTTGGACATAAGGCCATAGATATGGACTGCGGTGCCCGCCTCCTTGGCGGCGTTCATCGCCTTGAGATAGGCAGGGTTCTGGAAGAAGCTCCCGTCCTGGATGCCTTTGGTGATTTTTGGCAGATCCTGAAATACCACCCGGCCAGCGCCGATGTTGGTGTGTCCCACCTCGGAATTGCCCATCTGCCCGTCGGGCAGGCCCACGTCCATGCCGGAGGCGGAGAGCCGGCTGACTGGATTTTCCGCAAACAGCTTGTCCAGGACGGGGGTGGCCGCCTGGGTGAAGGCGTTGCCCGGGCCGTCCGGCGTGATGCCCACGCCGTCCATAATGATCAGAGTAGTAGGTGTTTTCATAGTACCTCGTGTCCTCTTTCTGATTGAAATCTGTACACTGAGCGCCCGGAGGGAGGAACCCGGTCTCTCCCTCCGGATTCGGGAAAATTACTCCTGGTTGGCAGCGTTGATGATGGTGGTGAACGCCTCCGGCTTCAGGGAGGCTCCGCCGATCAGGCCGCCGTCGATGTCGGGCTGTGCCAGCAGCTCATAGGCGTTCTTGTCGTTCATGGAGCCGCCGTAGAGGATGGTCACGCTCCGGGCCACCCGTGCGCCATACAGCTTGCGGATGACGGTGCGGATCTCGCAGTTGACCTCGTTGGCCTGCTCGGGGGTGGCGGTGCGGCCGGTGCCGATGGCCCACAGGGGCTCGTAGGCGATGACCACATGGCGCATCTTCTCGGCGGGGATGCCGGAGAGAGCGGTCTTGACCTGGAGATCGATCAGCTCCTTGGTGATGCCCAGCTCCCGCTGCTCCAGGCTCTCGCCCACGCAGATGATGGGGTAAAGACCGGCCTCCACAGCGGCCTTGGCCTTCTTGTTGACGATGATGTCGTCATCGTTCCAGTACTGGCGGCGCTCGGAGTGCCCGATGATGACGTACTTCACGCCCAGATCCTTGAGCATGGCGGCGGATACCTCGCCGGTGTATGCGCCGCTGTCATGCTCGGAGACGTTCTCAGCGCCCACCTGCACCCGGCAGTCCTTGAACGCCTTCTGTGCGGCGGGGACGTTGACGAAGGGAGCGCAGATCAGGATGTCACACCACTTGGCCTTGGGGAGCATGGTTTTCAGCTCGTCGGCAAAGGCCTTGGTCTCGGATGCGGTCTTGTTCATCTTCCAGTTGCCGGCGATGAGGGTCTTGCGATATCTTCTGTTCATTTTGACATACCTCTTTCTATATATACAGTGTCCTGTCCGGGGCAGACCTCTGATGGGCGCTGACCAGTCAGGCACGGTTTTACAAAGCAAGAGCCGGGACTCCGAAGCAGGAAAAAGCCGGAAATCTCGGTTATATCCGGGAGACTTGGAACATTTTTGCAGAAGTTTCAGCTCCCGTCAGGCTCTCCCGCCGCCGGAGCGGCGGGAGAGCATCGATGCATGGGATGTGGGGGAGCTGCGCAAACGTGCCGCTGACACATTTGCCCGGCAAAATATTATTTATCGAGCAGAGCAGCTACACCTGGCAGCTCCTTGCCTTCCATGAACTCCAGGGAGGCGCCGCCACCGGTGGAGATGTGGGTCATCTTGTCGGCATAGCCCAGCTGCTGAACGGCGGCCGCGGAGTCGCCGCCGCCGATGATGGTGATGGCGTCGGTCTTGCTCAGGGCCTCGGCCACAGCCTTGGTGCCCACGGCAAACTTGTCAAACTCGAACACGCCCATGGGGCCGTTCCAGATCACGGTGCCGGCGTCGGCCACGGCGGCGCAGTAGGCCTCCACAGTCTTGGGGCCGATGTCCAGGCCCTGCCAGCCGTCGGGAATCTCGCCGGTGGGGACCACCTTGCTCTCCGCATCAGGGGCAAAGGCATTGGCGCAGACGGTGTCGGTGGGGAGCAGCAGCTTGACGCCCTTCTCCTCCGCCTTCTTAATCATGTCCAGCGCATACTGCTCCCAGTCGGCCTCCAGCAGGGAGTCGCCCACTTTGCCGCCTTGGGCAGCCGCGAAGGTGTAGGCCATGCCGCCGCCGATGATGACGGTGTCGGCGATCTCCAGCAGGTTGTTGATGACGCCGATCTTGGAGGAAACCTTGGAGCCGCCCAGAATGGCCACCAGCGGACGCTTGGGGCTGGCCAGGGCGCCGCCGATGATGTCCAGCTCCTTCTGGATCAGGAAGCCGGAGACGGCGGGCAGGTAAGCGGCCACACCGGCGGTGGAGGCGTGGGCGCGGTGGACAGTGCCGAAGGCGTCGGAGACATACACGCCGTCCGCACCGGCCAGGTCAGCCAGAGCCTTGGCGAAAGCGGGGTC
The DNA here is from genome assembly GCA_021205695.1 of Clostridiales bacterium. Taxonomy (GTDB): domain Bacteria; phylum Bacillota; class Clostridia; order Oscillospirales; family Oscillospiraceae; genus Onthomonas. The sequence goes on from JAJPXB010000043.1 coordinate 41,936, forward strand.
GTTCTTCGTCTCGCCCTTATCATAGCGCAGGTTCTCCAGCAGGAGAATCTGTCCGGGCTGGAGAGCGGCGGCCTTGGCCTGGGCGTCCTCGCCCACGATGTCGGCGGCCATAATGACCTCCTGGCCCAGCAGCTCGGACAGCCGCGCCGCCACAGGCTTCATGCTCAGCTCCGGCTTCCACTCGCCCTTGGGCTTGCCCATATGGGAGCAGGCGATGACAGCGGCCCCCTGCTCCAGCAGATACTGGATGGTGGGCAGAGCGGCGCGAATCCGCTTGTCGTCGGTGATCCGACCGCTGCCGTCTTTGGCCATGGGAACGTTGAAATCGCAGCGCAGCAGGACTTTCTTTCCCTTGACGTCGATGTCAGTGACCGTTTTCTTGTTGTAGTTCATACAAAAGACTCCTTTCCTGTTTCCAGATCAGACTGATTTGCGTTTTCCGTCGGGCAGGTATGCCCCGGCTCCTGCTCCCGCATCTCGCCGTACCCCAGAAGGCCGGGGAACCCCTGCTGTCGCAGGGCCTCATAGACCACCACGGCCACAGAGTTGGCGAGATTCAGGCTTCGGGCCTCCGCACGCATGGGGATACGGATGCACCGGTCATAATGCGCCATGCGAAACCACTCCGGCAGCCCCGCCGTCTCCTTGCCGAAGAACAGCCAGCAGCCGTCGGCGTACCGCGCCTCCCCGTAATCCCGGGGAGCCTTGGTGGTGGCCAGCCAGAGATCCCGCTCCGCCTCAGGCCATGCCTGAAACAGGGCACTCAGGCTGTCGTGGACCTCCAGCTGCACCATGGGCCAGTAGTCCAGCCCCGCCCGCCGTACCCGCCGCTCTGAAATTTCAAAGCCCAGGGGACGAATCAGGTGGAGCCGTGCGCCGGTGGCGGCACAGGTCCTGGCAATGTTGCCCGTATTTTGAGGGATTTCCGGTTCTACCAGCACGATATGAAGCATTTCACCGGCACCCCCTCCAAACACGGTACATTCTACCCTCTTTTTTCCGGAAAAGCAACAGTAAATCAGCGGGTTTTAAGCCATTTTTGCGGTTTTTTTCTTTCCGGCTTTGTCCAATTTTCATAAGAAGGGGTTACGGTAAACCCTTAGGACCCGTTTCCTGCCCTCCCAGACAAAAACCGGACGTGACTGCTTGCCAGATGGGCGATTCTGTGCTATTGTTTTCTATAGCAACAGCAACGGAATCAGCCTGAGAGAATGGAGACATATCGTTATGTGTGAACTGGAGCGCAAGCTGCGCATCGTCGTCAAGGTGGGCACATCCAGCCTGACCCGGGCGGACGGGAGCCGAAATCTTCGCAATATGGAGCTGCTGGCCCGGGTGCTCTCCGACCTGAAGGGCATGGGGCACGAGATCATACTGGTCTCCTCCGGGGCCATCGGTATGGGGGCGGGCAAGCTGGGCATGACCGCCCGGCCCAGCCAGCTGCGGATGAAGCAGGCCGCCGCCGCCGTGGGCCAGTGCGAGATGATGCACCTGTACGACAAATTCTTCGGGGAATACGGCCAGACGGTGGCCCAGGTGCTGCTCACCGACGACGACGTGAAGGATCCCTTCCGCCAGGCGCACCTGTCCGGCACCTTCGCCGCCCTGCTGGGGCTGGGTGTCATCCCGGTGGTCAATGAGAACGACTCCGTCTCCGCCGCCGAGATCGAGACCGGCGACCGGAAGGTGCTGGGCGACAACGACACCCTCTCCGCCATCGTGGCGGGCCTGTGCCGGGCTGACCTTCTCATTATTCTCAGCGACATCGACGGCTTGTATGACAGCGACCCCCGGCAGAATCCGGATGCGCGTCTCATCTCCCGGGTCACGGAGATCAACGAGTCGGTGTACGACATGGCAGGAGGCGTCGGCTCCCGGTGGGGCACCGGCGGGATGGTCACTAAGCTGGAGGCCGCACGGGTGGCCAACCGGCTGGGCATCGACATGGTACTAACCAACAGCAGCCGCATGGACGACCTCTATGACATCGCAGAGGGCAAGGACGTGGGGACACGGTTTGTGGCATCCCGGTAAGTCCCGGCAACAGACTAAGCGCAATTTGAAAAAAACAGCAGGAAAGGGCCCAGTGGTGTTCCAATGAAAAAGGCAAATCGGGTTACAGCAGTCCTCAGAAGGTTTATTGAAGTTTGCTTTTTCCTCTTGATGCTATGGATTTTGCTTGTCCGTTGTGAGGTGGTAGCGGCCAAATTCCCGTCTGTTCTGGGATATGTGCTGCTGATTTGTGGTGCCATCCTGTGTGTGTTTCTGCTATTCAAATTCCTGGAGAATCGAGAGAGAATCGGAAAGGTACGGAAGTGTGTTTCAGACGCGCTCAACCGCCTGAGCAGAGGGCAAATGGTCGCAATCATCACCCTGGTTTCACTGCTCACAAAGACTGCAGTTACCTTCCTGTTCCAAATTGACTCATCCAAGTATTCAGACCCAGCAGTATATTACAGCTTCGTAGAGCAGCTTGTGGACGCAGGGAGGATTACAGAACATGCAGAATATGCTGCATACTATTCTTATACGCTGGCATTCAGTCTGCTGTTTGTTCCGGTGGGAAAGCTCTTTGGCGTGTCGATTACCAATTTCACAATGGAATTATCTGTACTGCACACCATCGTGGCAATCCTTTTCTTTGACCTGATCTGCTACTGGAAGGAGAAGAATACCGCCTTTGTCGCCGTGCTCTTTTGGGTGCTGGTTCCAACGACCATCGTCCAAACGCAGTTGATGTGCCACGAGAACGGTTTTCTGTTTTTTCATGTTGTGGCGATATGGTTTCTTTTCCGTGTTGTTCCGTCGCAGAAGCAGCCTCTGTGGAAGCTGTTCGCATATGTGATGGGCTGCTTATCGCTGTGCATCGCTGCATTAATTAATATGATAGGATATGTCAGCATTTGCGCCTTGGTTGTCTATCTTGTGCTGACTGTGGGCGCAGGCAGGATACAGCTTTTTAGTACAGACCGTACGCCTGTAGCAGTACGCCTCCCCACCCGAATCGGGAGCATTCTGATCTGTGTGCTGATTCTTTTTGGAAGCTCTTGGTTGATTAGGATGAGTTTTGAAAGCGTGTGTGAAGATGTAATTGACGGATATCAAGAACTATTAGAACAAAGAGATAGTCGGAGAATTCCCTATAGCTGGTCAGTGTATGTTGGGATGAATTATGAGACTGCCGGGGAGTGGAATGAGGAAGATCAGTCTGTGTACTATCTCTATGAGGAAATTGAAGATGACGAGGAGGCAATTGAATATCAGATCAATCTTCTGGCGGAAAGGTTTGCGTGGTATTGCGAGCAGCCAATGCGTATCATCATTCATCTGAATGATAAGATGCAGATGATATGGGGCCACTTTTTTAACCCATTGGGATATGGTTGGGGGAACGATATCAATGACGCTGTTTTGAATTGGAAAGGCGGTATTCTCTACCAGGTGTTCACTTTGTGCTGCCATCTCATCAACATAGCTGCGGCAGCAATTATTGTACTTTCCGCTCCGATCGGGAGAAGAAATAGACATGAGGGAGAAAATAAAAGCAGCATATATATATATTTGTTCCTGATCGGCGCTACACTGGTATTCCTGTTTGTAGAGGTATCGCCAAAGTACTCGTCACATATGCAGGTTTTCATTTATCTGCTGGCTGTGTTGAGGAGCAGAGATTGCCTTCGGAACCTGTTAGCGGGAAGGGAAAAGCTACAGCATCTCAAGTCAACTGTAAAAGGGAGACTGACAGGGAAATTCAAAACGTCCAGGTAGCAGAAATCGGCCGGGCTGCTGTGACAGCAATCATTTTATTTTGTGCATTTATAAAGGAGGAACCAACATGACACCCATCGAATTGCAGGGACAGGCCGCCAAGGTCGCCTCCCGGGTGCTGGCGGTGGCCAACACCGGATTGAAAAACGCTGCCCTGGAGGCCATCGCCCAGGCGCTGCTGGAGCACACCGATGACATCCTCGCCGCCAACGCCCAGGATATGGCGGCGGCCAGGGCCTCCGGTATGAGCGTCAGCCTCCAGGACCGGCTGGCCCTGAATGAGGGACGCATCCGGGGCATGGCGGACGGGGCGCGCCAGGTGGCCGCTCTGCCCGACCCCATCGGCGCCGTCACCCGGGAGAGCGTCCGGCCCAACGGCCTGCGCATTGCCCGCCGCCGGGTCCCTCTGGGGGTCATCGGCATCATCTATGAGGCCCGGCCCAACGTCACCGTGGACGCCGCCGCACTGTGCCTCAAGTCCGGCAACGCCGTCATCCTCCGGGGCGGTAAGGAGGCGTTCCGCTCCAACCAGGCGCTGACTGAGATCATGCGTACCGCCCTGGCCGATGCGGGACTTCCCGCCGACTCCGTGGCTCTGGTGCAGGACACCACCCGGGCCAGCAGCACTGAGCTGATGAACCTGACCGAGTATCTGGACGTGCTCATCCCCAGAGGGGGCCGGGGACTGATCCGGGCCGTCACCGCCAACGCCAGAGTGCCGGTCATCCGCACCGGAGAGGGCGTCTGCCACACCTATGTGGACCGGGCCGCCGACCTGGAGATGGCCTGCCGCATCGTCCAGAACGCCAAGTGCTCCCGTCCCTCCGTGTGCAACGCCATGGAATGTCTGTTGGTGGATGGGGCCGTCGCCGGAGAATTTCTCCCCATGGTGGCGCCCTATCTGGATGAGTACCATGTGGAGCTTCGCTGCGACGGACAGGCGCGGGCCATTCTGGGCGACCGGGCTGTGGCCGCCACGGAGGAGGACTGGGACACCGAGTACGGCGACTATATCCTGGCCGTCCGGGTGGTGGACGGGGTACAGGAGGCCATCGACTTCTGCAACCTCCACGGCACCGGCCACAGCGAGGCCATCGTCACCGACAGCTACGCCGCCGCCCAGAAGTTCCTGGACGAGGTGGACGCCGCCGCCGTCTATGTCAACGCCTCCACCCGCTTTACCGACGGCGGGGAGTTCGGCCTGGGGGCGGAGATCGGCATCTCCACCCAGAAAATGCACGCCCGGGGGCCCATGGGGCTGGAGGAGCTGACCTCTAGCAAGTTTGTCGTCTACGGCGAGGGGCAGATCCGCTGATGGAGACAGTTCCCTCCTCTGACACCATCGCCGCCGTGGCCACTGCACCCGGCCCCGGTGCCATCGGCATTCTCCGGCTCTCCGGGCCGGAGGCGGTTGCCGCCGCCTCCGCCTGCTTCCGGGCGGCTTCGGGGAAAGCCCTGACCGACTATCCCCCCAACCGCCTGGTGCTGGGGACGCTGCTGGACGAGGACGGGGCGATGCTGGATCAGTGCATGGCCACCTATGCCCTGGCTCCCCACAGCTATACCGGAGAGGACACCGCAGAGCTGCAATGTCACGGCTCCCCGGCGGTACTGTCCGCCGGGCTGGAGCTGCTCTTTCGCCACGGGGCGAGACAGGCGGGGCCGGGTGAGTTTACCAAACGGGCCTTTCTCAACGGACGGATGGATCTGATCCAGGCGGAGGCGGTGGCCGACCTTATCGACGCCCAGACTCCGGACGCCGCCCGGAATGCCGCCGGTCAGCTGGGAAGGGCCATGACGAAAAAAATCCAGTCAGTGGCGGATGGGCTCATCGACCTGCTGGCCCACTTCCATGTGGTGCTGGACTACCCGGACGAGGATCTGGACCCGCTGGAGACAGCGGAGATACAGGAGACCCTGTCCCGCGCAGAGACCGCCCTCCGGCAGATCGGGGCAACCTACCGCCGGGGGCGGCAGCTCACCCAGGGGGTGCCCTGCGCCATTGTGGGGCGGCCCAATGCGGGGAAGTCCTCTCTCCTCAACGCCCTGCTGGGCTATGACCGGGCCATCGTCACGCCAGTCCCCGGCACCACCCGGGACACGGTGGAGGAGCGGTGTGTCCTGGGCGGCGTCCTTCTCCGGCTGGTGGACACCGCCGGACTGCGGGAGACTGCCGACCCGGTGGAGCGGCTGGGAGTGGCCCGGAGCCGGGCAGCCCTGGAGGAGGCAGAGCTGGCTCTGGTGCTGCTGGACGGCAGCGAGGCGCTGACCGACGAGGACCGGACATTGCTGGCGCTCTCGGAGCGCTGTCCCCACCGGCTGGTGCTGGTGAGCAAATCCGACCTGCCCACCGTCCTGACCCTTCCTGACGGCCTGGACGCCATCACCGTCAGCTCCGTCACCGGCGAGGGGCTGGAGACGCTGGAAAAAGCCGTCCGCGCCCTCTTTGCCAAACAGACGCCCCAGCAGGGAGAGCTGCTCACCAACGCCCGTCAGGCGGAGGCCATCCGCCGGGCGGCGGACAGCCTGGCGGGAGCCGCCCAGGCGCTGGAGGCAGGACTGCCTCCGGATGCCGTTCTTTCGGATGCTGAGGCGGCGTTGTCTGCCCTGAATGAGGTCACAGGTCAGTCCGTCACCGAGGACGTGACCCGACGCATCTTCCAGCGGTTCTGCGTGGGGAAATAAGAAAATCGGGCTGCCGGGAAACCGGCGGCTCTCGACGTATCTGTTCCAATCTGCGAAACAGGTCGCCTTTTGGGAAAGGATATGGCACATAACAATGACGCTGAATGAATTGGAGATCGGGAAGTCCGCCTCCATCGTCACCGTAGGAGGCGAGGGCGCGCTTCGACAGCACTTCTTGGACATGGGGCTGATCCCCGGGGCCCAGGTCACCATGGTAAAATATGCCCCCATGGGCGACCCGGTGGAGCTGCGCATCCACAGCTACGAGCTGACCCTGCGCCTGGCCGACGCAGAGCAGATCGAGATCGATCGGGTCTCTCCCGCAAAGGAGAAGGCCGAGGCGGAGCGAAAAAAAGCCATCCCGCACCCCGGACTGGGCGAGGGCGGCAAATACCACAGCAAGGCGGACGAGCATCCGCTGCCGGAGGGGGAAGTGCTGACTTTCGCCCTGGCGGGCAACCAGAACTGCGGCAAGACCACCCTGTTTAACCAGCTCACCGGCTCCAACCAGCATGTAGGCAACTTCCCCGGGGTCACGGTAGACCGGAAGGACGGCCCCATCAAGGGGCGGGAGGACACCCTGGTCACCGACCTGCCGGGCATCTACTCCATGTCCCCCTACTCCAGCGAGGAGCTGGTCACCCGGAATTTCGTGCTCCAGGAGCATCCAAAGGGCATTATCAACATCGTGGACGCCACCAACATCGAGCGCAACCTCTACCTGACCATGCAGCTGATGGAGCTGAACCGGCCCATGGTGCTGGCGCTGAATATGATGGACGAGGTGCGGGAGAACGGCGGCTCCATCCTGGTCAATGAGATGGAGGCTATGCTGGGCATTCCTGTCGTCCCCATCTCGGCGGCCAAAAACGAGGGCATCGACGAGCTGATTTCTCACGCCCTTCACACGGCGAAATATCAGGAGTGCCCGGGGCGGCAGGACTTTTGCGATGCCAGCGACAACGGCGGGGCGGTCCACCGCTGTCTTCACAGTATCATGCATCTGATCGAGGACCACGCGGCGGCGGCGGGCATTCCCATCCGCTTTGCCGCCACCAAGGTGGCCGAGGGAGATACCCTCATACTGGAGCAGCTGGCCCTGAGCGAGAACGAGAAGGAGACCATAGAGCACATCGTCTCCCAGATGGAGGCGGAGCGGGGTTTGGACCGGGCGGCGGCCATTGCGGATATGCGCTTCCGCTTCATTGAAAAGGTGTGCGCCGCCACCGTCATCAAGCCACGGGAGAGCCGGGAGCGCCTGCGCAGCGAGAAGATCGACCGGGTGCTGACGGGCAAATATACCGCCATCCCCTGCTTTGTGGGCATTATGGCGCTGGTATTCTTCCTGACCTTCAACGTCATCGGCTCCGCTCTGGCGGATCTGCTGGACCTGCTCATCAGCTGGCTCACCGACCTGACGGACGCCGCCCTGGTCTCTCTCCAGGTCAACGACGCCGTCCGATCGCTGGTGATCGACGGCGTGTTCAACGGGGTGGGCAGCGTACTCAGCTTTTTGCCCATCATCGTCACCCTGTTTTTCTTCCTCTCTCTGCTGGAGGACAGCGGCTATATGGCCCGAGTGGCTTTTGTCATGGACAAGCTGCTGCGAAAAATCGGCCTGTCTGGCCGGAGCATCGTGCCCATGCTCATCGGCTTCGGCTGCACGGTGCCGGGAGTCATGGCCAGCCGCACCCTCCCCTCCGAGCGTGACCGGAAAATGACCATCCTGCTGACCCCATACATGAGCTGTTCCGCCAAGCTGCCCATCTACAGCTTCTTTGCGGAGGCATTTTTCCCCGACTATGCCGGATTGGTCATGATCGCCCTGTACTTTGGCGGCATTCTGGTAAGCGTGCTGATCGCCCTGCTCCTGCGGGGAGTGATGTTCCGGGGAGAAGCGGTCCCCTTCGTGATGGAGCTGCCCAACTACCGGATGCCTGGGGCAAAAAACGTGGGGCAGCTCCTGTGGGAGAAGGCCAAGGACTTTTTGCAGCGGGCCTTCACCGTCATCTTCGTGGCCACCATCCTGATCTGGTTTCTACAGACCTTTGACCTCCACCTGCAAATGGTTTCCGACTCCCAGGACAGTATCCTGGCGGCGGTGGCCGGCGTCATCGCCCCCATCTTCCAGCCTCTGGGCTTTGGGGACTGGCGCATCTCCACGGCGCTGATCACCGGCTTCATGGCCAAGGAGAGCGTCGTGTCCACCCTGTCGGTGCTGTTCGGCTCCACCGAGGTGCTGCTGGCGGCCATGACGCCCCTGACCGCCGCCTCTCTGCTGGTGTTCTGTCTGCTCTACACCCCCTGTGTGGCGGCAATCGCCTCTATCAGACGGGAGCTGGGGGGCAAATGGGCCGTCGGCGTGGTCGTAGGTCAGTGCGTCGTGGCATGGCTGGCCGCGCTCCTGGTGCGGACAGTGGGCCTGATGCTGGGCTTTGTGTGAGAGTGAAAAACGGGGAGACTGCGCTGCGGCAGCCTCCCCGTTTCAGCCTGTCAGACGGGACGTTACACGGGGAAATTTGAAAATTGGGATAGGAATTTGCACAGGGGTGTGTTAAAATATAAAATGAATGTAGTATCGACCGGAGGTGACGGCATGAGGCGAAGGATCGGGCTGGCGGCGCTGCTGTCAGCAGTTATGGTGCTGCTGGGCGGGTGCAGCCTGAAATCCGGGGACGAGCTGTACGCCCTTCCAAAGATGTCCTCGGAGTATGAGAGCCTCCAGCAGTCCATCCAGTCGCTGCTGGACAGCGGACTGGAGTACGCAGCGCCTCTCTCCGGCACCAATACCCAGGCGGTCCAGGATGTGGACCTGAATGGGGACGGTGTCAGCGAGGTGGTGGCCTTCCTCCGGGACACGGAGGAATCCACCCTGATGGTCTACCTCTTTCAACAGAACGACGAGGGCGAGTATGAGGTCATGACCACCATCAGCGGTCAGGGCAGCGCCGTCAACTCTGTGACCTACTCCCAGCTGGACGGGGAGGGGAACATGGAGATCGTCATCACCTGGCAGGTATCCACCGGTGTCTATGCCCTGTCCGCCTACAGCGTCTGGTCGGGGGGCAATCTGGAGCTGATGGCAGCCCAGAGCTATACCCGATACAGCTTGGTCGACCTGAACGGGGACGACACAGACGAGCTTCTGCTCCTCTATCTGGACACCTCGGACACCAGCCTGAACCGGGCGGAGTACTATACCTACTCCGACGGCGGCCTTTCCCTGGCGGGGACGGCCCGTCTCTCCTATGATCTGGCCAGCATTGACCGTATCCGCAGCGCCGACCTGTACGACGGGGAAGCCGCCCTCTATGTGACCGGCTATGTGGTCGACTCGGATACCGGCGCCGCAAGCTCCAGCATCCAGCTCACCGACATCCTGGCCCTCCGAAATGGAGAGCTGGTCAACATCACCCTGGACGAAAGCACCAGCACCAGCACCACCACCCGCCGCCGCACCTATGTGGCGGATCAGGATTTGAACGGCGACGGCATCTGGGAGATCCCCAACCTATCCAGCATCTACGAGCGGCTGGACGACGGGTCGATCACCGTTTCGGAGAACTTTTATCTGGTGTCGTGGGTGCAGTATGACCTGAGCGGCGAGTCCCATGTGATTTGCAGCACCTACTACAACAGCAGCGACGGCTGGTACCTGATTCTTCCGGAGGAATGGAACGGGAACATCGCACTGAAACGAAGCGATTACAGCGAGGGAGAGACGGTGGAACGGAGTATCCAGTTCTACGTCCTGACCAAAATCGACGAGGAGGCAGGGCTCTGGCTACAGGAGGACGAGAGCACGGGCATTTCCGTCCTGAACAATGTGAATGCGGAGCTCTTTATGACCATCTACAAAAACACCGGCGACGACCGGGAGGAGCGGGCCGTATTGGGAGATCGGGTCCTCCTGGACACAGCCAGCGAGGATGCGACCTATTCGGTGGAGCTTTACGAGACAGAGGGCGGTTTCTGCGACTGGACGGCAGAGGATGTGCTGGAGCATCTTCACATCATCACCACCGACTGGTCCGGCGACTGACGCTTTTTCATTGGAGGTGCAGTATGAGAAAGGTACTGGTACTGGAAGACGAGGACAACATCCGCAGCTTTGTGGTCATCAATCTGAAGCGGGCGGGCTACGATACCCTGGAGGCCTCCAGCGGGGAGGAGGCCCTGGAGGTCGTCAAACGGAATCCGGACATTCGGGTCGCCCTGCTGGACGTAATGCTCCCGGGCATGGACGGGTTTGAGGTCTGCCGCCGCCTTCGGGCAGACAATGGAAAGATCGGCATTATTATGCTCACCGCCCGCACCCAGGAGATGGACAAGGTCACCGGCCTCATGACCGGGGCGGACGACTATGTGACCAAGCCCTTCTCCCCGGCGGAGCTGACCGCCCGGGTGGATGCGCTCTACCGCCGCACCGGCGGAGAGCTGCCCGTTGATGACGGCATCATCCGCCAGCCTCCCTTCCAGCTCAACACCCGGAACCGGACGCTGGAGAAAAACGGCCAGCGGATCAAGCTGACCCAGGTGGAGTATACCGTCATGAAGCTGCTGATGGACAATCCCGGCAAGGCCCTCTCCCGGGATGAGATCCTGGAGACGGTCTGGGGCAACGACTACTTCGGGGACGTGAAGATTGTGGACGTGAACATCCGCCGTCTCCGGCTGAAGGTGGAGGACGATCCCCAAAACCCCACCTATATCACTACGGTCTGGGGCTTCGGCTATAAGTGGGGCTTCTGATGCCAAAAGAGGAAAACAAGCCAAAGAGGTTCCTCTGGTTCGGAGGGACGGAGGGACGGAAGGAGGAGAAATCCTCCGCCGCCGGGACGGAACAGCCGAAAAGCGGCAAATGGCGGCTCAGGGACCTGATCCCCTCCGCACGGCTGTTTCAAAAGGGCATCCGCCGCCGGTGGATGGTCAACAGCGTGGGCGTGGTGCTCAGCTTTGTGGTGCTGGCCGTGATTGCAGCCTCGGTGGGGCTGAGCAATTACTACTACAGCTCCATGCGCACCGGCATGGAGGCCAGGGTGAAGGAGGCATGCGACTTCTTCTCCAGCTACGCATCCACCGAGGACGAATACCTGGAGATGGCCAACTACTATGTCACCGGCTTCGATGACCGGGACCGGCTGGAGCTCCAGTTTATCGACATTGACGAGCAGAAAATCATTCTCTCCTCTCTCTCCACCTACGGACTGAGCACGCAGGGCAATGCCATGACCGAGGACGTGACCCAGGCGGTAGAGACACAGGAGATCGGCTACTGGGTGGGGCGGGACGCCAGCACCGGAGAACGCGTTATGGCCGTCTCCGCCCCCATTGTCAACGACGGTGAGGTCAAGGGGGTCATGCGCCTCGTGACCTCGCTCTCCGTGGTGGACGGACAGATCATCAGCATCGTCCTGGTGGTCATGCTGGTGGGAATGCTGCTGGTGATTATGATGTACGCAGTCAGCATTTACTTTATCAAGTCCATTGTCGACCCCATCGCCGACATCACCGAGACGGCCAACCGCATTGCCTCGGGGAGCTATGGCGTCCAGATCGAGAAGCAGAACGACGATGAGATCGGCGACCTCTCCGACGCCATCAACGACATGTCGCTGAAGATCAGCCAGAATGAGAAAATGCGCAGCGAGTTCATCTCCTCCGTCTCTCACGAGCTGCGGACGCCCCTGACCGCCATCAACGGCTGGGGGGAGACGCTTCTCTCCGGGGAGATCACCGATCAGAAGGAGTACCGGAAGGGACTGGGCATCATCGTCAGCGAGGGAAAGCGACTGACCCAGATGGTGGAGGAGCTGCTGGACTTCTCCCGGATGGAGGATGGCCGATTCACCCTGAACATGGAGCCGGTGGACATCAAGGCGGAATTTGAAGACGCCGTGTTTACCTACGGCCAGATCTTCCAGAAGCAGGGCATCACCCTCCACCACAATGACTGCGAGGAGGAGTTTGACCCCATCCCCGGCGACCCGCAGCGGCTGCGGCAGGTGTTCTGCAATCTGCTGGACAACGCCGCCAAGCACGGCGGCTCCGGCGGCGTCATTCAGACCGCTATCGCGCGGCTGGAGGACACCATCTGCATCTCTATCCGGGACTATGGCCCGGGCATCCCGGAAGAGGAGCTGCCCTTTGTGAAGAAGAAATTCTACAAGGGCTCCTCCAAGGCCAGGGGCAACGGCATCGGCCTGGCGGTCTGTGACGAGATCGTCACCCGTCACGGGGGCGTGCTGGACATCTCCAACGCTCCGGGGGGCGGATGCCTGGCGCGCATTATCCTGCCCCTGTCCGCCCCGTCTCCCGGCAAGAGCGCGGGAACCACCGGTGCCCTGCCCCTGGAGGAGATCCGGGCGGAGATGGCACAGCAGCAACAGCAGGAGGAGTAAAAAGTCTCAAACGAACGTTCGAAACGACTTGCAATTAGAACGAATGTTTGATACAATATCTTTGTCGATGAGATCGACTGGAAGGAGCCAAGAATGGCTGAAAAAAACAAGGAAAGCTGCTTCCGCACCTCCATCGGTGGTCAGGCTCTGATCGAGGGCATCCTGATGCGCGGCCCGGAGAAACAGGCCATCGTCGTCCGGCGGCCGGACGGCGGGATGGAAGTGAAGGTGGAGGAGCTGAAGCTCATCAAGGAACGGCATCCCGTCCTGGGCTGGCCCTTTATCCGGGGCTGCGTCACCTTCCTGGATTCCATGTACCGGGGGGTCAAGGCCCTGATGTTCTCTGCCGATTTTTATCCGGAGGAGGAAGAGGAGGAGCCGTCCCGGTTCGAGCAGTGGCTGGAGCATAAGCTGGGCAGCGAGGCCTTTGGCAAGGCCATCATCAGCCTGGCGGTGGTCATGGCGGTGGGCCTGTCTGTGGGGCTGTTCTTTCTGCTGCCCACCCTGATCACCGGACTGCTGGGCAACTTCATCACCATGAACAAGCTGGTGGTCAGCCTGGTGGAGGGGGTCGTCCGTATCCTCATCTTCCTGGCCTACCTGATTCTCTGCTCCCGCATGAAGGATATGCAGCGGGTATTTTCCTATCACGGGGCGGAGCATAAGAGCATCTTCTGCTACGAGCGGGGCCTGGAGCTGACGGTGGACAACGTCCGGGAAATGCCCCGGCACCATCCCCGCTGCGGCACCAGCTTCCTGTTTATGGTCATCGCCATCGCCATCCTGGTCCATGCGGTGATGTTTTCCCTGTATGAGCCGCCCAACCTGCTGGTGCGTATCCTGCTCCAGCTGCTGTCTCTGCCGGTCATCATGTCGGTCAGCTATGAGTTCAACCGCTACGCCGGGGGGCATGATAACGCATTGACCCGCATCCTCATCGCCCCGGGCCTGTGGATGCAGAACTTCACCACCTTTGAGCCGGACGACTCCATGATGGAGGTGGCCATCGAGGCGCTGAAGCAGGTGTTGCCCCGGGAGAAGGGGCAGGACACCTGGTAACTGTCCAAAAGGAGCGTGAACGCCGTTTATGGCGATAACCTATAATAATCTCTACCTGGAGCTGCGCCAGTCCTTCCGTCTGGCGGGCATCGAGGCCGCCTCCCTGGAGGCCCGGGAGCTGGTCTGCCACGGGACGCATAAGACTGCCGAGCAGTTTTGGTCGTGCCTGAATTACTATGTACCCGCCCCGTCCGAGGCGGAGGTCCGGGCGCTGGCCCGGCGCCGACTGGAGGGGGAGCCTGCCGCCTATCTGCTGGGGGAGTGGAGCTTCTGCGGCCTGGATCTGGACGTGGACAATACGGTGCTCATCCCGCGGGCGGACACGGAGGTGGTGGCGGAGCTGGCGGCCAGCCGGGCCAGAGAGGCGGGAGACCATGCCAGAGTGCTGGATCTCTGCGCCGGAACCGGCTGTATCGGACTGGCGGTGGCGACCTGGGCCAAAAACTGCCGGGTGGTGCTGGGGGACAGCTCTCCGGACGCTGTACGGGTCTGCAACCAGAATATCCGCCGCTGCGGCCTCCGGTCCGGCGTCACCTGCTTTCCGGTGAACGCCCTGGAGGAGCCGCCCCGGCAGCTGTGGGACTTCGACATTATCGTCTCCAACCCGCCCTACATCCCCTCCGGGGACATCAACGGCCTGGACCGCTCCGTCCGGGACTATGAGCCTCATCTGGCCCTGGACGGGGGCGCAGACGGCCTGGATTTCTACCGGGCCATTGCCCGGAAGTGGAAAAAAGCGCTCCGGGCGGACGGCTGGCTCATCTTCGAAGTAGGCGTCGGACAGGCAGGGGCCGTGGAGGATATTCTCACCGCCCAGGGCTTCGTCAATGTGGCCAGCTACCCGGACACCCGGGAGATCCTGCGGGTGGTGGAGGGCCAGTGGCGATCCCGGACGGACGCAGAACAAACGCGATCACAGTCCGGTTTATTGGACGATCAATAGGGTAATATTCAGTCAAACACATAGAGAGGAAGAATCAAGCTATGGCAGCAAAGAAGCAACCGGCGATCCGCCCCGCGGCCCCCGCCAGCGACAAGAAAAAGGCACTGGAAACCGCCGTGGCCCAGATCGAGCGGGCCTACGGCAAGGGCTCCATTATGCGTCTCGGGGACAACACCTCCATTCAGGTGGAGAGTATCCCCACCGGCTCTCTGGGGCTGGACCTGGCCCTGGGCATCGGCGGCCTCCCCAGAGGCCGCATTGTGGAGATCTACGGTCCGGAGTCCTCTGGCAAGACCACCCTGGCCCTGCACGTCGTGGCGGAGGCCCAGAAGCTGGGGGGCGAGGTGGCCTATATCGACGCCGAGCACGCCATGGACCCCACCTATGCCCGGGCGCTGGGGGTGGACATCGATTCCATGCTCATCTCCCAGCCGGACACGGGCGAGCAGGGACTGGAGATCACCGATCAGCTGGTTCGCTCCGGAGCCATCGACGTGGTGGTGGTGGACTCTGTAGCCGCTCTGGTGCCCCGCGCGGAGATCGAGGGGGAGATGGGTGACAGCTACGTCGGCCTCCATGCACGACTTATGAGCCAGGCGCTGCGCAAGCTCACCGGCTCCATCGGTAAGACCAACTGTATCTGCATCTTTATCAACCAGCTCCGTGAAAAGGTGGGCGTGATTTACGGCAACCCGGAGGTCACCACCGGCGGACGGGCGCTGAAGTTCTACTCTTCCGTCCGCATCGAGGTGCGCCGTGTCCAGACCTTAAAGGTGGGGGACGACCTGATCGGCAACCACACCCGGGCGAAGGTCGTCAAAAACAAGGTGGCGCCTCCCTTCCGTGAGGCGGAGTTCGACATCATGTACGGCACCGGCATCTCCAAGGAGGGCGAAATCGTTGACCTGGCCGCCCAGCTGGGCCTGATCGAGAAGTCCGGCTCCTGGTATGCCATGGGGGAGACCCGTCTGGGCCAGGGCAGGGACGCTGCCAAGCAGTATATGACAGATCATCCGGACGTGGCCGCCGAGCTGGAAAAGCAGATTCGGGCTAACGCCTACAAGCTGATGAGCCGTCAGTCCATGGTGGCTGCCAGAGCCGCCGGACGGGTCCCGGCAGAGGAACCGGACGCCGAACCGGCCCCCGCCGCCCCGTCTGCGGCCGGCAGGAAGCCGGTCCAGGACGAGCTGGACATCTCCGCCGAGGACTTTGAAGGCTGATGCCGAAGGTCGATCGGGTAGAACCCTCCAAGCACGTCAGGGGCAGATTCCTGGTTTTCCTGGACACCGGCTCTCTCATCAAGGTGGGGGAGCAGGAGTTGCTGGACTTTGGGCTTCGCCCCGGTCTGGAGCTGGAGGGGGAGGCGCTACAGCGGCTGATCGCCAGCAGCGAAGACACCTCCGCCCGGGAGCGGGCGGCCCGGATGATCGGGGCAAGACCCCTCTCCAGGGCGGAGCTGATCGATAAGCTGGTCGCCAAAGGGGAGGGCCGTGCCCAGGCGGAGCGGGCCGCCGACCGGCTGGAGGAGCTGGGCGCGCTCAACGATGGAGAATACGCCAGGACGGTGGTTCGTCACTATGACCGGATGGGCTACGGGCCGCAAAAGCTCCGGGAGGAGCTGTACCGGCGGAAAATCCCCCGGGATCGCTGGGCCGAGGCGCTGGCCGAGGCCCGGCCGGAGGAGGAGGCCGCGGCGGACTACCTTGCCTCCAAACGTTCGGGCATACCTTCCGACCCCCGCAGCTTTCAGCGGCAGGCCAACGCCCTGCGCCGCAGGGGCTTCTCCTGGCAGGCTATCCGGGCGGTGATGGGCGCCTGCCCCGTCGGGGAGGACGGCTGGGAATGACGGCAGCCCAATCCGGTTCGGATTTGTGAAATAAAGGTAAATTTGGACATCCTTTGGGAGCTGAGGCTTTACCTCGGCTCCCAAATCTGCTATACTGGCGGGAGTGAAGGAGTGATTCCATTGGGCTATTCCATCGCCTTTATCAGCCTTGGCTGTGATAAAAACCGGGTCAACTGCGAGCAGATGGCCGCTCTGGTGCAGGATGCGGGCCACTTCGTGGTGGACGAGCCGGAGGGGGCCGACCTCTGCGTCATCAACACCTGCGGCTTTATCGACGCCGCCAAAGAGGAGGCTATCGCCAATATCCTGGAGATGGCGGCGCTGAAGGAGCAGGGCTTGCTGAAAAAGATCCTGGTCACCGGCTGCCTCTCCCAGCGCTACCGGGAGGAGATATGGGAGGAGCTGCCCGAGGTGGACGGCCTTCTGGGTACCGGGAGCTACACCGACATCGTGGCCGCTGTGGAGGAGGTCATGGGGGAAAAGCGGCCGGAGTATTTCGGAGACATCAACGATACCTTTGAGGACGGAGACCGGATGGTTTCCACCAACCCCTGGACGGCGTATCTGAAGATCGCCGAGGGCTGCTCCAACCGGTGCGCCTTCTGCGTCATCCCCAGCCTGCGGGGGAGGTATCGCAGCCGCTCTATGGAGTCCATCCTGGCCGAGGCCCGTGTCCTTGCGGACGGTGGGGTGAAGGAGCTGATCCTCATCGCCCAGGACGTGAGCCGTTACGGCAAGGAGCGGTACGGGCGGTATATGCTGCCCCAGCTGCTCACCGAGCTGTGCAAGATGGATTTCCACTGGATACGGCTCCACTACCTCTACCCGGACGCCATCACCGACGAGCTGATCGACGTCATGGCCCGGGAGGAAAAGGTCGTCAACTATGTGGACGTGCCCATCCAGCACATCAATGACCGCATTCTGACCGCCATGTGTCGCCGGGGGAGCAAGGCCCAGATCACGGAGCTGTTGCACACTCTGCGCCGCCGTCTGCCGGGGGTGGTCATCCGCACCAGCCTGATCTGCGGGCTCCCCGGGGAGAGCGAGGCGGAGTTTGACGAGCTGTGCCGGTTCCTCCGGGAGGAGCAGCTGGAGCGGGCAGGGGTGTTCCAGTTCTCCCTGGAGGAGGGCACCCCCGCCGCCGCCATGCCAGACCAGGTCCCGGCGGAGACTGCACAGCGACGGGTAGAGCTGCTCACCGACCTCCAGAGTCGGGTCATGGACCGGTGGAACGAGGCGCACCTGGGCCAGGTGGTAGAGGTCCTCTGCGAGGGCTTTGACGAGGAGATGGGCTGCTGGGCCGGACGAACCTATGCCGACTCCCCGGGCATCGATGGCACGGTGTACTTCACCGCAGCCGGGGCGGTACCGGCAGGTACCTTCGTTCCGGTGTTGCTCACCGGTACAGAGGACGGAGAGCTGATGGGGGAGATCGACGATTGGGAGGAGACGCGATGAACACGGCAAATAAGATCACCATCTTTCGTGTGATCCTCATCCCTGTTTTTGTGGTCGTCTGTTATCTGGAAGCGCCCGTCGCCCAGTGGGTGGCACTGGGCCTGTTCATCGTCGCCAGCCTCAGCGATTTCGTGGACGGCTACATCGCACGAAACTATGATCAGGTCACTGACTTTGGAAAATTCCTCGACCCCATCGCGGACAAGCTGCTGGTGACCTCTGCCATGCTGATCTTCGTGGAGCAGGGGCGGATGCCCGCATGGGTGCTGTTGTGCGTCATTGCCCGGGAGTTCGCCGTCTCCGCGCTCCGCCTGGTGGCGGTGGACAACGGACGGGTCATTGCCGCCGGCTGGTCGGGCAAGGTCAAGACCGCCTGCACCATGGTGGGCATCTGCCTGATGCTGGCCTTCGACCAATGGGAGGCGCTGGACGCAGTGGTGAACGCCGTTATCCTTGCAACCACCGTCTACTCCGGCGTGGAGTATTTCTGGAAGAACCGGGACGCCCTGAATCCCGGCAAGTGACCGGACAAATCGTTTCCGCGGGATACGGCGCCGGGACTGCATCAGATGCGTCTCTGCGGTTGGAAAGCGCACAAATAAAAGGCTTAATTAATTGCTGCGGAAAAAGAGCCTTTTGCAGCGGGGGAGAGGACGTCCTTCTCCTGCTTTCTGAAAATTCTTTCAGAATCCGCCGGGAGAGACAGCTTGTATAAAAAGCAGGACTAAACGGCCCCGGAGCTGACAGAAATTTCCAGATGGCTTCTGGGCGGCGGCAAAATTTTCCCCGGACGGATTGACACCAACGGGGAGAGATGATAGTATAATAAAACAGTAAATCGCGTGGAAGGGGAAGAGTAGCGCAGAACTGCCAGCCAGCGAGGACGGGCCAGCGGATGGAAGCCTGTCTCTGGACGACTGCGTGAACGTGCGCCCCGGAGCGGGAGGGTAATGCCTCCGGAGGCCGCCGTTACCGGCTATCGAGTGATAAACGAGAGTGGAACCGCGGTTTGACATCGCCTCTTGCCTTTCTGGGGCAGGAGGCGTTTTTAATGCCCAAACCGCTGATGATGGAGCGAATGTAGATGAAACTGTTTCAAAGACTGAGCGAACTGCTGGGAGCCTATCAGGCCAGAGATCCCGCCGCCCGGGGCAAGCTGGAGATTTTCCTGCTCTATCCCGGCGTCCTGGCCACGATTTATTACCGCCTGGCTCATTTCCTTCACATCCATGGCCTGCGATTCCTGGCCCGGTGTATCTCCCAGTGGGCCAGATTCTGGACGGGCATTGAAATACATCCGGGAGCCACCATTGGCCGCCGCCTGGTCATCGATCACGGTATGGGCATCGTCATCGGCGAGACGGCGGAGCTGGGGGACGACGTTCTCCTCTATCAGGGCGTGACCCTGGGGGGGACCGGCAAGGACCAGGGCAAGCGCCACCCCACCATCGGCAACAATGTGCTCATCGGCTCCGGAGCCAAGGTGCTCGGCCCCTTTAAGGTGGGGGACGGGGCGCGCATCGCCGCCAACGCGGTGGTGCTCCAGGAGATTCCGCCGGACTCCACCGCCGTGGGCGTCCCCGCCCATGTGGTGAAAACCTCCGGCCAGCGGGTGGCCTATGCCAGCAATGTGGATCAGATCCACGTCACCGACCCCGTGGCCGAGACTATGAAATCCCTGCTCTCCCGGGTGGAGTTCCTGGAGCAGCAGATGGACGAACAGTATTTGCACAATCAGCAGAGACAGGAAGCTGAACAGGAGGAGCAGTAATGGAAATCTTTAACTCTATGACCCGCCGCAAGGAGGAATTCGTCCCCATCGAGGAGGGCAAGGTGCGTATGTACGCCTGCGGCCCCACCGTCTACAATCTCATCCACGTGGGCAACGCCCGACCCATTATCCTGTTTGACGTGCTCCGGCGCTATCTGGAGTACCGGGGCTATCAGGTGACTTTTGTCCAGAACTTCACCGATGTGGACGATAAGATCATCAAACGGGCCAACGAGGAGGGCATTTCCAGCCAGGAGGTGGCGGAGAAGTATATTAAGGAGTACTTTGTTGACGCCCGGGGGCTGGGGGTGCGTCCCGCCACCATCCACCCCAGAGCCACAGAGACCATGGACGAGATCATCGACCTGGTGCAGACCCTGGTGGACAAGGGCTATGCGTATTCGGTGCCCAGCGGCGACGTGTACTATCGCACTCTGAAATTCAAGGGCTACGGCAAGCTGTCCCATCAGCCCATCGAGGATCTGCTCTCCGGGGCGCGCATCGACGTCAATGACGAGAAGGAGAACCCTCTGGACTTCGCCCTGTGGAAAGCGGCCAAGCCCGGTGAGCCTGCATGGGACTCCCCCTGGGGCAAGGGCCGCCCCGGCTGGCACATCGAGTGCTCCGCCATGAACCGGAAGTACCTGGGCAAGACCATCGACATCCACTGCGGCGGGGAGGATCTCCAGTTCCCTCACCACGAGAACGAGATCGCCCAGTCCGAGGCCGCCAACGATGCGCCTTTTGTCCACTACTGGATGCACAACGGGTTCCTGAACATCGACAACAAAAAGATGTCCAAGTCCCAGGGCAATTTCTTCACCGTCAGGGACGCCGCAGAGGCCTATGGGTATGAGCCCATCCGTCTGTTCATGCTCTCTGCCCATTACCGTACTCCTTTGAATTACTCCGCGGAGTCTCTCCAGCAGGCACAGGCCGCCCTGGAGCGGCTGTACTCCGCCCGGGATAACCTGACCTTCCTGGCGGAAAACGGCGACGGGGATGGCCCCAACCAGGCGGAGCAGGCGGTACTCGATGGGGCGGCGACCTATCGGGAGCGGTTTGACGCCGCCATGGACGACGATTTCAACACTGCCGACGCTGTATCCGTCCTCTTCGAGCTGGTCCGGGCGGCAAACCGGGCGGTGGCCCCGGAGCAGAAGCCCACCAGGGCGGGCGCAGCCGCACTGCTGAAGCTGGTGGAGGAGTTCACCGACGTTCTGGGCCTGCTCTATACCCGGGACGGGGAGGAGAGCCTGGACGATCAGGTGGAGGCCCTCATCGCCCGGCGTCAGGCCGCCCGGGCAGAAAAGAACTGGGCGGAGGCCGACCGGATTCGGGACGAATTGAGAGAAATGGGGATAATTCTCAAGGATACCAAACAGGGCGTTCAGTGGAAAAAAGAGTGATTGTACAAAATGTGAGCGGGGGAGGGGCGCACCTCTCCGCTCCCTCTTTGCTCCGGTTTTTTAGGGCGAAAAAAGTGTTCACTAAAATTTAAAAAATTTTCTGCGAAAACGGTTGACATTGGTAAAATGATGAATTATAATAAACCCACTAACAAGTATAGGTTTGACGATGAGGCTGAGCTTGTGCGTTGGATTGGCTTTCCTGTGACAGGCTCAGCCATGATGATGTGTACCCGGCCACGGTTCAAACCGATTGACTTGGCAAAGGAGTATGAGTCCATGTTAAAGGAAAATGAAGGCAAGATCTTTGAGCTGCTGAATGACGACGAGCTGGCGTCTAAGGTGATGGAGATCATCCGAGCAGACGAAGCAGAGCGCCGCGCCGCACTGGTGAGACGACAGAGCGAGGGCCTGCGCAACGCCCGGGAGCGTGGCGTCCGTCTGGGCCGTCCTCCTGCGAAGCGCCCCAGAAAGTTCCAGAGCATCTATACCATGTACTGCGATGAGAAGGTCAGCGCCCGTGCCGCCTCTCAGATGCTGGGCGTCTCTCCCGGCACCTTCAAGCGCTGGGTGCTGGAGGAGCAGAAGCGGGAGCAGGAGGGCAGCGTTGCCCAGCAGCCCGCTGAGAGCGAGTCCACCGAGGCTTAAGGGGATCCATTATTGACGCAGCTGCGGCGGTTCCGGAGATTCGGAGCCGCCGCTTTTCGATTTCTCTTTCCTTTTTTCTCAGTATCAGGTATACTGCTGATAGCGGACAAACGAGGTGAAAACCATTGGAGCTGACAGCATCACAACTGAATGAGCGGGAGATCCTCCGCTATCTGGGCTGCTCCGGCGAACCGCCGGAGGAG
This sequence comes from Clostridiales bacterium, assembly GCA_021205695.1. GTDB lineage: Bacteria > Bacillota > Clostridia > Oscillospirales > Oscillospiraceae > Onthomonas. The sequence goes on from JAJPXB010000043.1 coordinate 64,130, forward strand.
CTGCTCCGGGCCGTCCGGGAGGGGATCGCCCTGATTGCGGAGACGGCCCGGCCCAGGCAGATCTGGCGGCTGTTCGACCTGGAGGGCGCCCATCCCGTGGGTACCTCCGTCACCTTTCAGGGGGAGGATATCCGCCGCCACTTGCAGGGCTGCGACCAGGTCATCCTGATGGCAGCCACGCTTGGCCCCGACGTGGAGACCCTGCTCCTCCGGGCGGAGGTGCGGGACATGGCCCAGGCGCTGGTGCTGGACTGCTGTGCCTCTGCCGGGGTGGAGGCGGTCTGTGACCGGCTGGAAGGCCGGCTCCGGGCGGAGTGGCGGGAGAAGGACAGATACCTGACCGACCGGTTCAGCCCCGGCTACGGGGATTTCCCCATCGGACAGCAGCCGGAGCTGTGCCGTCTGCTGGACACCCAGCGGCGTATCGGCCTGTCCCTGACCTCCAGCGGCATTATGGTGCCCCGGAAGTCGGTGACGGCAGTCCTGGGCATTGCAGACACGCCCCGGCATCGGCGGAGCCAGGGGTGTTTGGGCTGCGCTATGTACGACAACTGTGCCATGCGAAAAGGAGGGACTCCTTGTGGAGGACAATAAGCAAAGCGCGAGGCCGTTTCTGCTGCTGGACGGGGCCATGGGCACCCAGCTGCTGGCGGCGGGAATGCCCCTGGGGATGCGCCCGGAGCTGATGTGCTTTGAGGCGCCGGAGACTGTAGAGCGGGTCCACCGGGACTATATCCGGTCGGGCAGCGACGTGATCTATGCCAACACCTTCGGCGCCAACGGCCACAAGCTGGCGGGGACGGGCTATGCTCCCGCCCAGGTGGTGAGCAGGGCGGTGGAGATCGCCCGCCGCGCCGCCCAGGGCACGGGGGCGAAGGTGGCCCTGGACGTCGGCCCCATCGGGGAGCTGCTGGAGCCGTTGGGCACCCTGTCCTTCCAGGAGGCCTATGACCTCTACCGGGAGATGGTGGAGGCGGGGGCCGCCGCCGGAGCGGATCTGGTGGTCTACGAGACGATGACCGACCTGGGAGAGGTCCGTGCGGCGGTGCTGGCGGCGAAGGAGCACTCCGATCTGCCGGTGTACGTCACCATGACCTTTGAGGAGAACCACCGCACCTTTACCGGCTGCACTGTCCCGGCCATGGCCCTGACCCTCCAGGGCCTGGGCGTGGACGCCATCGGGGTGAACTGCTCCCTTGGGCCGAAGGAGATCTACCCGCTGATAGAGGAGCTGGTGCAGTGGACAGATCTCCCTCTCATCGTCAAGCCCAATGCCGGTCTGCCTGACCCGGTGACCAATTCCTATAATCTGACCCCGGAGGCATTTGCGGAGCAGATGGCCGCCTTCGCAGACCTGGGCATCACCATCCTCGGGGGCTGCTGCGGCACCACGCCGGACTTTATCCAGGCGCTGTCCGCCGCGCTGGAGGGGCGTATCCCCGGAAAACGGGCCGCCAGAAGCCGTTATGGTGTCTGCTGTGCCTCATGTGTGGCAGAGCTGAACGGCGTCCGGGTCATCGGGGAACGCATCAACCCCACGGGGAAAAAGCGGTTCCAGCAGGCCCTCCGGGAGCACGACCTGAACTACATCCTGGAGCGGGGCATGGAGCAGCAGGAGGCGGGGGCGGATATCCTGGACGTGAACGTGGGCCTGCCCGGCCTGGACGAGCCTGCCATGATGGTGGACGTGGTCTCCGCTCTCCAGGCCATGGTGCCCCTGCCGCTGCAGATCGACTCCTCTGACCCCCGGGCCATCGAGGCGGGGCTCCGATGCTATACGGGAAAGGCCATCGTCAACTCGGTCAATGGCAGGCGAGAGGTGCTGGAATCCGTTCTGCCCATCGTCAAAAAGTACGGCGCCGCCGTGGTGGGGCTGACGATGGACGAAAACGGCATCCCCCAGACGGCGGAGGAGCGGCTGACCATCGCCCGCCGCATCCTGAACGCCGCCCTGGAGGCGGGCATCCCCCGGGAGGACGTGTATATCGACTGCCTGACCCTCACCGTCTCCGCTCAGCAGGAGCAGGCGACAGAGACACTCTCCGCCGTGCGCCGGGTGAAGGAGGAGCTGGGGCTGCACAATGTCCTGGGCGTCTCCAACATCTCCTTCGGCCTGCCGGACCGCGCCCGCATTACAGAGAGTTTTCTGGTACAGGCCATGCAGTGCGGCCTCGACCTCCCCATCATCAACCCCAACCAGCGGCAGATGATGGACGCCGTGGCCGCTTTCCGGGTGCTCTCCGGAGAGGATCGGGACGCCGCCGCCTATATCCGGCGATTTGCCAGCGCCGCCGCTCCCGCCGTCCCAGCCGCCCCGGACGGGGGAGAGAGGATGGACATGGCCACCGCCGTGGGCAAGGGCCTGAAGGACGAGTGCCGCCGCCTGACGGTGGAGCTGTTGCAAACCAAGACCGAGCTGGAGATCATCAACGAGATGCTCATCCCGGCCCTGGATCAGGTGGGGGAGCGGTACGAGCGGCAGGAGATCTTTCTCCCTCAGCTCATCAACTCTGCCAACGCCTCCTGCGAGGCGTTCGAGGTCATCAAACAGTCCATCCTCAACCGGGGAGGGGAGTCCGTCTCCAAGGGCAAGATCGTCCTGGCCACGGTGGAGGGGGACATCCACGATATCGGCAAGAATATCGTCAAGGTCATCCTGGAGAACTACGGCTATCAGATCATCGACCTGGGCCGGGACGTGCCAGTGCAGAAGGTGGTGGACGCCGCCATCGCCCACGACGTCCGTCTGGTGGGGCTCTCCGCCCTGATGACAACCACGGTGGAGAGTATGCGCCGCACCATCGCGGCCCTGCGCGCCTCCGGGCATCCCTGCCAGATCTGGGTGGGGGGAGCGGTGCTGACCCCGGAGTACGCCAGGGAGATCGGGGCGGACTACTATGCCAAGGACGCCCGGGAGAGCGTGGAGATCGCCCGAAAGGTGCTGGGCTGACCGCCCCAAAATAATTGAGAGGCCCGAAATAATTTCAAAAAAATCCGGAAAAACCCTTGCAAATGGGAACACTTTATAGTATAGTAACTCAGGATTACGCACACCAGGGGGATTTTGCGCCCTGTTGCCGCCTGCGGTGGGCGCAGAGGATGAACCCGGTGGAGGGATCAACAAATTTTTTAGGAGGAATCAATCCATGGCAGTCGTATCTATGAAACAGCTCCTGGAGGCCGGCGTTCACTTCGGCCACCAGACCCGTCGGTGGAACCCCAAGATGGCCGCTTACATTTACACCGAGCGTAACGGCATCTATATCATCGACCTGCAGAAGACCGTGAAGAAGCTGGAGGAGGCCTACTCCTTCGTGAAGGACATCGCCGCTGAGGGCAAGACCGTCCTGTTCGTGGGCACCAAGAAGCAGGCCCAGGACGCCATCCGCGAGGAGTCCGGCCGCTGCGGTATGTTCTATGTGAACTCCCGCTGGCTGGGCGGAATGCTGACCAACTTCAAGACCATGCGCACCCGTGTGGACCGTCTGGCTCAGCTCAAGAAGATGCAGGAGGACGGCACCTTTGATATGCTCCCCAAGAAGGAGGTCATCAAGCTGCTCCACGAGATGGAGAAGTTGGAGAAGTACCTGGGCGGCGTCAAGGAGATGAATACGCTGCCCGGCGCCATCTTTGTGGTGGACCCCCGGAAGGAGCACAACGCCATCGCCGAGGCCCGGAAGCTGGGTATCCCCGTGGTCGCCATCGTGGACACCAACTGTGACCCCGACGAGGCCGATTATCCCATCCCTGGCAACGATGACGCCATCCGCGCCATCCGCCTGATCTCCGGCGTGATCGCCAACGCCGTCATCGAGGGCAAGCAGGGCAATGACGAGGCCGCCGAGGCCGAGGAGAAGGTCGCCGAGTGAGCGCGCCCCACAACGATACGATTACAGGAGGTAGTATATCATGGCTGCTATTAGCGCAAAGCTGGTCAAGGAGCTCCGTGAGCTGACCGGCGTTGGTATGATGAACTGCAAGCAGGCTCTGGTGGCCTGCGACGGCGACAAGGACAAGGCTATCGACTGGCTGCGGGAGAAGGGCCTGGCTGCCCAGACCAAGAAGGCCGGTAAGGTGGCCGCCGAGGGTGTGTCCTACGCACTGGTGGACGACAACGGCGTGGGCGTGGTGCTGGAGGTCAACTCTCAGACCGACTTCGTCGCCAAGAACGACATCTTCCAGGCTTTCGTCAAGGACGTGGCTCTGGTGGTGGCACAGCAGAACCCCGCTGACGTGGAGGCACTGAAGGCCGCCACCTATCCCGGCACCGACCGGACGGTGGACGCCGTCACCGCCGACAAGGTGCTGTCCATCGGCGAGAACATCCAAATCCGCCGCTTCGTCCGCTATGAGGGCGGTGTCAACGTCCCCTATGTCCACATGAACGGTAAGATCGGCGTCCTGGTCAACCTGGCCGTGGAGGGCATCGACAACACCGCCGCTGTGGTGGAGCTGGGCAAGGATCTGGCTATGCAGATCGCCGCTATGAGCCCCACCTATGTCTCCTCTGACGAGATTCCCGCCGACGAGGTGGAGAAGGAGAAGGCTGTGCAGCTGGCCAAGGCCCTGGAAGAGGGCGCCGCCAACACCAAGCTCCCCGAGGCCAAGCGGCAGATGATCGCAGAGAACAAGGTCAAGGGCCGTATGAACAACTATTTCGCCGAGGTGTGCCTGCTCAACCAGGGCTACGTCAAGGAGAACAAGACCACCGTTGACCAGCACGTCAAGGCGGTCGCCAAGCAGCTGGGCGGCAAGATTACCGTGGTGAAGTTTACCCGCTTTGTCACCGGCGAGGGCATCGAGAAGAAGGAGGACGATTTCGCCGCAGAGGTCGCCTCCATGATCAAGTAAGCTGCCCGTTTTCAGCTTCAGTTAAGCCTCAGTTAACGAGAAAACGAACCCGGCTGTCATCAGTCGGGTTCGTTTTGGACTGCCATAAAAACGCCTGAGACGCCCGCAATAGAGCAGCGGGGGTGCGGAGGAGGGGGCGAAAAGCCCCCTTCGCGTGCAATAAAAAACGATTTTTAGAACTTTTCCAAAGTTCAAAAATCGTACTCAGCGTGTCAAAAATCCTTTTTGACACGCTGAAACGAACCCGGCTCATCAGTCGGGTTCGTTTTTTTGTCATTCCGCCGGATTCACATGGACCATGCAGTGCTTCACCTGCGGGAAATTCTGCTCGATCTGGTCATGCACCGCCTGGGCGATGGCGTGGGCCTCCACCAAAGGCAGGGCGCCGTCGGCGGAGAACTCCACATCCACATACAGCTTTGCCCCGAACTGCCGGGTCTTGAGCAGATCCAGAGAGCGGACGCCCTCCTGCCGGAGCACCAGCTCTCCCATCTCTTGCTCCAGCTTGGGAGAGGCCGCCCGGTCGGTGAGCTTTTCCACGGCGTCCCGGAAGATATCCACCGCCGCCTTCAGGATAAACAGGCAGATGACCAGGCTGGCGATGGGATCGAGAATGGGAAAGCCCAGCCGCGCCCCGGCCACGCCGATGAGACTGCCCACCGAGGACAGGGCGTCGGAGCGGTGGTGCCAGGCGTCCGCCAGCAGGGCGGCGGAGCCGCACTTTCCGGCGGCCCATCTGGTATACCAGAACATCCCCTCCTTGACAGCGATGGAGACCACCGCCGCCCACAGGGCGACGGTTCCCGGGATTGCCAGATCGGCATATCCGGCGGAGGCGATGTCCTGTATGGCACTCACGCCGATGGCCCCGCCGGTGAGGGCCAGCACCACCGCCAGCAGCACGGCAGCGACGCACTCCAGCCGCTCATGGCCGTACTCATGGTCGCTGTCTGCCGCCCGGTCGGACAGCTTCAGGCCGATCATGACGATGACGGTGGAGAACACGTCGGAGGCGGAGTGGACGGCATCGGAGATCATGGCAGAGGAGTGTCCCAGAAGACCCGCCGCCAGCTTGCCTGCGGAGAGGAGAAAATTGAGGATCATGGTCTGCCAGGAGACTCTCATGGCGAGGTCATAGTGTTTGCTTTGTTCCATAACGGTTCCCTCCAAAGCAGTTTGCGTCTCCACCCCTTCCGCAGATAATAGTAAAAGACATCCGTGGAACCATGTCGCTGTCCCACGGATGTCTCTTTTCCGCTGCCTTTCGGCCCGGCTCAATGCCTGATCAGTCTGCCATTCATACGGGTGGTAGATTGTAGCCATACTGTAGCACGGACAGGGAGGTAAAGTCAAGGCTAACCTTGGCGAAGATTTGGGAGAAAGATGAGAGCCTGAGAGTCTGAAAGTGGTCAGAAAACGGAGAAAGAGCTTCTCCGGCCCTTTCAAAGAGGGAGCGATACGCGCACAAATTGCTTTTTTGAATTGCGCCTTCTCTATCTGTTCCCCACCCGAAAACTGTGTTATAATAGGGCTACTGAATTTGCAAAAAGGAGCTGCCCCAATGAAACTTATGGTTCTTGACGGCAATTCTATCGTCAACCGGGCCTATTACGGCATCCGCCTGCTGAGCACCAGCGACGGGCTTTATACCAACGCCATCTACGGCTTCCTCAACATCCTGCAAAAGCTGGTGGACGAGGAGCAGCCGGAGGCCCTGTGCGTCACCTTCGATCTGAAAGCCCCCACCTTCCGCCATAAGGCGTATGAGGGCTATAAGGCAACCCGCCACGCCATGCCGGAGGAGCTGGCCATGCAGATGCCGGTGCTGAAAGAGGTGCTGGATGCCATGAACATCCCCCGCTATGAGCTGGAGGGCTGGGAGGCGGACGATCTGCTGGGCACCATCTCCCGGAAGTGCGAGGCCGCCGGATGGGACTGCGCCATCGTCACCGGGGACAAGGACTCTCTCCAGCTCATCACGGAGCACACGAAGGTGAAGCTGGTGACCACCCGCATGGGCCAGACCACCACGAAGGACATGACGCCGGAGGCCTTCCGGGAAGTATACGGCTTCGACCCCATCCACATGATCGACCTGAAAAGTCTGATGGGAGACGCCTCGGACAATATCCCCGGGGTCAAGGGCATCGGGGAAAAGACCGCCATGGGGCTGATCCAGACCTACGGCTCGGTGGAAAATCTCTACGCCGGTTTCGACCAGGCGGAGCTGAAGCCCGCCCAGCGGCGCAAGCTGGACGAGGGAAGGGAGATGGCGAAGCTGTCCTACGACCTGGCCACCATTCGCTGCGACGCTCCCATCGACTTCCGGCCGGAGGACGCCCTGCGCCGTCCGGTGGACAACGACGCTCTCTACGCCCTGTTTCTCCGGCTGGAATTCTCCAAGCTCATCGAGCGGTTCGGCCTGAAGCCCCCGGAACAGCCCGCTGCCTCCGGCCAGGGGGAGCCGGAGGTACAGACAGAGGTAATAGATGTGCTGACCCAGGCGCAGGCGGAGACGCTCTATCCCCGGTGGGAGGCGGCGGCATATGTCACTGTGCTGCCGCTTGCCAGCCTGGACGGGGTGACGTTGAGCGAGCAGGCCGGGGAGGGCCAGAAATATCTCTACGACATCCGTCAGAGCCGGTATCAGGGGGACTACGACGCGCTGCTCCGGGAGCTGTTTTCCGGGCGGGTGAGCAAGGTGGCCCATGGGGTCAAGACCCTGTGCGAGGCGCTGCTGGCGGAGGGCCTGCCCACAGAGGGCTTTGTCTTTGACACCGAGCTGGCGGCCTACCTGCTGGACCCCACGGCGGGGAGCTATGAGCTGCCCAGGCTGGCCATGCACTACTTCCAAAAGGACATGGAGGCCAAGGCCGCTTACCAGGCGGAGGGCGCTTTCACCTCTCTCTCGGATGACCCAAAGGCCCAGACCGCCTGGTATGAGGACACCGCCCTCATCGAGGCGCTCTATCAGGTGATGGAGCCAAAGCTCCGGGAGCTGGGGATGCTGGAGCTGCTGACCCAGGTGGAGCTGCCCCTCTGTCCGGTGCTGGCGGAGATGGAGCAGGCGGGCTTTCTGGTGGATCGGAAGGCGCTGGCGGCGTTCGGGGAGATGCTTTCGGAGAACATCGACCGGACGCAGCAGGAGATCTTCCGGCTGGCGGGTCGGACATTCAACATCAATTCCACCCAGCAGCTGGGAGCGGTGCTTTTTGAGGACCTGGGCCTGCCCACCTTCAAAAAGACGAAGCGGGGCTACTCCACCAACGCCGACGTGCTGGAAAAGCTCAAGCCCTATCACCCCATTATCCAGCAGATTTTGGACTATCGGCAGCTCAGCAAGCTGAAATCCACCTATGTGGACGGGCTGACGAAGGTGATCGGCCCGGACGGGCGCATCCACACCAGCTTCCAGAATACAGTCGCCGCCACCGGGCGGCTGTCCTCTGTGGAGCCGAATCTGCAGAATATCCCCGTCCGCACCCCTCTGGGGGCGGAGATGCGCAAGATGTTCATGGCGGCCCCCGGCAACGTGCTGGTGGATGCCGACTACTCCCAGATCGAGCTGCGCCTGTTGGCCCACATCGCCCAGGATGAGGCCATGCTGGAGGGCTTTCGCGCCGGGGCGGATATCCACACTGCCACGGCGGCCCAGGTGTTCGGCGTGCCGGAGGAGGAGGTCACGAAGCAGATGCGCTCCTCTGCCAAGGCGGTGAACTTCGGCATCGTCTATGGCATCTCCGCCTTCTCCCTGGCCCAGGACATCGGGGTTGCCCAGTGGCAGGCCAAGGAGTATATGGAACGATATTTTGACAAGTATTCCGGCATCCGGGACTATCAGAAGAATATCGTCGCAAAGGCCAAGGAGGACGGCTTTGTGTCCACCGAGATGGGCCGTCGCCGTTGGCTCCCCGAGCTGAAAAGCTCTAACTTTAACCTCCGCTCCTTTGGCGAGCGGGTGGCGCTGAATATGCCCATCCAGGGGACCGCCGCCGACATCATCAAGCTGGCTATGATCCGGGTGCAGGCCCGGCTCAAATCGGAGGGCTATCAGGGACGGCTGGTGCTCCAGGTTCACGACGAGCTGATTGTGGAGTGCCCGGAATCGGAGGGGGACGCCATCGCCCGGCTGCTGGAGGAGGAGATGGAGCGGGTGGTCTCCCTGTCTGTCCCCCTGGTGGCGGAGGCCAAGGTGGGCAAGTGCTGGGCAGACGCCCACTGAGGGAAACGGCCATGAGGTTCGATATTGCAGCCCTCTCTCAGACCTGCGCCGTCCGTCCCCTGAACGGAAACGACCTGCCGGAACTGCTGACCCTTTGCCGGGGAAATCCCCAATATTACCGACACTGCCCTCCGACCGTCAGCGAGGAGACGCTGCGGTCTGACATGACAGCTCTGCCGCCGGGAAAGACGGCGGAGGACAGGTACTATCTGGGCTTCTGGAGCGGGGAACGACTGGCAGCGGTGCTGGATTTGGTACTGGGCTATCCGGATGGAGAGACAGCCTTTATCGGCTTCTTTATGGTGGCCCGGGAAATGCAGGGCCGGGGCTTTGGCTCCGCTCTGGTGGAGGAGCTCTGTGCCGCCCTGAACCAAAAATACCGGCGTATCCGCCTGGCCTATGTCCGGGACAACCGGCAGAGCGAAAGCTTCTGGCGGAAAAACGGCTTCCACCCCACCGGAGAGAGGTTGGAGGGCGAGCGGTATACCGCTGTCCTGACCGAGCGGGAGCTGGCTGCGCCGCAAAACGAGATTTAACGTAAGAGGAGAGATTCTCATGAGCGAATGGAAACCGGTGATGGCCTCCGTGCCCGGTGAGGCGCGGCAGCCCATCCCATATCAGCTGGTCCCCATGGACCGGGAGCTGGTGCCCCAGATCGCCGAGCTGGAGCGGCAGACCTTCTCCATGCCCTGGACGGAGGAGATGCTCTATGACGAGCTGGACAGCCTGACCAGCTCCTGCATTGTGGCCGTCACCGGGGAGCGGGAGGTCCTGGGCTACGCCAGCCTGACGGTGGTGCTGGACGAGGGCTACATCAGCAACATCGCCGTCAAAAAGGAGTACCGCCGCCAGGGGCTGGCCAGTGATCTGCTGGGGGTGTTCCTCCGGTTTGCCCAGGCCCAGAACCTGTCTTTCCTGACCCTGGAGGTGCGGGAGAGCAACCGGGCGGCCAGAGCCCTCTATGAAAAATTCGGTTTTCAGGAGATGGGCCGACGGAAAAACTATTACGACAAGCCCACGGAGGATGCCCTTCTCATGACGAGATTTCTCCGGCAGGAGGGAGACGGGCAATGATTATATTGGCAGTGGAGTCCTCCTGTGATGAGACCGCTGTGGCGGTGGTACGGGACGGGCGGACCGTGTTGTCTGACGCCATCGCCTCTCAGATTGATATGCACACCGTCTACGGCGGAGTGGTGCCGGAGATAGCCTCCCGCAAGCACCTGGAGGCCATTTCACTTATGGCAGATCAGGCGCTCGCGCAGGCGGGCGTCGCCAGGGGGGACATCGACGCCGTGGCCTGCACCTATGCCCCGGGACTGATCGGGGCCGTGCTGGTGGGGGTGAACTTTGCCAAGAGCGCGGCATGGGGGCTGAACGTCCCGCTCATCCCCGTCCACCATATCCGGGGCCACATCGCCGCCAACTATATCACCCACCCCGATCTGGAGCCCCCCTTTCTCTGCCTGTGCGTCTCCGGGGGCAACACCATGATCGTGGACGTCCGGGACTACACCGACATGGCGCTTTTGGGTGCCACCCGGGACGATGCGGCGGGGGAGTGCTTTGACAAGGTGGCCCGGGTGCTGGGCATCGGCTACCCCGGGGGCGGCCCCATGGATCGCCTTGCCACTGGGGGAGACCCCCGAAAATACCCCCTGCCCCGGTCTAAGGTGGATGGAGCACCTTTGGATATGTCCTTCTCCGGGCTGAAAACGGCGGCGCTGAACCTAATCCACAACGCCCAGCAGAAGGGAGAGGCGCTGGATCTGCCCTCCTTCGCCGCCTCCTTTGGTCAGGCGGTCAGCGACGAGCTGGTGCCAAGAGCGGTGGACGCCGCCCGGACGCTGGGCTATGGCAAGGTGGCCGCTGCCGGAGGGGTCGCCGCCAACAGCCGTATCCGGGCCGACCTGGCTGCGGCCTGCGAGCGGGAGGGCTGGCAGCTCTACCTGCCGGAGTTGAAGCTCTGCGGGGACAACGGGGCCATGATCGGCTGTCAGGGATACTATGAGTACCTGGCGGGCCACCAGGCGGATCTCACCCTGAACGGCTATGCCGGACGTGAGATCGGCTGTAATGACTGGAAATCATGATTATGTCAATCCAAATTTGACATAACGCGGTTCCATAATTTTCGGCGGAAAACCCGAAAAAGAGGGGAAAAAGCCTTGCGTCGGCGGGATTTTTCCTGTGGAAAACCCTGTGGAAAATGTGGATAACTCCCTGTAGAAACCGGTTGCGAAGCCATTATTGACGGCCGCCAGACGCCCGCCTGTCAAGGGGGCTGAGCGATTTTCTCCCTGTTCCACCGGGACAAATTTGACAAAATTTTGGGGGCAGATTTGTGAGGATATCCTATTGACAGCCCTCGACGAAAGCTGCGGAATGAGCGGGGAATACGGACAGTATTTTCACCTTTTCACCCTGCTCCGGGCGGCGGGCCTGACCGGGGCCTGCGCTCCTCCTCAGGAAAAAGATTGCCAACGGAATCTCTGTATGATATAATCGGATATCATGTCGAAGCAAAATTGACCGGGGGCGGCGTTCGGGTGCCCCCGGCAGGATAGATCACAAGCAAAGGACGTGGAAATGATGGAACAAAAGGGCATTATGCTCTCCGGCATCCAGCCCAGCGGCGAGCTGACCCTCGGCTCCTATCTGGGGGCCATCAAGAACTGGGCCGAGCGGGCCGATCAGTTTGACTGCTATTATTTCATGGCGGATATGCACACCATCACGGTGCGTCAGAATCCTGCCGACCTCCGCCGCCGGACGGTGAGTCAGCTGGCGGCCTATATCGCCTGCGGTCTGGACCCAGAGAAGAACACGCTGTTCATCCAGAGCCACGTCCCCGCCCACGCCCAGCTGGGTTGGATCTTGGACTGCTTTACCATGTTTGGAGAGCTGTCCCGGATGACCCAGTTCAAGGCCAAGAGCGCCGCCCACGCGGAGAACATCAACGCCGGGCTGTTCACCTATCCCTGCCTCATGGCGGCGGACATCCTGCTCTATCAGGCGGACTATGTCCCGGTGGGTGAGGACCAGAAGCAGCACTGTGAGCTGACCCGGGACATCGCCGAGCGGTTCAACGCCGTCTATGGCCCGGTGTTCAAGGTCCCGGAGCCCTATATCCCCAAGATGGGCGCCCGGGTCATGAGCCTGACCAGCCCGGAGAACAAGATGTCCAAGTCGGATCAGGACCCCAACGGCTGTGTTTACCTGCTGGAGGATCCGGCAGTGATCGCGAAAAAGTTCAGGCGGGCAGTCACCGACAGCGAGTCCTGCGTCCGCTACGATCCGGTGAACAAGCCGGGCATCTCCAACCTGATGCAGATTTACGCCGCCGCCACGGGTAAGAGCTTCGAGACCATCGAGGCGGAATTTGCCGGTCAGGGCTATGGCGCCTTCAAGACTGCCGTGGGCGACAGCGTGGTGGAGATGTGCCGTCCCATCCGGGAGGAGACGGAGCGGCTGCTCAAGGATAAGGCCTATCTGGAATCCGTCTACCGCTCCGGTGCGGAGAAGGCCGGCTATATCGCCAACAAGACGCTGCGAAAGGTATACAAGAAGGTCGGTTTCGTCGCTCCCTGATCGGACACAGAGCCGAAGGGGAACACGAAAGGAGGCTTTCCTCTCTTATGAAGGCTTTGAACTACCAGTCGCTGGCCATTGTGGTGGCGGCACTGGCCGTGGCGATGGCGGTGGCGGTGATAATGGTCCCCCTGGTGCGACGTCTTGCCATCCGCATGGGAGCCATTGACATGCCCGGTGTGACGGGAACCGACAGCGAACGCCACCTCCACAAGGAGCCGACCCCCCGCATGGGAGGGCTGGCCATCTTTGCGGGCTTCCTGGTGGCAATGCTGCTGTTTGTCCAACTGAATACCAGGCTCACTGCCATGCTGGTAGGCGCAGTCATCATCGTTGTCCTGGGCATGGTGGACGATGTAAAGGGGTTGTCCGCCCTGCTGAAGCTTGCTGTCCAGATTGTAGCCGCCATGGTGGCGGTGGCCGGGGGCAATGTCATCAGCTATATCAGTGCGCCCACCTGGATCGCCGAGAGCGGACATCTGAATCTGGGGATGTTCTCCGTTCCGGTGTCCGTCCTGTGGATCGTCCTGATCACCAATGCGGTGAATCTGATCGACGGCCTGGACGGCCTGGCCGCAGGAGTATCCGCCATCTCTTCCGTCTGCCTGCTTATCGTGGCCATGGGATATTCTGATATCACGGTGGCGGTGCTCTGCGCCGCTCTGGCGGGGGGCTGTATCGGCTTTCTGCCCTATAATATCAGTCCCGCCCGTATCTTTATGGGTGATACCGGCTCCACCTTTATCGGATTTATCCTGGCGGTGGCCTCTATCCAGGGACTGTTCAAGATTTATGCCCTGATCTCCTTTGCCGTGCCCTTCTGCCTGCTGGGTCTGCCCATCTTCGATGTCTGCTATGCCGTCATTGCCCGGGTGAGCCACGGGGAAAACCCCATGAAGGCGGACAGGAAGCACATCCACTACCGACTGCTGGACATGGGCCTGACCCGGCAGCAGACGGTGGCCGTTCTCTACATTATCTCCGGCATCCTGGGCCTGACCGCCGTGCTGCTGAGCACCTCAGAGGGCGGGCGGTGGATCCCGCTGGTGATCGCCGTAGTCATCGTGGGCGTGGTCGCCTATCAGCTGTTTCGACACCGCCGGGCGCTTCTGAAGGGGGAGGGGCACCACAGGCACTTCCCCAATGCGGACGCACGCCTTCCCCATAAGGAGGACGAGAAAAAATAATCAGCCCAGGCCCATGAGCAGTATCAGGGCAAGAATGATGAGCCACTCGTCGTCCTCCGACTCCCGAAAGAGATAGATGAGGATGAGAATGAGGAGAATGTCTCCCTTGTCCAGCCTGCTGACACCCAATCGATCCAGCAGCCGGTCAATGCCGCCGTCCCCGGAGAGAAGGCCGCGGAGGGCGGAGAAGAGCCCTCCTGCCCCGGCGCTCCCGCCGGAGGAGGGCCTGGACGGTTCCCCCTGGGGGCCGTCCGGCTCCACCGGCTGATAGCCCCCCTGAGGACTGTACCGGTTATACATCCCCATCCCCCCTGAACATGGACAGCGCCGCCTGAATGACCCGGCTGATGCGGGTGATGTGGACGGCCCGCTCCAGTCGCTCCTGGCTGTTCTCCTTCAAAAAGGGCCGGAGCGCCTCCAGGAGCTGTGTCCTCTCGTCTCCCTGCTGCTGATAGACGGACAGCAGGGAGGAGAGCCTGCCCAGCGTGGCCGGCTCCAGGCCGCCCAGCAGATCGGCGGGGGCGGAGGAAGGAGCGGCTCCTTCGGAGGCGTCCGTCTCCGAAGGGGGACTGCCACCGGAGAGGGAATTGGCCAGGGACATGATCTGCTCCATGGCCTGGGGAGAGGACAGGATTTCATTCAGTTTTTCCTCAAATTCGGCCACAGAGCAGTCCTCCTTTCCTGAATCAGCGCCGCTCCAGGCGGCCCTCCAGATTGGTCAACGCATCCCCGCCCTCCCGGCTCTGGCCGAGACGGCGGAGCATTTCCTGAAGTGCGGAGGCGTCTCCCGCCTTTGCCTGTTTGGCTGCCCCCTGGAGGTCGCCCTGCTGCTGCAGCAGAGAGATGAGACGCTTCGTCTCCGGCGATTGAATGAGGGCCTTGAGCGCGGACGGGTTTTGCATCAGCTCCTCCGCCTCCCGGGGCAGAGAGCCGGATGGACGGTCAGCTGCGGACTGTTTCATCAGAGATCCCTCCTGCCAGCCCGGAAAACCGGGCCAACTGCATTTAGTTTAGTATATGCACCGACGAAGGAGATGTGCTCCGTGAAGCTGCTGATCTTCTCTGACTCCCACGGGAACAAGACCAATATGTGCAACGTGCTGGAGCGGGAACGCCCCGACATGGTGTTCCACCTGGGGGACGGACGGGGAGATATTCTCGCCGTCCTGGCGGAACACCCGGAGATCGAGCTGCACTCGGTAGCCGGAAACTGCGACTGGCGGTGCCGGTGGCGGACGGAGGAGCTGGTGACAGTCTGCGGCCTGCGGATTTTTCTGACCCACGGCCACGAATACACGGTCAAGAGCGGCTACAGCCGCCTGTTCGCCGCAGGCCGCCGTCAGGAGGCGGACATCCTCCTGGCAGGGCATACCCATGTCGCCTGCGTCCGTCAGGAGGGCGGCATCCTGCTGATGAACCCCGGCGCCGTGGGCAACAGTCCCCATCCCTCCTATGGCATATTGGAGCTGGAGGGCGGTCTGATTACCCGCTGCGAAATATGCCCGGTGCCTGATCCGGTGTATGAGTGGTGAGACGGCCATTTTTTCCCGAAAACATGATTACCCCGCCGGCCACGGATGCCATAATAGTGTCAGCGGGGGGATTGAACTGCAATAGAATGTAATAGAGGGTACCACCCCCTCACGATCACGGCCCCGCCGGCCGGAGCGCAAATTCCCGACGGGAGGAACAGAATGGACTCATTTGAGCATCTGAAAAGAGAACTGAACCGGGCCTGCCCCGGTATTGAAATAAGAGAAAACGAACCCATGAGCAATCACACCTCCTTCCGCATCGGCGGGCCGGTGGCGGTGATGGCTCTGCCCCACACAACGGAGGAGACAGTGACCGCCATCCGGGTGGCCAGGAGCCTGGACATCCACCCCTTTCTGGTAGGACGGGGGAGCAATCTCCTGTGCGGAGACGGCCCCCTGGAGCATTTCGTTATTCTGACTCGCCCCGGCCTGAACCAGCTGGAGCGGATAGGGGAGACCACCGTCCGCTGCGGGGCGGGCGTCCCCATGAGACAGCTGGCCTGCTTTGCCCAGCAGGAGGGGCTGACCGGATTTGAATTTGCCCACGGCATCCCCGGCTCGGTGGGCGGCGGCGTGGTGATGAACGCCGGAGCCTACGGAGGAGAGCTGCAGCATGTGGTGACTCAGACCACCGCCCTGGACGCGGAGGGCAACCTCCATGTGTTCCGGGGGGAGGAGCAGCATTTCGGCTACCGCCACAGCGTCTTCATGGAGCAGGAGCTGATCGTCTTAGAAGCCCTGGTAGAGCTGCAGCCGGGGGACCGGCTGGCCATTCAGGCGCAGATGGATGACCTGCTCCGCCGCAGGAAGCGGACCCAACCCCTGGAGTGGGCCAGCGCCGGCTCTACCTTCAAACGGCCCAAAGGGGCCTATGCGGCGGCGCTCATCGACCGGTGCGGGCTCAAGGGCTATCAGGTGGGCGGCGCACAGGTCTCCGAAAAGCATGCAGGATTTGTGGTCAACAAGGGCGGGGCCACCTGTGCCGACGTGCTGGCCCTGACCGACCATGTGAAAGACGTGGTCTGGCAGCATACGGATTACCGGCTGGAGCTGGAGATCCGGCTGATGCTGTAATCATAAGACAAATACGACCCCAGACAGACCAAGCGCAGATACAGGAGGTGGGAAAATGCAGTTTATCATTATTTCCGGTCTCTCCGGCGCCGGAAAGAGCAGAGCGGGAGAATTCCTGGAGGATGCGGGCTTTTATACCGTGGACAATATGCCTGCGGCGCTGATGCCCCGCTTTGCGGAGATGGCGCTCAGCGGCGCCAACAGCAGCTATGAGCGGGTGGCCATGGTCAGCGATGTCCGGGGCGGACACGATTTTACCCCCCTGTTCCAGGCCATGGATGAGATGGAGGCCATGGGCTGCGACTGTAAGCTGCTATTTCTGGAGGCCTCGACCCAGGCGGTCATTATGCGCTATAAGGAGACCCGGCGGATGCATCCCTTGGCCGAGCCGGGGGAGAGCCTGGAGTCCGCCATTCGACGGGAGAAAAAGCTGCTGGAGCCGGTTCGGGCCAGGGCGGATTACATCCTGGACTCCACCGACTTCAACACCACCGCGAAGCTCCGTGCGGCGCTGCTGGAGATGTTTGGAGAGACTGCGGCCAAGGAGCGGACATTTCAGGTTATGGTGGAGTCCTTCGGCTTTAAGTACGGTATCCCGTTGGATGCGGACTGGGTGATGGACGTGCGGTTTTTGCCCAATCCCTTTTATGTTCCGGAGCTGCGGCGCAAGACGGGACTGGATCAGGAGGTCTCCGACTTTTTGCAGAACTACAGGGAGACACACGAATTTGAACACCGGATGGAGGATATGCTCCGGTTCCTGCTGCCTCTCTATGAGGAGGAGGGGAAAAGCAGCCTGGTCATCTGCATGGGCTGCACCGGCGGCCAGCACCGCTCCGTCGCCATGGCCTGCGCCGTGGCCCGGATGGTGGAGAGCATGGGGTATATCGTCACCGAGCAGCATCGGGATATCAATCGGGAGCGGAAATAGATGAACACGCAAGATTGGCGGATCTCCTCTGATGGAGGTCCTCATATCGTCGCTATCGGCGGCGGAACGGGGCTGTCCACCATGCTGCGGGGCCTGAAATACTATTCCAGAAATATCACCGCCGTGGTGACCATGGCGGACGACGGGGGCGGCTCCGGGATGCTGCGGCACGACCTGGGAATGCCCCCACCGGGCGATCTGCGCAACTGCCTCCAGGCACTGGCCAATGTGGAGCCGGTGATGGAGGAGCTACTGGCCTACCGGTTCCACGACGGGAGCCTGGCGGGACAGAGCTTCGGGAATCTCCTCCTGGCCGCCCTGGACGGCATCTCCGACTCCTTTGAGGAGGCGGTGGAGCGGATGAACCAGCTTCTGGCCGTCACCGGACAGGTGCTTCCCGTCACCAGTGAGAACGTAAACCTGATAGCGGAGCTGGAAAACGGCACCTCTGTCCGGGGGGAGAGCAAGATATTCAGCTTTAAGCGCTCTCAGCACTGCCGCATCCGGCAGGTGCGCATGGAGCCGGAACGGCCCCCTGTGCTCCCCAAGGTTCTGGACGCTCTCCGGGAGGCGGACGTGATCGTCCTGGGGCCGGGGAGCCTGTACACCAGCATCATTCCCAACCTGCTGGTGCCCGGCGTGGCGGACGCCGTGGCGGAGTCCCAGGCCCTGCGCATTTACGTTGCCAATATCATGACCCAGGAGGGGGAGACGGAGGGCTATACCCTCTCAGAGCATCTCCAGGCCCTGTTCGACCACGGGCGGCCGGACATGGTGGATCTGTGTCTGGCAAACTCCGCCGACATCCCGGAGGAGGTGCGCCAGCGCTACCGGACGGAAAACGCCCAGCCCATGCTGGTGGACGGGGACGCAGTCCGTGCCATGGGCGTGGAGCTGATCTGCGAACCCCTCTCGGACGAGACAAAGCGCTACAAGGCCAGACACGACTCCATGAAGCTGGCCCGGGCCATCCTGGACGTGGTGGAGGATCGGTGCGTCCGCACCTGGACGGATCGGGGAGTGCGGTATGTCAGAGAACGGTGATCGTTTTCCGGAGCTGTTTCCGGAGGAGGAGACCAGGCGGGAGGGCAATAAGACCTTTTCCAGTCTGGCGAAGGAGGAGCTGTGCCGCGAGCGGCTCAACCGCCCCTGCTGCACCCGGGCGGAGGCCTATGGGGTGCTGCTGTTCTGCAACGTGTTTTCGGGGGAAGAGATACGCGTCGTCACCACCTCTCCCGCCGTGGCGCAACGGCTGCCTCGGCTGTTTCGCCGTGCCTTCGGCGTCAGGTTCGACCGGCAGCCCGGGGAGAACGCAAAGGGGAAACAGATTTTTACCATCACAGACCCGGCCAAGCTGGGCCGTATCCTGGATGCCTTTGGCTATGACCACGGCCAGGTGTCTCACCACATCAACTACGCCGTCCTGGAGGAGAGCTGCTGTCAGGCGGCCTTCTTCCGGGGGGCTTTTTTGGCTGCCGGGTCGATCCTCGACCCCAGGCAGCGGTATCACCTGGAGCTGACCACCTCTCATTACGCCGTCTCCCGGGAGCTGGCGCCGCTGCTGGCGGAGATGGATCTGCACCCCAAGCTGACCACCCGCCGGGGCAACTATGTGACCTACTTCAAGCAGAGCGAGGCTATCGCGGACTTCCTCACGACCATCGGGGCGCCCCTCTCCGCCATGGAGCTGATGAACACCAAGCTGGAGAAGAACATCATGAACGGTGTGAACCGCCGCTCCAACTGCGATATGGCCAATCTGGACAAGGCGGTGGCTGCCGCACAGGGGCAGATCGCCGCTATCCGCGCCCTCCGGAGCAGCCCCCAGTGGGACGCCCTGCCGGAGAATCTGCGGGACACCGCCATGCTCCGCATGGAGCACCCGGAGCTGTCCCTGAGCCAGCTGGCGGAGCTGGCCGGCGTCTCCAAATCCTGCCTGAACCACCGCCTACGCAAGCTGATGGAGCTGGCGGAGGAGCAGAAAACAAAGCCATAGGAGGGAAGACCCATGTCCTTTGCCCATCTACACGTTCATACGGAATTTTCCCTCCTGGACGGCGCCTGCCGCATTCAGGAGCTGGTGCAGCGGGTCAAGGCCCTGGGCCAGACCTCGGTGGCCATCACCGATCACGGCAATATGTACGGCGTGGTGGATTTTTACAAGGCCTGTCAGAAGGAGGGCATCCATCCCGTCATCGGCTGTGAGGTGTATGTGGCCCCCAGGACCCGGTTCGACAAGAATCACGATCTGGACACGGGCGCCCGTCACCTCATTTTGCTCTGCCGGAACGAGATCGGCTACCGCAACCTCTCCTACCTGGTCACCCAGGCCAACCTGGAGGGGTTTTATATGCGCCCGCGCATCGACCTGGATCTGCTGCGGGAGCATCACGAGGGCCTGATCGCCCTCTCCGCCTGCCTGGCGGGCGAAATTCCCCGTCGTCTCCGCAACGGCGACTACGCCGGGGCGGTGGAGCACGCCCGGATGATGCAGGAGATGATGGGGGAGGGGAACTACTATATCGAGCTCCAGGACCACGGCCTGGAGGAGCAGCGGGAGATACTGCCCCTGCTGGTTCGGCTGGCACGGGAGCTGAGCATCCCCATGGTGGCCACCAACGACGCCCACTACCTCACCCAGGAGGATGCCCAGGCCCAGGATGTGCTCATGTGCATCCAGACGGGGAAAACGGTGGACGACCCCAACCGGATGAAATTCGGCAGCGAGGAGTTCTACATCAAGTCGGAGGAGGAGATGAGAGCCCTCTTTCCCGACTGCCCCGAGGCCATCGAGAATACGGAGAAAATCGCGCAGGAGTGTCAGGTGGACTTTCAGTTCGGCGTCTACCACCTGCCGGAGTTCCGCTATCCGGAGGGCTATGACGGGGACAGCCTGATGGAAAAGCTCTGCCGGGAGGGGTATGCCCGGCGCTACCCTGCCGACCCGCCCGGCTACCGGGAGCGGCTGGAGTACGAAATGAATATGATCCGCACCATGGGCTTTGTGGATTACTTTCTCATCGTTGCGGACTTCGTGGGCTATGCCAAGAGCCAGGAGATCCCGGTGGGGCCGGGGCGCGGCAGCGCCGCCGGGTCCATGGTGGCCTACTGCATGGGCATCACCGACGTAGACCCCATGAAGTACGACCTGTACTTCGAGCGGTTCCTCAACCCGGAGCGGGTCACCATGCCGGACATCGACATGGATTTCTGCTACCGCCGCCGTGAGGAGGTCATCGACTATGTGAAGCGCACCTACGGGGAGGATCATGTGGCTCAGATCGTCACCTTCGGTACCATGGCCGCCCGGGGCGTCCTCCGGGACGTGGGCCGGGTGATGAATATGCCCTATGGCGACGTGGACCAGATCGCCAAGATGGTGCCCACCACCCCCCTCCACATCACCCTGGATGAGGCGCTGAAGGTTTCCAAGCCCCTCCGTGACCGGTACGAGAGCGACCCCCAGGTGCATCAGCTCATCGACACCTCCCGGAAGATCGAGGGGATGCCCCGCCACGCCTCCAAGCACGCCGCCGGCGTGGTCATCACCCGGAAGCCGGTGTATGAGTATGTGCCCCTGGCGAAAAACGACGAGAGCGTGGTCACCCAGTATATCATGACCACTCTGGAGGAGCTGGGCCTGCTGAAAATGGACTTTCTGGGCCTGCGCAACCTGACCATTCTGGACGATGCACAGAGGATGATCCGGAAGAAGGCGCCGGACTTTGACCTGCACAACATCCCGGAGGACGACCCGGAGGTATTCCAGATGCTCCAGGAGGGCCATACGGCGGGGGTGTTCCAGATGGAGTCCGCCGGAATGACCAGCGTCTGCGTCCAGATGAAGGCCTCCAGTATCGAGGACCTGACCGCCATCGTGGCCCTGTACCGTCCCGGCCCCATGGAGTCCATTCCCCGGTTCATCCAGTGTAAGCTGAACCCCAGCATGGTGACCTATCGCCACCCGCTGCTGGAGCCCATCCTCTCCGTCACCTATGGCTGCATCGTCTACCAGGAGCAGGTGATGATGATCTTCCAGCAGCTGGCAGGATACTCCCTGGGCGGGGCGGACATGGTGCGCCGGGCCATCTCCAAGAAAAAGGCAAAGCAGATCCAGCAGGAGGAGCACGCCTTTATCTACGGGGACGCCGACCGGGGCATCAGGGGCTGTATCGCCAACGGTATCCCGGAGGAGACTGCCAAGGCCATCTTCGGGGAGATCCAGGACTTCGCCAACTATGCATTCAACAAGGCCCATGCGGTCTGCTACGCCATTGTGGCCTATCAGACGGCCTGGTTCAAATATCACTATCCTCAGGAGTATATGGCTGCCCTGCTCACCAGCGTGCTGGACTCCAGCGACAAGGTGGCGGAGTATATCTCCGCCTGTAAGGACATGGGCATTCAGCTCCTGCCTCCGGATATCAACCGGTCCGGGGCGGACTTCACCGTTCAGGGAGAGGACATCCGCTTCGGTCTGGCCGCCATCAAGGGGGTGGGCCGGAGCGTAGTGGAGCATATTGTTCAGGAGCGGGAGCAGGGAGGCCCCTTCACCTCCTTCCAGCAATTCTGCGAGCGCACCTTCGACACCGATCTGAATCGCCGCGCCCTGGAGAACATGATCCGCTGCGGCGTCTTTGACAGTCTGGGCAACTGCCGGAGCCAGCTGGTGAGCGTGATGAACGTGGTGCTGGACGCCATTGCGGACACGAGAAAGCGGAATGTGGAGGGGCAGTTCGACCTGTTCGGCGGCCTCGGCGGGGACGGCTCCGCCAGCCTGTCCCAGGTGCGCCTGCCGGACATCCCGGAGTTTGAGCCCATGGAGAAAATGCGTATGGAGCGGGAGATGACGGGGCTCTATCTCTCCGGCCACCCCATGGACCAGTACCGGGAGGTCACCCGCCGGGCCGGGGCGGTGCCCATGGGCCGTATCCTGTCGGATTTTGGACAGGAGGGAGGCCCCACCCAGTTTGCCGACGAGCAGCGGGTGTGCCTGGCGGGCATCGTCCTGTCCTCCCGGACGAGGACCACCCGGAACAACTCTCTCATGGCCTACGCCATGCTGGAGGACGACACCGGCAGCATGGAGCTGATCGTCTTTGCCAGAGCCATGGAGGAGTACGGCAGCCTGCTGGCGGTGGGCTATGGCATTCTGGTGGATGGACGCATCTCCGTCCGGGATGAGAAGCAGCCACAGCTCATCTGTGAGCGCATCTTCCCCCTGGCGGAGGAGAGCCTGCCCCTGCTGGAGCAGCGGGGGGGACGCTATGGCGGGAACCGGAGCGCCCGACCCCAGGCGGGACAATACCGCCGACAGGACACGTCAGCGAATCAGGTACCGGGCGTCGTCCCCGGGGCCCAGAAGCTCTATCTTCGCTTTGACCGGGAGGACGACCCCCGGGTGAAAAAGGTGCGGCAGATGCTGATCATGTTCCCCGGAACGGGGCAGATGGTGCTTTACTTCCAGGACAGCAAACGCCGTTTCGGTATGCCCTGCCTGATCCACACCTCCCTCATCCGGGAGCTGAACCGCCTGCTGGGGGAGGAGAACGTGGTGGTCAAGTGAGAGCAGCGTGAGAGGAGAATGCCCGAGGGAGAGATTCCCGGCTGTATCTGCTGGGACTGTAAGCTCCTTCCTGGGCGTAAGGAGAGATAAACATGGCAAAAAAGCGCATCGCCGTCGTCCCGTTGTGGGACGAGGAAAAGAACAGCATCTGGATGCTCCCCGGCTACCTGGACGGTATCCGGGCGGCCGGGGGTGTCCCGGTGATCCTGCCCCTCACCGACGACCGGGAGGAGCTGCTGACAGCGTTCGAACCCTGTGACGGCCTGCTCATGACCGGTGGGCACGATGTCTCTCCTGCTCTCTACGGGGCGACCCGTGGGGAAGACTGCGGCGCACCCTGTGAGACGCGGGACAGGATGGAGGCCATCCTGTACGCCGCCGCCCTGGAGGAGGACAAGCCTGTATTGGGGATTTGCCGGGGCATCCAGATGGTGAACGTCCTCCAGGGGGGAACTCTCTATCAGGACCTGCCCACGGAGTATGCCAGCGGCATAGAGCACCACATGAGCCCGCCGTATGACCGGGCGGTCCATGAGGTGAGCGTCCGGCAAGGAACGCCGCTGTACGGGCTGCTCCGGACCGAACGCCTGGGAGTGAACAGCTACCACCACCAGGCGGTCAAAGACCTGGGAGCAGACCTGGAGGTCATGGCGGTGTCGGAGGACGGGCTGGTGGAGGCTGTGCGGCACAGAGAAAGGAGCTTTGTCTGGGCGCTCCAGTGGCATCCGGAGCTTGATTTTCCCGTGAACCCAAACAGCGGAAAGATTTTTGAGGCATTCGTCCGCGCCTGCGGGCGGAGATGAACGTCAACGCCAAAAGCGCACCGCCCCATAGCAGCAGACGCTGCCAGGGCGGTGCGCTCTATTACTCTGTCAGCTGCTCAGAACAGCCCGGTGATGACCCCGTTCTCGTCCACGTCGATGCGTTCGGCGGCGGGAGACTTGGGCAGGCCGGGCATGGTCATAATGTCCCCGGTGTAGGCCACCACGAACCCCGCCCCGGCGCAGACCTTGACCCTGCGGACGGTGACGGTGAAGCCCTCCGGCGCGCCCAGCAGGGCGGGGTCGTCGGAGAAGGAGTACTGGGTCTTGGCCATGCAGACCGGGAGCCGCCCGAAGCCCAGCTCCTCCAGCCGGGTCAGCTCCTTTTTGGCGGCCGGGAGGAAAATGACCCCGTCTGCCCGGTAAATCTTCTGGGCCACGGCGGTGATCTTGTCCGCCAGAGACATCTCGTCGGGGTAGGCCATGGTGAAGCGATTCTCCCCCCGGTCTATGGCGGAGAGCACCTCCTGTGCCAGCTCCAGGCCGCCTTCGCCCCCTTTGCCCCAGACCTGGCTCAGGGCCACCCGGACGCCGTACCGGGCGCAGGCGCTACGGATCAGCTCCAGCTCGGCGGGGGTGTCGCAGTCAAACCGATTGATGGCGACCACGGCGGGCAGACCGTAGACCTGGGTGATGTTCTCCACATGGCGGAGCAGGTTGGGCAGGCCCCGCTCCAGCGCGGTCAGGTTCTCTTTCTTTAATTCGTCCTTGGGGACGCCCCCATGGTATTTCAGCGCCCGCACAGTGGCCACGACGACTACGGCGTCCGGATTTAGCCCGGCGGCACGGCACTTGATGTCCAAAAACTTCTCCGCCCCCAGGTCGGCCCCGAAGCCCGCCTCGGTGACCACATAGTCTCCCAGGCGGAGGGCGGCGTCGGTAGCGGCTACGGAGTTGCAGCCGTGGGCGATGTTGGCAAAGGGCCCGCCGTGGATGAGGGCGGGGGTGTGCTCCAGAGTCTGCACCAGGTTGGGCCGGATGGCGTCTTTGAGCAGGGCGGTCATGGCCCCGGCGGCCTTCAGGTCCCCGGCGGTGACCGGCTCGCCCCTGCGGTTATACGCCACGATAATGCGGGAGAGCCGGGCCTTCAGGTCCATCAGATCGCTGGCCAGGCACAGGGCGGCCATGACCTCGCTGGCCACCGTGATGTCAAAGCCCTCCTCCCGGGGGACCCCCTGCATCCGGCCCCCCAGGCCGCAGACGATATTCCGCAGCTGCCGGTCGTTCATATCCACGCAGCGCTTCCAGGTGATATTTTTTACATCGATATCCAGCGCGTTCCCCTGCTGGATGTGGTTGTCCAGCATGGCGGCCAGCAGGTTGTTGGCGGCTCCGATGGCGTGGAAATCGCCGGTGAAGTGGAGGTTGATGTCCTCCATGGGCACCACCTGGGCGTAGCCCCCTCCGGCGGCGCCCCCCTTGATGCCGAATACCGGCCCCAGAGACGGCTCCCGGAGGGCCAGTATAACGTTTTTGTCCAGACGGTGCAGGGCGTCGGCCAGACCGACGCTGGTGGTGGTCTTGCCCTCTCCGGCGGGGGTGGGGGAGATGGCGGTCACCAGGATGAGCCTGCCCTTTCGGGGCAGCTGTTTGACCTGCTTCAGATCCAGCTTGGCCTTATACCTGCCGTAAAGCTCCAGGTCGTCCGTAGGGATGTGCAGGGACGCGCCGATTTGGGTGATGGGCAGCATCTCTGCGCCCTGGGCGATCTCAATGTCTGTTTTCATGATAGATGAACCTCCTTTTATGCCGGAGAAGCCAAAAAAACCGCACCTCCAGGCAGACAGCCCAGACGGTCGGCTTTTTTCCTGCCATACTCCCTGTGGTTTCTCTCCACTTCCGTCAGTCATATGGCTACTGTTACGATAACACGCCGCAGGGCGATTGTCAACCGATTCGTGCCCGATTTCCGAGATCACATTTCAGCAAAAAGCGGCAAAAACCGGAGGCTGGAACGTTCCGGCCTCCGGGGCAGATGACGGTGATTTAGCCTACGAAGCTGACAGCGCAGGTGGTAGGGACGATGTTGATATAGCTCTTGCCCACGCCCAGCTGGAGCTGTTCGCCGGACATGGTGGTGAACTGGTATTGGCTGTCCACACTGGCTCGGCTCCAGTTGATGGGGATGTACTTGCCGCCACAGGCGTAGTAGCCGATGCCGCTGCCGGTCATGGTCACGCTGATACGGCCCTTGCTGTCCCCCTCGATGGTGGAGATGTTGGTCATAATGATGATGACGTTGGTGACGCTGACCTGCTCTCCGGTAGTCTCGTCCACATAGGCGGAGCCGTATTCGGAGACAAGGTACTTGCCAGTGGAGGCGTCGTAGGAAAACTCGCCGGTCTTATAGCCGGAGAAGGGGACGGTGATGACCGTGGCGGCGCTGCCGTCAGAGGGGGTGCCGTCCTCTACAAAGGACTGCTGCATGGAAAAACTGTCCTGATGCTCCGTGCGGAGGCTGCTGCTGGCCAGGTAGTCCACGATGTCTGAGGCGGTGATGTACATGGTGTGCTCCGTAGCGATCCCGGCGGCCAGGCGGGTCTTGTCCCGCCAGAACAGGGTCGAGGCGCCTCCGCTCAGGGCGTCCAGGTCGGTGACGCCCAGGGCCGAGATCTCCTCATAGGCGGCGTTGCTGCCTCCGGCGTGAACCAGAATGCCGTCCAGACCGGCGACCAGATCTACATAGTAGGGGCGGGTGCTGCGGATGGTGCCCAGGTTCCCCTCCACCGAGGAGATGTCCTGATAGACCGCCAGCATACGGGTGATGCCGCCCCCCTCCAGCATCTCATAGATAATGTCCGCCTGGCTGTTGCCCGACTGGGGCAGCGCCTGCTTCAGGTTGTTCAGCATGACCATGACGGGGCGGTTGGCGCTGATGTCCGTCTCTGTGGCCTCACCGGTCAGGGGATTCAGCCCCTCCCAGTTCGTCGTATCCACGACCGCTTCGGATTCTTCGGATTCGTCCTCTGCGTCGGCGGCCGCATTTGCAGCGGCGTTGTCCGCTGTCTCCTGCGCGTCGTCACTGCTCGCAGGGACGACATCAGTGGATGTTTCGATTTCGGTATCACTGTCGCCACAGGCGGCCAGACAGAAAAGAAGTGCCAGTGTCAGGAAAAATGCAATCAATCTTTTCATGGAAGAACCTCCTTTTGTGTGTTCTGTAGGTATTTTACCTTATCCCGTCGAAACAGTCAAGGAATATGTCCTTGTCAGATTCTTAAATTAAATGACAAAACGGTAAAAAGATGTGACTTTGCAGGATTAAATTGATGAGACGGCAAAACGGGCGGGTGAACATGAAAAGCCCGGCAGCCACGGCTGCCGGGCGTAGACTGTCAAAAAAGCGCTTGAGACTCCTGCAACAGAGTAGCGGGGGTGCGGAGGAGGGGGCAAAAAGCCCCCTTCGCGTGCAATAAAAAAACGATTTTTAGAACTTTCCTAAAGTTCAAAAATCGTACTCAGCGTGTCAAAAAGGATTTTCGACACGCTGAGTCCGGCAGCCATGGCTGCCGGGGCGGCGTCAATATTCACTGATCCGGATAGAGCCGTCGTCCGACTGCTTCTCGATGGCCCGGATGGTCAGGGGATAGCTGTAGCTGTCGTCGACACGGACGGTGACGGTGTCCCCTACCCGATGGCCCAGAAGGGCCTTTCCCGCCGGGGATACGTTGCTGATCCGGTTGCGGAGGGCGTCCTCCTTCACGGTGGTGACGATTTGAAACACGTCCTCCTCCTCGTCTTCGTCGAACCATACCGTCACCTTGTCAAACAGCCCCACCTCGTCGTCGGCGGAGCGGTCCTCAATGACATGAGCTGTCTCGATCATGCGCTCCAGATAGCGGATACGGCTCTCGTTTTTGTTCTTGTCCCGCTTGGCGGCCTTATGCTCAAAATTCTCGCTCAGATCTCCAAAGGCCCGGGCGGTCTTGACCTCCTCCAAAAGCTGGGGGCGCAGGGTGATGCGCCGGTAATCCAGCTCCCTGCGCATCTGCTCCAGGTCGTTGGCGGTCAGTTGGTCGTGCATGGCTTTGTACCTCCCTTTTTGGTGCGGAGTGCATTATAACGTGCCCGGGGCATCGGTGTCTGTCGGACGCCGCCGCCCCAGACGGCCCTTAAAATCGGAGTAGTCGAAGGCGGCCAGCTCCTCCAGGTCACCGTTTTCCCGGCGCACCCAGATGGCCGGGAGGGGCATCCCGTTGAAGGTGTTGTTCTTGCAGGTGGTGTAGATAGCCATATCGCCGAACAGGAGGCTGTCCCCCTCCTCCAGCGGGGCGTCGAAGCTGTAGTCGCCGATCACGTCCCCCGCCAGACAGGTGGGCCCACCCAGCCGATAGGTGTGCGGCCCTGCTCCCGGCTCGCCGCCGCCCAACAGGGGCGGACGGTAGGGCATCTCCAGCACGTCCGGCATATGGCAGGCGGCGCTGGCGTCCAGGATGGCGATGTTCGTCTCCCCGTTTTGCAGCACATCCAGCACCGTGGCCCGGAGATACCCGGCGTTCAGCGCCCAGGCCTCGCCCGGCTCCAGATAGACCTCCACCCCCCAGGACTCCCGGGCATGGCGAATACACCGCTCCAGCCGGGGCAGGTCATAGCCCGGTCGGGTGATATGGTGCCCTCCGCCGAAATTCAGCCAGGACATCCGGGGCAAAACGTCCCCGAACCGGGCCTCTACTGCCTGGAGAGTGACCTCCAGGGCGTCGGCATCCTGCTCGCAAAGGGTGTGAAAATGAAGCCCGTCCAGCAGGCCCACCAGCTCCGGGGTCATCTGGGCGTCCCACTGCCTGCGGGTCGTTCCCAGGCGGCTCCCCGGGGCGCAGGGGTCATAGATGGCGTGGCCCTCCTGAGTGGAGCGCTCCGGGTTGACGCGCAGGCCCAGGCTCTTGCCCGCCCTCTTCGCCCTGGGGCCGAATTTGGCCAGCTGACGGGGGGAATTAAAGACGATGTGGTCGGCGTAATCCAGTAGCCGGTCGAATTCCTCCTCCCGGTAGGCCCCGCAAAAGACGTGGACCTCCCCGCCGGGCAGCTCCTCCCGGCCCAGACGGGCTTCGTACAGGCCGCTGGCCTCCGTCCCGGTGAGGAAGGGGGCCAGGGTGGGGTACAGGTCGTAGTTGGAAAAGGCCTTCTGGGCCAGGAGCAGTTTACAACCCGTCCGCCGGGCCAGCCGGGCCATGATCTCTCCGTTCCGGCGGAGTGCGCCCTCGTCCAGCAGATAGCAGGGGGAGGGAAGGGCGTCAAACAGCCGCTCTGGATCCTCTCCCGCCAGGGCCGCAAAGGGGGGACGGTCGTCCCTCACAGGCGCGGCCATCAGTCCACCAGCACCGGGCTGTGGCTCTCGCTCCGGGGCAGGCCGTACCGATCCAGGGCGTCCAGGAAGGGGTCAGGGTCGAATTCCTCCACCGTGTGGACGCCCACCGTGTTCCACTGGCCGGTGAGCAGCATGAGGGCACCGCACATGGCGGGGACACCGGTGGTGTAGCTCACCGCCTGAGAGCCCACCTCCCGGTAGCACGCCTGATGGTCGCAGACGTTGTAGATATAATAGGTCTTGTCCTGCCCGTCCTGCTTTCCGGTGAAGATACAGCCGATGTTGGTCTTGCCGTGGGTCCGGGGGCCCAGGCTGGCCGGGTCAGGGAGCAGCGCCTTGAGGAACTTGATGGGGACGATCTCGTGCCCCTCGAAGGTCACCGGGGTGGTGGAGAGCATTCCCACATCCTGGAGGCAGCGCATGTGATCCAGATAGCTCTGCCCGAAGGTCATAAAGAAGCGGATGCGCTTCACCTCCGGGAGGTTCTCCCCCAGAGATTCGATCTCCTCGTGGTGGAGGAGGTACATATCCTTATGGCCCACCTGGTCGAAGTCATACTCCCGTTTGACGCTCATGGGGGGGATCTCTACCCAATGGCCGTCCTCCCAATAGCTGCCGGGGGCGGAGACCTCCCGGAGATTGACCTCCGGGTTGAAGTTGGTGGCAAAGGCATAGCCGTGGTCGCCGCCGTTGCAGTCCAGGATGTCGATGGTGTCGATGGTGTCGAACTCGTGCTTTTTGGCGTAGGCGCAATACGCCTGGCTGACGCCGGGGTCAAAGCCGCAGCCCAGCAGGGCGATCAGCCCGGCGTCCTCGAATTTTTTCCGATAGGCCCACTGCCAGGAGTAGTCAAAATAGGCGGAAAAGCCCTTCTCCCTGCACCGACGCTCATAAACGGCCCGCCAGGCCGGGTCGTCGGTGTCCTCCGGCTCGTAGTTGGCGGTGTCCATATAGTTCACCCCGCAGGCGAGACAGGCGTCCATGATGGTCAGGTCCTGGTAGGGGAGGGCGATGTTCATCACCAGGTCGGGCCGGTAGGAGCGGATGAGGGCGATGACCTGGTTTACATCGTCGGCGTCCACCTGGGCGGTGGTCAGCCTGGTGGCCGTTTTGGGGGCCAGCTCTGCGGCCAGACGGTCGCATTTGGCCTTGGTGCGGCTGGCGATGCACAGCTCAGTGAACACCTCGCTGACCTGACAGCACTTGTGGATGGCGACGGAGGCCACGCCGCCGCAGCCGATGACTAACACTCTGCTCATGGGAAGTGCTCCTTTCACAAATCAATCGCTCAGGGCCAGAAGCAGCTCCCGCACCACCTTGCAGGCGGTGGCGGTGGAGGCTCCTGTGGGGTCCAGCATGGGGGCCAGCTCGTTCACGTCGGCGGCCACGATGTTGCAGGAGGCCAGGGCGGTGATGGCCTCCAACAGCTGAGGAAAGAACACGCCCCCCGCCTCCGGGGTGCCCGTGCCGGGAAATACTCCCGGATCGAGACAGTCCAGGTCGATGGTGAGATAGACCGGCGTCCGGTCCTCCCGGAGACAGTCAGCCAGTGGGGCCACATCGTCCAGCCGATAGGGGTGGAGATCGGTGTGCCGTCGGGCAAAGCGGAATTCCTCCCGGTCGCCGCTGCGAATGGCGAACTGGTGGATGCGCCCGTCTCCGGTCAGCTCCCAGCAACGGCGCATGACGCAGGCGTGGCTCAGCCCGGCCCCCAGATAGTCGTCCCGGAGATCGGCGTGGGCGTCGAAGTGGACGATGTGGAGGTCGGGGTACCGCTGTACCGCCGCCCGGACGGCCCCAAGGGTCACCAGATGCTCGCCGCCCAGCAGCAGGGGCAGCTTGCCGTCGGACAGGATGGTTTCCGTTCGGGCCTGAATGTCCGAGAGGGCGCGCTCCGGGGAGCCAAAGCACAGCTCCAGATCGCCGGAGTCGAAAACGGCGCAGTCGGCAAGATCCCTGTCCTGATAGGGGCTGTAGGTCTCCAGGCCAAAGCTCTCGTGCCGGATGGCGGAGGGACCGAAGCGGGCCCCCGGGCGAAAGCTGGTGGTGGAGTCGAAGGGGGCGCCGAATAAAACGATGTCCGCCGTATCATAGTCGCTGTCGCAGGCCAGGAAGGTCTCTACGTTCCGTTCCAGCATGGCTCACTCCTCCACTTCCTGGAGCATCTCCTCCAGGAAAGCGGGGAGGCAGAAGGCCCCCACATGGAGCCGGGTGGTGTAGTACCTGGTGCGCAGGTTCAGGGCGTTCCAGGCGGCGGCGTCCAGATCGTCGACGGGGTGGTACTTCTTGCTGGCAAAGCCGAACAGCCAGTACCCTGCCGCATAGGTGGGGATGTGGGCCTGGTACACCCGACTGATGGGGAAGGTGCTGACAATCCGCTTGTGGCTGCGTTTCATGGCCTCGGCGTCCTCGGCGTAGAAGGGACTGCCCTGCTGGTTTACCATAATCCCGTCCTCCCGGAGAGCGGTGTAGCAGCTCCCGTAGAATTCCCGGGTGAAAAAGCCCTCGGAGGGCCCGAAGGGGTCGGTGGAGTCCACAATAATCAGGTCATAGCTGGCCTCCCGGCGGCGGATGAATTTCAGGGCGTTGCCGAAGTAGATATTGACCCGCCGGTCATCCATCCGGCAGGCGTTCCCCGGCAGAAACTCCCGGCACGCCTCCACCACCTGAGGGTCCATCTCCACCAGGTCGATGCTCCTGACCCGGTCATATCGGGTCAGCTCCCGGACGACACCGCCGTCTCCCGCCCCGATGACCAGAATATCCCGGATGCCCGGATGGACGGCCATGGGGACGTGGGTGATCATCTCGTCATAGATGAACTCGTCCCGCTCGGTGAGCATGACGCTGCCGTCCAGGGTGAGTACCCGGCCATACTCCGGGGTCTCGAAGATGTCGATCTGCTGATAGCTGCTCCGCTTAGAGTAGAGGTGCCGATTGACCCGTATGCTGTGCTTCACGTCCGGGGTGTGAAATTCGCTGAACCAGAGATCCATAAGAGGCTCCCCCTTTCTTTGGTGGAAATGGTTTTTATGAGCAATTACGTCCCCTTCCGGGGAGCCAGACAGCCCATACCGCCCCTTTCAGGGGAGGCAGAGACCCGCCTCACTTTACTACGTTGAGACAGTTGATCTCCGGATCCTCCGGGCCGGTCATGCTGCAGCCCTTGCCCTTGGCGTACTCGATATAGTCCAGAATGTCCCGGGTGATGCGCTCGCCGGGGGCCAGGATGGGGATGCCGGGGGGATAGCACATGACGAACTCGGAACAGACCCGGCCCTCCGTCTCCCGGAGAGGAAGGCTCTCCTTGTCGGCATAGAAGGCATCCTGGGGGGTGATGACCACGTCCGGGTCGATATACTCCTGGCTGAGCAGCCCCGTGCCGTCGGTCTGGTAACGCCGCCGGATCTCCGCCAAGGCGCTGACCAGCCGCTCCAGCTCCTGGGGCCGGTCACCCATGGACAGGTAGGCAAGGATATTGCCGATGTCGCCAAATTCGATCTGGATATCATACTCGTCCCGGAGAATGTCGTACACCTCGATGCCCGCCAGACCGATGTCCAGGGTGTGGACGCTGAGCTTGGTGGTGTCAAAGTCGAAGATGGAGTTGCCGTTGATCAGCTCCTTGCCGAAGGCATAGTAGCCGCCGATGGCGTTGATCTCCTCCCGGGCGTATTCCGCCATATCCGCCACCTGGTGAAAGACCTGGCGGCCCCGGAGGGCCAGATTCCGACGGCTGATGTCCAGACTGGACATGAGGAGATAGCTGCCGGAGGTGGTCTGGGTCAGGTTGATGATCTGCCGCACATAGCCGGCGTGGACGCCGGGGCCGGTGAGGAGAAAGCTGGACTGGGTCAGGCTTCCGCCGCTCTTGTGCATGGAGACGGCGGCCATATCCGCCCCCGCCGCCATGGCGGACACCGGGAGGCCGCCCCCGAAATAGAAGTGGGTGCCGTGGGCTTCGTCGGCCAGACAGAGCATCCCCGCCTCGTGGGCCATGCGGACGATCGCCCGGAGGTCGGAGCAGATACCATAGTAGGTGGGGTTGTTCACCAGCACTGCCACCGCCTTGGGATGCTCCCGGATGGCCCGTTGCACCTGATCCCGACTCATGCCCAGGGAGATACCCAGCCGCTGGTCCACCTCCGGGTTGACATAAACTGGAACCGCTCCGCAGAGCACCAGGGCGTTGATGACGCTCCGGTGGACGTTCCGGGGGAGGATGATCTCGTCCCCCTGCTTGCAGGCGGTGAGCACCATGCTCTGGACGGCGCTGGTGGTGCCGCCCACCATCAAAAAGGCGTGCTCCGCGCCAAAGGCGTCCGCCGCCAGATCCTCCGCCTCCCGGATGACCGACACCGGATGGCACAGGTTGTCCAGGGGCTTCATGCTGTTCACATCCACCCCTACGCACTTCTCTCCCAGGAAAGCGGTCAGCTCCGGATTGCCCCGGCCCCGCTTGTGTCCCGGCACGTCAAAGGGCACTACCCGCATCTGGCGAAAGCGTTCCAATGCCTCGTAGATGGGGGCCCGCTGCTGATCATAATGGTATCGTCTCGACTGCACCGCCAACACTCCCTCGCTTCACGAAAAAACCGCAGGACACGCTTTGGGCGCGTCTTGCGGTAGGGCCGATACACTGAGGTTCTCTCCCACCTCATGCACGAAGGGGGCAGAGGGAACGACGATTGCGTCGGACGGGGTGTTCAGAGTCTATATAGCAACAATCTGCTTTTACTGCTCTTATTGACCGTTTCACAAGCTTGCGCACCAGCGCCTCTTATAAAATTTGAGCGCTCACACTCAATCAATAAGGCGGGAAATCCCGCCAAGGCGGGGAGATCCCGCCGTCCGGCAGTGGACCCGGCTGTCCGTATGGCCTCGACCCCCGAGGGAGTGGTCCGAATGATTGCTGAAAGAGACTGAAAATCCCGTGTTCTTTCAAACTGCGAATAGTATACCACAGAATGTCGGAATCTGTCAATCAGAGAAATGGGATCGTTAGGACAACACTTCCCCAGATATTTGAAGTTCTGTTCATTTGTCAATGATGTGAGACCAGGGAAAGCGAAAGCGTTTGTTCGTTA
>JAJPXB010000027.1:0-46433 GCA_021205695.1 Clostridiales bacterium
CTAACGAACAAACGCTTTCGCTTTCCCTGGTCTCACATCATTGACAAATGAACAGGCATCAGACGCAATCA
The DNA here is from genome assembly GCA_021205695.1 of Clostridiales bacterium. Lineage (GTDB taxonomy): Bacteria > Bacillota > Clostridia > Oscillospirales > Oscillospiraceae > Onthomonas. Next base: position 72 of record JAJPXB010000027.1, read on the forward strand.
GCGGTTCCTGTTAAATTTTTTCTCCTCGATATCTCTGCCAAGCATACAGAGCTTATAAAACGAATATGGCACGACGAAAACCAGGCATATCCCCGCGCCGTATCTGGACACCTCTCCCTTGATGCCGCCGACCACGCCGTTTTCGCTGATGTACCCGTGTATATCGATGGCTACACCGTCATCCAGAAAATGACTGTCCCAGTTCCCATCTTCATATTGGAGATATAATGTCCAATCTCCAAGCCCCTGCTTGCAGGCGACAGAGCTCAGTTCACCCCTGATTGAGATTTCACCGTCTTCCAGCATCTCTGTAATTTCTGCTTCATTATCGTTGTTGACATAGATTATTTTGGTTCCTATGATTTCGCAATAAGCAGCTATGCCGAAGAAAATGAAAAAGGCGATTATCAGGAGAATATATATTTTATGGAAAAGCCTGATATATTTTTTCATTCTGAGTTCTTTCCGGACACACCGGCCCCTTCCCCCGTAAACAGCACTAAATCGCCCATACAGCTGTTTTCCGACACCCAACCTCCGACTGCCGGATATATTTCTCCTTCATCCGCTCTCCCCCGTTCCATGCTCATGCCAGCACCGCCAGCGCCTCCCGAATGTTCCGCACCGGAATCAGCTGCATTCCCGGGATGTCAATATCCTTGACGCCTCTGGCCGGAACCAGGCACTTGTGGAAGCCCAGACGGTGAATTTCAGACAGTCGCTGGCCCAGGACGCTGACGCTGCGTATTTCACCCGTCAGGCCCACCTCTCCGACAGCTGCCAGGTCGTCCGGCACCGGACGGTCCCGGAAGCTGGAAGCCAAGGCAAGCACTGCCGCCAGGTCTGCCGCCGGCTCGTTCAGGTTCAGGCCCGCCACCACATTGATATAGGCGTCGCAGCCGCCAATACGTAGACCACCTCGTTTTTCCAGCACCGCCAGGAGCAGCATGGAGCGATTATAATCGATACCGTTGCTGGTGCGCCGGGGCACAGCGAAACTGCTGGGGGTCACCAGAGCCTGCACCTCCGCCAGAACAGGACGCATTCCCTCCATCACACAGGTGACACAGCTCCCCGGCGTCCCGGCGGGACGGCCGGAGAGAAGCATTTCCGAAGGGTTGGGTACCTCCCGCAGACCGGAGTCCAGCATCTCGAACACGCCGATCTCGTCCGTGGCCCCGAACCGGTTCTTTGTGGCTCGGAGGATGCGGTAGACCAGATTCTGCTCCCCCTCAAAGGACAGCACGCAGTCTACGATATGCTCCAACACCTTTGGCCCTGCAATAGACCCCTCCTTGTTGATATGGCCGATGACAAAGACGGTGATGCCATTTCCCTTGGCCAGCTCCATCAGGCTCATGGCGCAGGCCTTCACCTGGGCTACGCTGCCGGGAAGGGACTCTGACCCGTCCTGATACATGGTCTGGATGGAGTCCACCACCAGGATATCCGGCTGAATCTCATCCACGCTGCTGAGAATCTGGTTCAGGTTTGTCTCTGCCAGCAGATACATTCCGTCTCCCACCACGCCCAGGCGCTGGGCGCGAAGCTTGATCTGCCGGGCGGACTCCTCCCCGGAGACGTACAGTACCCGATAGGAGGCAGAGAGGGTGTCACAGATCTGGAGCATCAGAGTGGATTTCCCGATGCCGGGGCTGCCGCCCACCAGGACAAAGGAGCCCTTGACAGCGCCGCCCCCCAGCACCCGATCCAGCTCGCCCATGCCAGTGCAGAAACGGATCTCCTCCCCCATCTCCACCTGCGAGAGAGGCATGGCCCGGCCCACAGGCCGACCGGAGGAGACGGTTGGCACGGGAGTTTTGCTCCGGCTCTCCATCGGCTGCTCTACAATGGTGTTCCAGCTGCCGCATCCGGGGCATCTCCCCTGCCATTTGGGAAACTCATTCCCGCAGCTTGTGCAGTAAAAAACAGCTTTATTTTTCATTCTTTTCTCCGTGTCATTCATATCTGATTATTGTGTATTTCCGTACCAATAGCCAAAGCAGGCGCCCATGAGCACCACTGCCAACTGTTTTTGATAACTGTCATCCTGGAGCCTGTGATCCTCCTCCGGGTTGGAGAGAAAGCCGCACTCCGCCAGAATGGCCGGACAGCTGATATGGCTCATCATGTAGAGGTCGGAAGGAACCTCCTTGGCCTGCCGCCGGTTGTCGCTGTCCAGGCACTCCCGGAGCAGGGTCTGGGTCAGCTCCGCCCACCCCTCGCTCTTCTCGTCCGGCTGGTAAAAGACCTGTGCGCCGGAATATTTGGAGTCGGTATACTGGTTCTGGTGGATGCTCAGTAGCAACGCATCTGATGTGGCATTGATGATGGCGACCCTGTTTTCCATGTCGTTGCGCTTCTGTTCCCGCAAAGTTTCCGCCTCCGGGTCTGCCAGAGAGTCCTCTGTGTCTCGGAGCAGGACAGTCTGCTGGCCGAACAGTCCGGCGATCTGGTCGCATTTCAGAGCGATTGCCAGGTTAAGCTCGCTCTCCGCCACCCCGGAAACCGAGACGGCCCCACCGTCTGCCCCGCCATGGCCCGGATCGATGACAAGGGTATACTCCGCCCTTATCTGGGGCGATAAGGTCTCCACCGCCTCCATCTGCCCGCACCAAAGAGTAAAGGAAACCATGGCTGCTGCCAGAGTCAGGCTGAGCAATGACCGCCTCAGTGTCGTATGATTCATCTCCATCCCTCCCGGTGGAAGTATATGGGAGGTTTGAATGGTTTACGCCTGTCCGATATTTGGGGGTATGGAGTATCTCACCTTTTTCATCTTTTCATCAGGACTTGCTGCCGCCATTCTTTTGGGAATCCAGATATTTCTTCACCCTGTAACCCCCGCCGATCACGCAGATTACGGCAAACAGTAAATAGGCCCACTGGTCGCTTACCAGTCCATAGACCAGAGCCACTACCGCTGCCACAAACCAGATGATCGCAGCAATCAGATCTGCTTTCATTATATACCTCTCCCCTCTTCCCGCTGCCGCTTATGCGCCCAGCAGGCGCTGATTGTAATAAAACAGCCCCTCGTTGATGACAAAGATGTCGTATTCCTGCTTTACAATAAAATATTCTATGATTACGTCGAATCGGATGCTGTGGGAGAGGGCATACCCAGCCCTGCCCAGCAGGTCTTTTGTCTCGTCCAGGTTCAGCCGCAGAGCGATGGCCAAAGCGATGACCGTCTGCTTACTGGGGCTGTAATCAGCCTTCCGAAGCTTGGAGAACAGCTTACGGTCCATATTGGCCCGCTTGTAGACCTCCACATCCGTCATTCCCTTCTCGTCGATGAGCCGGAACAGCATGGTGGAAAAGGATTCATCCAGCGAGAGGTCACGCAGAGAGCGAGCTGCTCCGGCCGGAGCCACGGCTGAACCGAGCGTGTCCGGCTTCGGACGCTCATATGAGGCGGGAGCGGAAAGCAGCGGCTCAGGGACAGCAGCCTTTTTCCGCTTTTGCCCCCTCCCCTTTTCCGGAACCATGGAAGCTCTGGGAGGCGGCGCCTGCGCAGGCCTTGCCCCGTCAGGGCAGTTATCCTGTGCCTCCCGTTCTGCCGCGGCCAGGAACAACTCCTCCTGCTCCAGCTGCTGGATATGCTGGGCAGCCTCGCTCAGACGGCCGCCGTATTTGCGTTCGTACTGCTCCACATAATGATTGTCGATGTACTTCTGAATATCTCCATACCGCTTCTCGCCGATGGCGAGCAGCTCCCTGTCGAAAATGACTAGATACACCGTCATCTCATGCTCCTGGAGGAACGCCTCAATAGCGGACATTGCAACCTGAAGCGCTTCTCCCTTGGGATAGCCATAGATGCCGGAGGAGATCAGTGGAAAAGCGATAGACTGACAGCCGGTTTTTTCCGCCAGAAGGAGCGCATTGATGTAACAGCTTCTCAGCAGAGACGCCTCGTTTCTGCCCCCACCCTGCCAGGCAGGCCCTACCGCATGGATAATGTAGTGGGCAGAAAGAGAAAAAGCATCTGTCAGGACAGCCTGTCCCACGTCGCAGTGGCCAATGGCCCGGCAGGCGTCCGCCAGCTGGGCATATCCGGCTTTCCGAAAGATGGAACCACAGACGCCGCTCCCCGGGTTCAGCGAGCTGTTAGCGGCGTTGACGACTGCGTCGACCCGCATATTTGTGATGTCATTGCGCACCAGCATAAAGGGCATGGCAGGCACCTCACTAAATCATTTGTTCTAGTCAATTATAGACGAAATACAGGCCCATGTCAATCAATATCCTTCCTCTGCAGGCCGGATCTGCTGCCATAAACAGGGAGCTTTTCCGCTCTCCTGCGTCTGTAGGCCTCAGATCCTCGGGCTTGCACAAACCTATGGGCAGGTATATAATAAAAACCCGACATAGGTTTTGCCGGTTTTTACAAGGGAGCGATGGCGTGAAGCACTCAAATGTTACAGATCAGCCCAACAGCTATGGCTACAGAGCGGGGCGGGCGCAGCGAAGACACGCTCTTGTGTGCCGAATATTGATATTGATCCTGCTTTTCCTCTATCTTGCATTTGCGGGGCACGAAATATATGAGGGGACAGGAACCATGGAGCGAGGCTGTGGGCTTTTTCTTCTGGCTGTAGGAGCAGCCATAGCCCTGCGTCTGCTGCTTTGGGTTTGGAATGAGCTGACGAGGCGACGGGTCGGCAGAAAGGGGCTTCAGAGCCGCCGGGATTACGACGATTATCTCTGTCATTGGAGAAAAGACACTGCCCCCCGCAGCGCAAGCCTGCTGGCAATAGCGAGGCTGGATCTGTGTCTGGGCCGCCCGGAGGAGGCGCAGAAAGGCCTGGATGGAATCATTCCGGAGAAGCTGACCAAGGAAAATCTGAAAACGCTCTACTTCTATCAGGCCGTTGCCGCCCGTCTCACAGGAGATGAGGCATCGTGCGCAGCCGCCCTGCTGCGCTGCAAGGCTGTCCCCATGGAGAAACAGGGATACCTGTCAACTGAGGAACTGGATGAGCTGTTTGATGAAGGCACATCTGCGCAGCTGACGGAGGCTGTGTCGAACTGGGGCGGTGCAGCACCCAGGCGCTCTGTGCTGCTGCCGCTGTGTGGGGCGTTGCTGACGGGCTATACCTCCTGGTATTATGGCATTTCCATGCTGCTGCCCAGCGGCTATGCGTACAGGACAGCGTTTGCCGCATTTTCTCTGCTGCTGATTTTCTGGGGCTGGGCAGTTCTGGCGCTGACCCTGATTTACAAGCTGACAAGCTGGCTCCGGCGGCGTTTCAAGCAATTTTTCGAGCGCATTTGTATCGGGCTGATGGCAGCGATACTGACGCTGCTGGTGTTGATTCTATTGGTGTGCAACGGTCTGCTTCAAATTGGGCTGCTGGACACGGAGGAGGATGTAGGCGATGGGCTGCTGATCGTCACCAATGAAAACGAACGCAATACTTACGCCTATTACAAAGCCGACGGCCCATTCCTGCGAAGCTATTACGGGCCTGTGGAAGACGAGGAAAATATGACCACAGCCGCAGAAACAGATGCGGACGATGGAGAAAACGCTTCCAATGCGGAATGCGAAACGCCTGCGCAGGCAGAGGACGATGATGTGGCGGAGGATGACAGCACAACAGACCAGGACGCTTACCTGACCGCCGATGAGCGGGCAGAAGCTGCCGCCCAGGCCCGGCAAAAGGAAGAACTGCTGCTAATCGTCCAATATATGGCAGACAATGGGGAGCTGGACAGCACGGTACCGGAAACTCTGGAGCCCGCTGAGTCCGCAAAGGGCACCGTCTACGCCGTCCTGTGGTCAGAGCCATGGGAGGAGGATGAAACCGTGACCGTTCGGGGCAGGTTGGTTTATGATCGGGAGTCAGCCAACGGAGCATGTGATATTTTCGTCTACTACAAGGACTACATTGCCTCCGACGGCAGCGAGGCCAAAAGCACCTCTATTCTGGAATTTTATGCAGTAAACCAGAATACCGGCGAGGTCACCATCGGAGACAAGCACAGTTGGAGCGACATCGGCTCCGCAGAATATCGGGAGGCCACGGGAGAGTAGGCTGCGGCGCCGCCGATCAACAAAGAGCAAATAACGACAACAGACCCGCCAGGGAAACGCCTCGACAGGTCTGTTGTCTTGTTATACGGGTTCGCCGACCGGCCCTTTTTCCCGCCGCAAAATGCTCAGGGGCGGTACCGGCCCGGGCAGCTGCATCCGGAACAACATCTGGGGATGCCGCGGCTCATGCAACGGCTCCCCGTCCTCCGTCTCCATGACCGGAGCGGAGAAGGACGTCGGCTTGCAGTCCGGACCGACAATCTCCACCGTATCTCCCGTGTGGAATTTATTCCGCAGGCTCAAGGTGGCCATCCCGTTTTCGTCACAGCTCTGAACCACAGCGCAAATCTGCCACTCCCGGAGGTATCGCTCATCCGTCCAGTACTGTCCCGGCTGCCCAAACCAGAAGCCGGTAGAGTAGTGGCGGTGACTGACCTTTTCCACCTCGTCCCGCCAGACCGGGTCAAGGGGTTGACCGGACTTCACGGCATCAATGGCATGGCGGTAGGCGCCCGTGACGATAGCGGCATAATAGGCGCTCTTGGCCCGGCCTTCAATCTTTACGGAGTTCAGTCCCGCATCATACAGCTCCTGAATGTGGTCGATCATGCACATATCCCGACTGTTGAGCAGATAGGTCCCCTTTTCGTCCTCAAAGACGGGGAAATACTCTCCAGGCCGTTTCTCCTCCACCAGCGCATAGCGATAGCGGCAGGGCTGGGCACAGGCCCCCCGGCTGGAATCCCGACCGGTCATATAGTTGGAGAGCAGACACCGGCCGGAATAACTGACGCACATGGCGCCATGGACAAAGGCCTCGATCTCCAAATCGGCGGGCGTCCTGGCCCGGAGCTCGGCCACCTCGTTCAGGCTCAGCTCCCGTGCCAGAATGACCCGGCTGGCCCCCAGGTCGTGCCAGGCCCGTGCAGTCTCATAGTTGCAGATGCTAGCCTGCGTGGAGATATGCCGCTTCACATGAGGCGCATACCGCCCTGCCAGAGTAAAGGCCCCCAGGTCGGCCACGATCACCGCATCCACGCCCGCATCGTCCAGCACCTCCAGCCAGGCAGGGAGCTCTTTGATCTCGTCATTCCTCGGCATGGTGTTGATGGTGACATGACAGGCGACCCCGTGCTCCCTGCACAGGGCAGTTGCCTGATAGATGGTCTCCCGGTTGAAATTCCCGGCAAAGGCCCGCATTCCGAAAGAGGTCCCCGCCAGATAGACCGCGTCTGCGCCATAGGCCACCGCCATGCGGAGCCGCTCCATATCTCCCGCCGGAGCCAACAGCTCCAGCAGGGGCGGATTACCGGCACTCATTCGCCCAGGTCCTCATCCTCGACATAGAAATCATCGTCGGTAATCTCGCTGTCGGAGGTGTCGGTGGTAATACCGTTACGGTAGTTGTTGAACTCCTCATAGGTGGCGAAGAAGTGCGTTACGTCGTCGTCGCCCAGGATGAAATAATAATAGGTGGTGTTGTTGGGATAGAGGGCCGCTTCAATGGCCTCCATACCGGGATTGCAGATAGTCCCGGCGGGTAACCCCTCATAAAGATAGGTGTTATAGGGGCTGTCGATAGCCAGATCCTCCTCGGTGAGCTGCTCCTTGCGTTCCTCCAGGATGTACTGGATGGTGGAGTCCATCTGGAGCTTTCCCAGCGTCTCGCCGGTAGACTGGAGCCGGTTGTAGATGACGGATGCAATGTCCTTCTGGTCCTCGCCGTCGGTCTCCTTTTCAATGATGGAAGCGATAATCATGATCTCGTGCTGGGAATAGCCCAGAAGCTCCGCCCGCTCCTTCATGTCGGAGTCGAACTTCTGGGAGTAGTTATAGAGCATCTTAGAGAGCGCGACTTTTGCATCTCCGTCCTTATAGAACTCGTAGGTGTCCGGGAACAGATATCCCTCCATCCAGTAGGGGTCGTCCTGCTCCAGGTCAGCCAAGAAGGTATAATTGAACTCATCGTTCAGCGCGGAGTATTCCAGATCCTCTACGGAGCAGGCACCCTGATCCTCCAAAAGCTGGAATATCTCGGCCACCGTATAGCCCTCGGGGATGGTGACAGTCACCGTCTCCCTGGTAGTGGAGCTGGTGCTGATGTTGTTGAGCAGAGCGCTGTAGTCCATGTCCGTGGTAAGCTCATAGGTACCGCTGGTGATGCTCTCCGCCTTGTTGGTAAAGGCAGCGTAGATCTCAAACAGATAGGGATAATCGATCAACCCGGCGTCCTCCAGTTTGGAGGCTACCTCGTCGATGGTGTCTCCCGCCTCGATAGTGACGCTGGCAGTCAGCTCATCCTTGTTCAGGGCAAGCAGATCGTTGGCCCAGCGCCATCCGAAGGTGGCGGCCAGAAAAGCGATGGAAAGAACACAGACCACATACAGCACCGCTACCAGGAAGGTGACGCCCAGGCTGCGAACCCTTGCCCGACGGCGGTGCTTTTTGGGATCAGGCGGCTCCTGGCCGGGAATACCCAGCTCCTCCGGAGGGGGCAACGGCTCATGGTGATGCTCCTGATCCGACGGCTCATAGGGAGGAATGGAATCGGTCAACCCGGTGATCTCCTGCGTGGGAGCGTCAGCATCCGGGGCGGAGGCACTCGGCTCGACAGCGTCAGCATTCTGCTCCGGCACAGGGCGGGTGTCCTCTTGGGCAGTCTGCCCACGGGTGGACAATGTGCCCCCCTCCCGGAGCCTGGAGACCAGCTGCTCCCATTCAATATCGTCAAAGACAGGCTTTTCGGAATTGGATTCCGGAGGAATGTTCCTCTCTTCGTCTGCCATTGTGAAGCCTCCTTCCGCCCGCGTGAAGACGAGCCAGTCAAACAGGGTAAACCGCTGGGAAGGAATCCTCCTCCCTGCGGTGTGCACCGGGGCTGAAAAGTCCAGGCACAGGAATTTTTTCATTGGACCGGGCTGCTGTGAGAGAAGCTCTGCGCTTCCGTGAGTACCAGATCGACGCAGAGGTCGTGATTCTCGCGGGGAACCCGGTCCTGGAGAAACTCCTGTCGGCACAGGCCGACGGAAAATCCGGTACATCGGGCCAAAAACCGGTCGTAGAACCCGCCACCCCGTCCCAGCCGGAATCCCGCACGGTCATAGCACAGCGCAGGAACCAGCACCAGGTCAACAGAATCAGCTCCAAACAGAGGGCAGGCCTCCGACGGCTCCCACATCCCATATGGGTGGCGGACAGCCCGCTCCCGGCCCTGCCATGCCCGAAGCTCCATCTCCCCTTCCGGAAGGCACCGGGGCAGCAGAACAGTCTTGCCAGCCGCTGTCAAAGGGGCGAACAGCTGTTGTGTGTCCGGTTCCCTGCCCATGCCCCAGAACAGCAGTAGGACATTGCTGCCCGACACCTGGGGAAGGGCCATCAGACGGCGAAAGAGCTGTCTGTCGCTCTCCCTGAGCGTCTCCGGGGAGAGCGACCGCTCCAGCGCGTGAATTGTCTCCCGGAGTCTGCGCTTCTCCTCAGTCGTTGTAGTGGACACCCATCCGTACCTGCTCGGCGGCCTCCTTGCCCCGGAGCACCTCTACCAGCTCCAGGCCAAAATCAAAGGAGGCTCCGGCTGCCTGGCCGGTGATAAACCGACCATCCCGCACTACGCGGCGGCCCGTCTTGACCACGGCAGAGCCCATATCCTCCTCCATGCCAGGGTAGACAATGGCATTTCGACGATCCAACAGGCCCAGATGAGCCAGAATGGTAGGGGCGGCGCAGATAGCGGAGATCCAAATACCCTGTTCTGCCGCACGCTGGAGCAGCGAAATGGCGGGAATACTGCCGGAGATGACGTTCACGCCGCCCAGTCCGCCGGGCAGCATTACCATCTCCATGTCCTCGAAGCAAACCTGCTCCAGGGTCATATCTGCCTGGACGGCGATCTTTTGACCGGAGACGACAGTCCTACCGTTGATTCCCACCAGGGCGACGTCGATGCCCGCCCGGCGCATCAGATCGGCAGGACACAGAGCCTCCACCGTCTCAAAGCCATCTCCCAGCAAAATGTAAACCATAGCAACAATTCTCCCCTCAGATTTTTATCTTTAATCCGGCTGCCAGCCGGGGGTGAACACCTGTCTACAATACTGCTCTTACAGCGTCCCAGATATCCGCATGAATATCTTCGATGCTCCGCAGTGCGCCGCCCTCAACGCAGGGAATCCGCCGCCAGCCCAGGATATCTGCCGCCCGTCCGGCACAGGCGCGGCAACGGGAGAGATAGTCTCTGTCCTGTTCGTGGATATCGGCGTGAGTGTGAGTGGCTGCCTCCCGGGAGCGGAGAAGCGAGACAGACAGGCCGGTGGGCATATCCAGGTAGCACACCAGGTCAGGCCTGGGCAGGCCCAGGCGCCGGTACTCATATTCATAGAGCCAGTGGAAAAATTCATCCTGCTCGTTCTCAGGCAGCTTACTCCCCTGATGGACGGCATTAGAGGTGGTATAGCGATCAGAGATCACCAGTCCCCCCGACTCATACCACTCCCCCCAGTCCTGGCGGTAGGATGCATACCGGTCTACGGCATAGAAGGAGGACGCCGCATAGGCATTTACATCCCCTGGATGGGTGCCAAAAGCGCCAGAGAGATAGAGCCGAATCAGGGCGGAGGACTCCTCCTCATACCGGGGAAACACCAGACTGTGGAAGGAAACGCCCTCCGCCTCCAACTGCCCGGTCAGGAGACGGAATTGGGTGGATTTGCCAGACCCATCGGTGCCCTCCAGGACAATCAGTTTACCTGCCATAGGGTGAGACGCCTCCTTTTGCCCCGTGAACGGGGCGATACATTTAAACTATATCATACACCGTCGAAATTGTCCACTCATCTTTCAGACGAAAACGGCTATGCTTTTTTGAATATTCAATAATTACTTGCCGGAACCCCATTGCCTGTGTGATATTATTCGTGGCAAATAGGGTGGCGTCTGTCTTTCGGTCTTGTCTTTATAGCTCAAACATTCACAGTCCGCTTCCGTTCGCAGCCTTTTATGCCCTGTATCACATCGTCGCAGGTCCTGCAATCCGCTCCTATTTTCCCAGGCAACTGCGAAGTGTGGCCGCCAAAGCGTCCACCTCCCCCGGTGTGGTAAAAGGAGAGACGCTGGCTCGGAGGGTTCCGGTTTCCAGTGTTCCGGCCGTGCGGTGAGCCAGCGGCGCACAGTGCAGTCCCGCCCGGAGAGCAATCCCCCGGTCAGCCAGAGCATTGCCCAGCACCTCGCAGTCCTGCCCCTCCACCAGAAAGGACAGGACGCCGGTTCGCTGACCCGGCGTCTCCGGTCGCACGACCCGCACACCCGGGATCAGTGACAGCTCCCCGGCCAGACGATCTGAGAGCTGCCTCTCATGGCGGAGGATGGCGTCGGTTCCCCTGCGGCTGACAAACTGCACCCCGGCCAGCAGCCCGGCGATTCCGGGCATATTGTGGGTTCCTGCCTCCAGGCGATCGGGCAGGAAATCCGGCATCTGCTGGTTCAGGGACTCGCTGCCCGACCCTCCTGTGAGCAACGGAACCGGTGCCTCTCTGTCTCCGCATACCAGCACTCCCGTTCCCTGGGGGCCGCAGAGCCCTTTATGCCCCGGAAGGCCCACGTAGGCCGCCTCCCACCGCCTGACGGACACCGGAAGCGTTCCGGCAGACTGACTGGCATCCACAATCAGCGGAACCCCTCTCTCCCTGCACAGGGCAGCAATGTTGTCTACAGGCAGAATATACCCAAAGACGTTGGACACATGGGTGCAGATGACCGCTTTCGTGCGCTCATCTATCTGTCTGGAGAAGGCATCCAGGTCGCCCGCCTGACTGAAAAGTTCGCCAACAGCCACTTTGACCGACACCTCTGGGATGCTCGCCAGGGTACGGGTAACGGCGTTGTGCTCATAGCCTGAGACGACCACCTGATCGCCCGGCCGTACCAGGGTGCGAATGGCAATGTTCAGGGCGTGGGTGGCGTTGGAGGTGAACACCACCTGCTCCGGGCTGTCTGCGCCCAGAAGCTGGGCCAGAGCATCCCGGCAACGGAACGCGACATCCGCTGCCCGGGCGGAGGCGGGATAGCTGCCTCGCCCCGGGCTGGCACACTGGCGCAGCGCGGCGGTCATGGCCTGTGCCACCTCCCTGGGCTTTTGCAGGGCTGTGGCGGCACAGTCCAGATAGATCACAGCTGCACCTCCCGGTAACTGCCGTCTGCTTCGGTGATGAATATCTGTTTTGGGGATAGCTCCGCCCGTTTCAGGGCCACCAGGGCCTGGGCCAAGCTGCGCTGAGAGATCTTGACACTGTGACTACAGCCGGTGGAGGCGATGGCCTTGGGGGAACGCAAAATTCGCGCGGCAATCCCGGCCCGCTCCAAAACAGCTGCCGTCCGCTGAGCGTAGGTCAGCGAACGGCAGACGATCAGATAATATATCATGCTGAATTCGCTCCTTTTGATACGAGCCTTCGGAAGAAAAGTCGTATCACCCCATTGTATGTCGGGATTAGGAGCGGTGTGAACGGTAGCACTGAGAGGCAGTCAGCATCCGATCCGCTCGAGCAGAGCCACACTGTGAGCAGCCATGCCCTCGCCGGTGCCGGTGAAGCCCAGATGCTCCTCTGTAGTAGCCTTGATGTTCACCAGATCGGGAGAAAGGCCCAGGCGCAGGGCGATATTCTCCCGCATCTTGGGGATATAGGGGGCAAGCTTGGGCTGCTGTGCGACGATGGTGGCGTCTACATTCACTGCCCGATAGCCCTTTTCTTCGATCAGAGCGGCAGTACGTTCCAGCAGGATCATGCTGGAGATATCTTTAAGGGAAGGATCCGTGTCCGGAAAGGCGTGGCCAATGTCCCACAGTCCTGCGGCACCCAGCAAAGCGTCCATGATGGCGTGAGTCACCACGTCAGCATCGGAGTGCCCCAAAAGGCCCAGCTTCCAGGGGATTTCCACACCCCCCAAAATCAGGCGGCGACCCTCCACCAGGCGGTGGACGTCGTAGCCGTGGCCCACTCTCAGTCCGGACGGCATGACAAAATCGCCTCCCCCAAAATCAAATCACCGGGCGTGGTGATTTTGATGTTATTGTAGTCGCCTCTGGTCAGACAGACCTTCATTCCCAGCGCCTCCACAGCGGAGCAGTCGTCGGTCAGGGGCAGCTGCTCCTGGAGGGCCTTTTGCATCGCCGCCTTGATGAGATCAGCGTCAAACACCTGTGGCGTCTGGACAGCCCGGAGGTTTTCCCTGGGAACGGTGCGCTCCACTGACTCCAGGCCATTGACCTCCTTGATGGTATCCTTCACCGGCACTGCCGGAGCCGCCGCCCCGTTGGAAGCCGCCTCTCGGAATACCTCCTCCAGTACCGTCTGGGTGACCAGTGGCCGGGCACCATCGTGGATGCCAATTAGCTGTGCCTGTGGATTCACGCGGCCCATTCCAATCCAGACTGACTCCGCCCGTGTCTCGCCGCCCCAGACGATGCGACTGACCTTGGTGCAATCCCACGCCCGAACCAGATCGCTGATGGGGGACATCAAATCCTCCCTTGTAACCACAACGATCTCATTCACCCGGGGACAGGCCTGAAGTGCCAGAAGCGTGTGGACGATGACCGGGCGATCCCCCAGTGTGGCCAGGATCTTGTCCGTCCCCTCCATGCGTCTGGCGCTGCCCGCTGCGGGGACGACGACAGAGCAGTACAACTGCTCCCGTTTTCCTCTCTGCTTCGGCTTGCTCCAGGATAACTGAACTCCCATCTGCTGTGCCTCCTCTTTGCCCTTGGCATCGGTTTCATCTGTTCTGCGAAAAGTGTACCACAAAAAACGCCGGTTGAAAAGGGCGAAAAAGCGGCCAGGGCAAGCGCCCTGACCGCTTCTGAAAAACGGGATCAGTCCTCGGCGTCCAGCAGGACAGCGCGGCGGGACAGAGACACCTTCCGGGTCTCCAGGTTGATGTCGGTGATCTTCACGTCCACCACATCCCCTTCCTGCAGCTCGTCCTCAGGCTTCTCCACCCGATGGTCGGCGATCTGGGAGATGTGAATCAGGCCATCCACACCGGGCACGACCTCAGCAAAGGCGCCGAAGGTCATCAGCTTAACCACCTTGACGGTCGCCACGTCGCCCACGGAGTACTTGTTCAGGAAGGTCTCCCAGGGGTTCTCGTTGGGATCCTTCATGCCCAGAGAAATCTTTTTCTTCTCGGGATCATACTTGATGACATATACATCCACGGGGTCGCCCACAGAGACGACCTCAGAGGGGTGCTTGATGCGGCTCCAGGACAGCTCGGAGATGTGAACCATGCCGTCTACGCCGCCGATATCCACGAATGCGCCATAAGAGGTCAGGCTCTTGACAGTGCCGGAATAGTGCTTGCCAACCTCGATGGACTCCCACACGGCCTTGCTCTTGGCGGCCCGCTCCTCGCTGGCGACGCTACGGATGGAGCCCACCACACGGCGGCGGCTGCGGTTGACCTCGGTGATGTGCATCCGGACAGTGGTGCCCACCAGACCGGTCATCGGCTCATTCCGGCGCAGGCCGGTCTGAGAGGCAGGGATAAAGACGCGGATGCCCTTGTAGTTGGCGACGACGCCGCCCTTGTTCTCCTCGCGGATGGTGGCCTCGATGACGGTCTTCTCGTCCTTGGCAGCCTCGACCTCTTCCCAGTTCTTGTTGGCGTCCAGGCGCTTCTTAGACAGGCTGACAACGCCCTCGCTGTCGTTCACGCGCAGGACCAGGACCTCGATCTGATCGCCGGGCTTGAGGACCTCTTCAGCCTTGACGTTGGGATCATCGGAGAACTCGGACATGGCGATATAGCCGGCATGCTTGGTGCCGAGATCGACCTGGATATCGGTGGGTGTGATCTGCACAACGGTACCGACGACCTTATCTCCTGTATTTAAAGTTTTGATCGACTTCTCCAGCATTTCAGCAAAGGACTCCTCGATCTCCATTTTGACTTCGTTAGACATTTTGGTTTTGACCTCCTTTATTATCCACCCGGGCGTAGATGCTCCCGCAGTGATTCCAACTCGAGATGCTCCCTCCAGTTCGTCCATGGGAAGCTCATCTGCCTCTTCGATCCAATAGACATGGTCGCATTGCTGTCTGCACAGCTCGGCCAGGTGGCGGGTATTGGCGCTCTGGTGGTCACCGATCACGATCATTACGTCGCTCTGAGCAGCCAGTTCCTGCGCTTCCGACTGCCTCTGGGCGGTAGCAATACATATTGTATCAAATAATTTTGCGTTTGTACACTGTTTTTTTGCAAGATTTTCACAATTTTTCATGGTTGTCCGGGTGGAGGTGGTCTGAAAAACGAAGGTAAGCGGCATTTCGCCTCTTTTTTCGTCCTCCGCCAGCCATTTTCTGAGGCCGTCTGCATCCGCAAGCACCACCGGACTGTGACACCACCCGGCGATAGCCTTTACCTCCGGGTGGGTAGGAAGCCCGATGATGACCGGCTGCCGCCCCTCCTGCTCCGCCTCCTGCACCAGGCGGTGGATACGGGCCACGCTGGGGCAGGTGGCGTCGATCACCGGGTTTCCCTGTTCGGTCAATTGGTCATAGACGATCTTAGCCTCTCCGTGAGAGCGGATGAGGACAGGCATCCCCTTCGGTGCGTCCTCCGGGCTGTCAATCTGGCCCATACCCAGGTCCTTCAAATGGCGGATGACATGCTCGTTATGGATGATTTCCCCCAGCATGACACAGGGCTTTCCCTCCTGCGCAGTCTTTTCCGCCAGGGTCACGGCGCGATTGACACCATAACAAAATCCGGCGGTCTTTGCAACTGTGACGGTCATTTTGGTATCCTGCCTTCCAGCGCATAGATTTTTTCCAGCAGCTCGTCTGCCAGCTGGCGCATCTCCTCCGGGGTCGCCTTTTTTCCGGCAATCTGAGGATGGTACGGCTCTCCGAATACCATGGTCATGCGGTGGAACTTTTTCGCCCGGGTCAGGTACACCGGCACGAGGGGCGCTCCGGTTTTCAGCGCGAACATGATCGCTCCCGTCTGCGCCTGGACGTGCTCTCCCTCCTGGACACGGGTGCCCTCAGGGAAGATAATGAGCTTTGTCCCCTCTTTCAGGCAGCGCAGTCCGCTTTTGATGGAGGTCATATCGTTCTCTCCCCGACGGACGCCAATGATGCCGATCCGATAGAGGAACCAGCCGAGGACAGGAATCTCCAGCAGCTCCTGCTTGGCCATGGTTCTGGGAAAGTGCTTCCCAGTCATCCCGAAGTAGATCATGGGGGGATCCACCAATGTACAGTGCCGGGGACAGATGACTGCCGGCCCGCCGGGGATGTTTTCCCGGCCAATGGTGCGGAGGTGGTAGATCGAGCGATAGATGATAAACAGGATACAATAGACCGCGCGATACCAGGGCTTACATTGCTTTGCCGTGCGATAGGGGAATTTTTTCCCCTGTCTTTCCTGCTTCTCACTCATGAGACGCGCACCTCTTTACGATATCCAGTATGGCAGAGATGCTCTCCTCCAGGCTAAGTGATGAGGTATCCACCAGAACGGCGTCCTCCGCCTGGCGCAGCGGGGCGACAGCCCGATGGGTATCCTGGTCGTCCCGCTGAAGCACCTCTTGAAGTACACGGGAATAGGGCTCCCCATTGCCCCGCTCCTGCTGCTCCTTCCAGCGCCGCCTGGCCCGAACCTCTGGGGAGGCGGTGAGAAAAATCTTGACCGTGGCGTCGGGCAGCACGACAGTGCCAATATCCCGACCGTCCATAACTACGTTTCGTGTTCTGGCCAGTGACTGCTGCATCTCCAACAGAAAGGCTCTCACCTGGGGCAAGGCAGAGACAGCCGAGGCATACATGGCGATCTCCGGCTCCCGGATGGGGCAGGTCACGTCTTCCCCGTTGAGGTACATATGCTGGACGCCGTCCGGCTGGATCTGAAGCTCCACGGAAAGTCCCTCCAACAGCGGAACCACCGCTGCGGCATCACAGGGATCTGCATTCTGTCGACGGACGGAAAGCCCCACCGTCCGATAGATCGCCCCGGTGTCTACATAGAGATAACCCAGCTGAGTGGCTACCGCCCGGGCGACGGTGCTTTTCCCCGCCCCAGCCGGGCCGTCAATGGCAACACTGACAAACGACATAGGCAATTGCTCCTTATTCTGGTTTCACAACGATTCGTCCCAGACAGCCCAGCAGCCCGCCGTATAACCGGTAGACCAGGCAATCTGAAGGTTAAAGCCCCCGGTGTAGCCGTCCACGTCCAGCAGCTCCCCACAGAGGTACAGCCCCGGAACCAGCTTCGAGGCCATGGTTGACGGGTCGACCTCTGAGACACGCACACCGCCGGAGGTGACGATGGCGTCCCGGATCGGCCGCGGCCCGGTGACGGAGATACGGAACTGTTTCAGCACCCGAAGCAGGGCATGGCGCTGCTCCCGGGTCAGGTCGTGCACCTTTGTCTCCGGTGGAATACCTGAGCGGCGAACGACCTCCGGGATCAGCTTTTGCGGCAACAGGGCGTTCAGGCTGTTTTGAAAGTCCCGGTTGGCGTTCTGCTGGAAGTCCCGGAGAAGACGGGCGTCCAGCGTTTTGTCGTCCAGAGCGGGCTTTAAATCGATCTCCACCGTGTATTTCACATGGTCGAAGTCCCGCATATGGGCGCTGGCGCTGAGGATTACCGGGCCGGAAAGTCCAAAGTGGGTAAACAATAGCTCGCCGAAATCCCGGTACAGCACCTTCCCTTCCTGATCCTTCACCTGAATGCCGACATTGCGCAGGCTCAGGCCCTGGAGTGTCCGGCAACAATCCTCCGCCGCCAGGGGAACCAGCGAGGCTTTGACCGGCTCGATGGTATGGCCCAGGGCCTTTGCCATGGCATATCCGTCCCCGGTAGAACCGGTATCCGGGTAGGACAGGCCACCCGTGCAGAGGATGACCCGGTCAGCGGAGAGACGTCTCCCATTTTCCAGCCTGACGCCGGTGACGGCGCCATTTTCGGTCAGAATGGCAGTCACCCGTCCGGTGCGCAGGCGGACGCCCGCTTCCCCCAACGCCCGAACCAGGGCGTCGGCCACGTCGTCCGCCCGGTCGGATTGGGGAAATACCCGATTGCCCCGCTCCGTCTTCAGAGGCACTCCCAGCTCCTCAAAAAACGCTTTTACATCGGGGGGTCCGAACTGGCTCAGCGCGCTGTACAAAAACCGACCGTTTCGCGGGACATTTTGCAGCACCTGCGCGGTCGTGCAGTCGTTGGTTACGTTGCATCGCCCTTTCCCGGTGATTCGGAGCTTGCGCCCCAGCTTCCGGTTCCGCTCCAGGAGGGTGACTCGTCCGCCCTGACGGGCTGCTGTCAGTGCGGCCATCATACCGGCAGGCCCGCCGCCGATGACCAGAATCTGTCGCTCGTTCAAATGGATTAACGCTCCCATCAATTGCCAGAGGGCTTATCATAGACCTCATACTTGGCCCAAATCTCCTCCAGTTTGCCCAGAGTTACCTGGAGCTCCCTGTCCTTCTTCCGGCTGACAGCCACTATGAGAGCGTTGACCAGACTTAACGGAGCCACCAGCGAGTCCACAAAGGAGGCCATGTCGCTCTTTGCAATCAGAGCATAGTCTGCCAGGGGGACCAGGGGCGACGCCTTGCTGTCGGTGATGGCCACTACCTGCGCCCCCCGGCTCCTGGCATATTCCATGGCGGTGATGGTGCGCTTGGAGTACCGCGGGAAGGACAGGCCGATAAACACGTCGTCGGCATCCACATGAATGGTCTGCTCAAAGACCTCGCTGATGGAGACAGTGTCGATATTGATGACCCGCTCGAAAATGTACTGGAAGTAGAAAGCCAGAAAGTCAGCCAGCACGCTGGCAGAGCGGACGCCCAGGATATAGATGTTCCGGGCGTTACAGATGGCATCCACCACTCTGGCAAAGCACGCCCGATCCACCTCATCCATGGTGATGCGGATCTTGTCCATGTCAGACTGCATGACCGTGGAGAGCACATCCTGGTCGCCAATTCGGTCGTTGGTGACCTCGATCCGCTGAACCGAGGTCAGCTTGTTCCGGATCATCTCCTGCAGGGCCTTTTGCATACTGGGATAGCCGTCATAACCCAGCTCTGCGGCAAAGCGAACCACGGTGGATTCGCTGACATTCACCGTCTTGCCCAGCTTACTGGCCGTCATAAAGGCGGCTTTGTCATAATAGTTGAGAATATAGTTTGCAATCAGCTTCTGGCCCTTGGAGAAGCTGCTCATGTTTTCCTGGATATTTGTCAAAATATCGCTGGACATACGCTCCCTCCCTTCCCTGACTTCGTGGTGTGTTCAGCACACAGACTGCTAAAGAGTGCGGACAGTGAAAATCAGGCATCCCGACGCCCTCGGAGCTGCCTGTCCTCTCTGACCGCTCTTTTTCAAACTCTATGCATATCATACCGAAGAAGGCGGAAAAAAGCAAGAGCAATTTGCAAGATTTTATTCCTTTCTTGCAAATTTTAACGGGAGCTGGACATATCGCTGTTCTACTCTCGCCGGAGCGCGTCCAGCTCCTCCTCCGTCAGCCACCGCCAATGTCCACAGGACAAAGACCCGAGTCGGAGATTTCCCTCTCTGACCCGTCGCAGACGGTGAACCGTTAGCCCGACGGCGGCGCACATCCGGCGTACCTGGCGGTTCTTTCCCTGCGTAATAGTTATAGAGAGCAGCGCCGTCTCCCCCTCTTTGCACAGGACGGAAACCCTTGCCCCCTGGAATCGATCTCCCTCCACTGTCATGGGGCGGCACAGCAACGGCACTGCCTGCTGCACCGGGCCGGAAACCCGAACCTGATACTCCTTCTCCACCCTGTGGCTGGGATGGGTCAGGCGGTTTGCAAGGCTCCCATCATTGGTCATCAGCAGCAGGCCCTCGGAGTTCAGATCCAGCCGTCCCACCGGGTAGAGCCGCATCCCACAGTCGGCAATTAAATCAGCCACCGTCCGTCTCCCCTGCTCGTCAGACAGGGTGGTCACATAGCCCCGTGGCTTGTTCAGCATGAGGCAGGCCGTCCCGGGCTTTTGGCCGATGGGGATGCCGTCTACTGCTATTCTATCCCGCTCCGGGTCAGCCTTTTGACCCACAGAGGCAGGAACGTCGTTGACGGTAATTCTGCCCTCCCGCAGCCAGGCTTCAGCCTGGCGGCGGGAGAGCAGCCCGTATTCGGATAGAATTTTACTGATGCGTTCTTCCATCAGCTGACCACGATGGCGCCATAGAGCAGATCTACCGTACCGATGACCTCTCCATTGACCGTATAGGTGGCGGTACCGGCAACTTCACCTTTGGAGACAGCGCCGCTGACCTTGCTGGGCAGAGAAATGCTGCATTGGATGGGATTTTCCGAGGAGGAGGCCACGGAGGCGGTCAGGGTGCTGGCGGCCAGCAGAGGCACGTCCTGATTTCCGATATGGAAGGTGGCGACCTCCTCCCCCTCCTCGCAGAGGACGTTGGCGGGGTAGTTTTCAAAGGCCCAATCATAGAGGTTCTCGTGATCCTCATAATCGTTGGAATCATTCAGAGTGACAATGATGAATTTAGAGCCGTCCCGCTCGGCGCAGGAGACCAGTGTCCGTCCTGCCAGCGTGGTCCAGCCGGTCTTGACGCCGATGCAGCCGTCCATGAGCTGAAGCAGATTGTTGTGATTCTCGATCTCATAGCCGCCGATCTCAATGTACCAGGTGGAGACGATTTTGGCAAACAGCTCATTCTGCATTGCCACCTGGGCCAGGACAGCCATGTCACGGGCGGTGGAGTAGTTGTCCTCGTCTACCAGGCCGTTGGTGCTGCTGAAGTGCGTATTGGTCATCCCCAGCTCCTCCGCCTTTTCGTTCATCATTTCGATAAAGGCGTCCTCGTCCCCGTCAGCGCAGGCCTCCGCCAGGGCGACGGCGGCGTCATTGCCGGAGCGGAGCATGGTGCCGTAGAGCAGCACCTCAAAGGTCACGGTATCCCCGGCCTCCAGATAGAGAGAGGTGCCCCCCTCGTCGGAGTTTGCAGCGTGCTCCGAGACGGTATAAGTCTCATCCAGCCGCTCGTCATCCAGTGTCATGTCCTCCACCGCCAGGTACGCCGTCATGATCTTGGTAATACTGGCAATGGGCCGCTGCTCATCGGCGTTTTTCTCATAAATGATCTGGCCGGTATAGGCGTCCATGACGACGGTAGAGGTCGCCGAATCCTCCGGCGGATCCTCCGCAGCAGAGGCGGCAGGGATCATACCCACCACCAGCAGCAAGGACAGGGCAAGCCCCAGGACTTTTCTGATCTTCAAGCTGATTCACCTCGGTTGGTCTTACGTTGGTCGGTCTTATATTGGGGAGAGGCTCACTGCGCCTGCTCCTCCTCCGTTTTTTTCTTGCTCTGCATTTCGGAAATGACGGAGGTGATCTTATCCACCACCTCAGGAACCAGATTGATGGCCTTCTCCACTGTTCCGTCGGGCATGGGATTGGCGTTGATAATGCGCACATTGTCCCCGTGAATGACCAGGAAGGAAACCGGTACCACGCTGACCCCCGCTCCGGAGCCTCCGCCAAAGCAGTTGGCCTTGTCCGCAGGCAGATTCTTGGGCGCAAAGTCAGACCCGCCGGAGGCAAAGCCCACGCTGACCTTGGAGATGGGAATGACGGTGACGCCGTCCGGGGTGGTAATGGGCTTGCCGACGACGGTGTTGACATCCACCATCTCCTTCAGCCGCTCCATTGTCATGTTCAGCACGTCATTGATTGGATGCTTCTGTTCCATGTTTTGTTCCCTCCTGGTATTCTTTCTGTTGTTCTTTTTGATGTGCGAGATAAGATTTCAGGAACCGCCATCCAAGGCGCAGAGCGATGGACAGCACCTGGCCGATCCGAATGGACAGGGCCAGCCGCAGCCAGATCAAGGACTCCCGGGCGTCAAAGTCCACCCGTGCGTCGATGTCCCGCCGCTTGATGCAATAGAATGTATTCTCCAGCACCGGCATCAGTCCCCCCGCTCCGGCGCAAATCATCCCGTACTGGATGGCTGCGTTGGCCGGGTCGTCCTTTCCGGCGATGGTGTATCGGATTTCCAGGGTGTCGATCTGGAGCCTGGAGAGCAGCTGTCCCACCGCGTCGATCGCCAGTGAAATCAGCTCCATCAGCGGCAGCGGCAGTCCGCCCTTCTTTTGTTCCTCGTCTGACGTCTCCTGGGGTGCCTTCTCTTTTTTTGCTTTTTTCTCCCCGGCCTTTTTGGGCTTCTTTTCCGACTTCGGCTTTTGGGGGAGCAGCGTGATATGGAACCTGCCCAGTCGAAGCCGAAGGGAAATACCCTCCTCCCCGTAGGAGAACTCCACTCCCACTCGGACCAGCGTCAGCAGGAACAGCAGAAGGAGGATGCTGAGGAAAATAATACAGCCTGTCATCTCATTGCTTCGCCTCCGGTTCCGGCGGGCTCTCCTGCTCCTGACGACGCAGATCGTTCGCCTCCTGCAGCTCCTGGCGCAGCCTGTCCTCCTCCCCGGTCTGTGGCAGGGGCGGCAGCTCCTCCAGACTGGAGAGGTTGAAGCAGCGCAGAAATTGGTTGGTGGTGCGGAATAGGGCGGGACGCCCCGGGACAGACAGCCTTCCGGCCTCCTCAATCAATCCGCGCTCCAGCAACAGATTGACGGTATAGGAGGAGTCTACTCCCCGGACCTGTTCGATATAAGCCCGGGTAGTGGGCTGATAGTAGGCGATAATGGAGAGCACCTCCAGCGCGGGCTGGGAAAGCTGCGGCGGCTTTCGACGCTCCAGCGCCTTTCGGATACGCCCGGCATACTCCGGAGCGGAGCAGAGCTGATAGCTGTCCTCCAATCGGAGCAGCCGGATACCCCGGCGCTCATAACGATAGCTGTCCCCCAGCTTTTTACAGCATTCTTCGACGGTTGACGGCTCGGCCTCCAGGGCCAGACTGAGCCGCTCCAGCGTAATCGGCTCCCCCGCGGCAAACAGGACAGCTTCCAGGGCGGACAGCAGCTCTTTCTCTTCCAGTTTTTCCATATACGCTCCTGTTTATGCCCCAATCCCGCTGTCAGGCTCTGCCGGGGCGTCGGTTTTGATAACGGTGCAATCCCGGGCCGAGCCTGCCAGGCGGATGCGGCTGGCCTTACACAGCTCCAGGATGGCCAGGAAGGTGGCCACGATCTCTGACCGGGAGCGGCTGCCCTGAAACAGCGACTTGAAATAAGTCACGCCGTTGCGCACCAGTCGGCTCAGAATTTCCCGGGCCTTGCTGGTCACCGGATACGGCTCCCGACCGACAATGCCACGAAACGCCTTTTCCGGGCTGGGAGGCGTCTCCCCGCTCCGGCTGAGGACACCGTTTATCGCCTGGAGGATATCCTCCGGCTGATGGACATAGCGATAGGTCTTGTCCGGCGTGATCGGCTCCTGGGGGCGGGTAAGGCAGTCTCGTCCCACCTCGTAGCGGGACAGCAGCGCCGGAGCTATCGATTTGATCTTCTTAAAATTCTCGTGCCGCTGTCGCTCCTCCAGGGAGGCGATCAGCTCCTCCATCTCGGAGATGGCCTCCTCGTCGTGAATACTCAGCAGCATACGGGTCTTGATGTAGACAAGCTGGGCCGCCATGGCAACAAATTCGCTGGCGACCTCCAGGTCCAGCTCCTTTCTCCGATCCATCCAGGCCATGTACTGATCCAGGATGAGGGAGATCTGGATATCCTGTATCTCCATTTTGTTTTTGCTCAGAAGGGCGAGAATCAAATCGAGCGGGCCGTCGAAATCGGCCGGCTCCGTTCTGGTCTTGACCACACCCTCCAGATGGTAAAGCGGTGCGTCCATCCTCTCACCTCTCAGGCGTAAATGTAGTTCAACAGCACGGCCAACACACCCATAGGCAGTCCGGTCAGCGTGCAGATGCCATTGCCCAGCAGATTCATCAGATAGCTTAGCGGCGTATCCAGCACGCCGAAGAACACCAGGGCAAAGAGCAGGAGCATAATATATCGCTCATAGCGGAGGATGGCGTTATAAATACGGTCAGGCAGAAAGGAAAACAGCACCTTGGAGCCGTCCAGAGGCGGGATGGGGAACAGGTTAAACACCCCCAGGCCCAGGTTCAGCCACATCATGACTGCCAGCGCCGCCATGACCCAGAATCCCACCTCCGTCGCGCCCACTCCCAGAGAATAGAGCAGGCTTAAGACAGCAGCGGAGAGGATACTCATGACAAAATTGGAGCAGGGGCCTGCCAGGGCGGTGATTGCCATGCCCTGCTTTGGCTTTTTGAAATAGTTCGGATTTACCGGCACCGGCTTGGCCCAGCCAAAGCCAGCTATCACCAGCAGGATAAATCCCAGGGGATCTATGTGCCGCAGGGGGTTCAGAGAGAGCCGTCCGGCCCTTCGGGCGGTAGGATCTCCCAGTCTCCAGGCGGCCAGCCCGTGGCACAGCTCATGGACGGAGAGACAGAGCAGGGCGACTCCCGCCCGGGTGAGCAGAATCAGCAAAGCCTGATAGTCGAAAACACTCCCCAGCGTATTGAGAAAGGACAAGGGATAAAACCTCCCTGATTGGAAGAATCGTGCAGCCGCAGCAACACTCTGCTATATTAATCTCTATTATACCGAAAGCGGCGGAAAAACACAAGCCGCAGACAGAAAAAGTTCTGCCTGCGGCCTGAAAATCGCCGGTTTCACCGGGTGATGCCCGGCTGTCCGAACAGCTGCTGCCGGAGAGCCTCCGTCCCCGTCCGCTTTTCGGCGGAAAAAGGGAGCAGCAGCTCGTTCCCTCCCAGCTCCAGCGTCTCCCGGATACAGCGGAGGTTCGGCTCGATTTCGCTCTTTTTCAGCTTATCCAGCTTGTTGGCCACCACTGTTACCGGACAGCCGGTGGACTTGAACCACTCCATCATGGTCACGTCGTCGGCGGTGGGCTTATGCCGGGCGTCCACGATCTGGACACCTGCGGTGATCAGGCCGGAGGCAAAGTAGGCCTCCATCAGCCGTCCCCACCGCTCCCGCTCCTGCCTGGAGACCTTTGCGTACCCATAGCCAGGCAGGTCCACCAGATAGAGCTGCCGGTCGATGAGAAAATAGTTCACCTGGCTGGTCTTGCCGGGGGCAGAGCCGACCCTGGCAAAATTTTTCCGGTTGAGCAGGCAGTTGATGACCGAGCTTTTTCCTACATTGGAGCGGCCTGCGAAGGCGATCTGGGGCAGGGAGCTGTGGATAAAGTCCTTCGGCGCGGTGGCCCCGATGACAAATTCCGCCTGATTCAGATTCATGCTGTCACCTCATTGTGGCATGGCGCCGGGCCGGAGCGGAGATGTCTGGACACCGCCATACAGGGTGTTCAGACTTGGCTGGACAGCGGCAGAGGAGAAGTCCAGAGCCTCGGCCAGCACCTGGTCCACCTGCTCTACCGTGACGAATCGGAGGGCAGAGCGGACGGTCTGGTCGATTTCGGTCAAATCCTTCTCGTTATCCGCCGGGATGATGACCGTCTGGATGCCGTTGCGATAGGCGGCCATGGTTTTTTCCCTCAGACCTCCGATGGCCAGCACACGTCCCCGGAGCGTGACCTCTCCCGTCATGGCAAGGCCGCACTTGACCTTTGCACCCGTGAGGGCGGAGACTATGGCAGTGGTGATGGCGATGCCGGCGGATGGGCCGTCCTTGGGGGTCGCCGCCTCGGGAAAGTGGATGTGGATATCCTTGTTCTTGTAGAAGTCCGGGTCGATGCCCAGTTCCTGGGTGCGGCTGCGGATATAGGAGATGGCAGAGTGACAGGACTCCTCCATCACCTTTCCCAGGTTGCCGGTGGGCTCCACCTTGCCGGAGCCGGGGACGGCGTTGACCTCCACCTCCAGCAACTCCCCCCCAACGCTTGTCCAGGCCAGGCCGTTGACCAGACCCACCTGGGGAGTGCGTTCCAGCTTCTCCGGCTGGTATTTCCTGGGGCCGAGATAACGCTCCATCTGGTCGCCGTTGACATTGACCCGTTTGACCTCGCCGCCCACCAGCTCCATGGCTGCTTTCCGGCACAGATCGGCCAGCTTCCGTTCCAGGAGCCGGACGCCGGACTCTCTGGTATAGCCAGAGATAATCTCCCGTATGGCGTCGTCGGTGATGCGGAGCTGACTGGCCTTCAAGCCGTGGCGCTTCAGCTCCTTGGGGAGCAGATGCCGCCGGGCGATCTGTAGCTTTTCCTCATCAGTGTAGCTGCCCAGCTCGATCAACTCCATCCGATCCAGCAGAGGACGTGGCACGGTGGAGAGGTCGTTTGCCGTGGTGATGAACAGAACGTCAGACAGGTCGAAGGGCAGCTCCAGGAAATTGTCCCGGAAGGTGCTGTTCTGCTCTCCGTCCAAAACCTCCAGCAGAGCGGAGGCCGGGTCGCTGCGCTGGTCTGTCCCCAGCTTGTCGATCTCATCCAGCAAAATGAGGGGGTTGCAGGTGCCTGCCTTGGAGATGGCGGTGATGATACGCCCCGGCATGGCCCCGATATAGGTCTTGCGATGGCCTCTGATTTCCGCCTCGTCATGGATACCGCCCAGGGACACCCGCGCCATTTTTCGATTGGTTGCCTTTGCCACCGAGGTGGCGATCGAGGTCTTGCCCACGCCGGGAGGCCCATAGAGACAGAGGATCTGTCCCTTCAGGTCGGGAGACAGCTGCTTGACAGCCAGAAACTCCAGAATGCGTTCCTTCACCTTTTCCATGCCATAGTGGTCGGCGTCCAGGATTTTTCGGGCAGTCTCCACGTTCAGCCGCTCCCGGCTCCGCTTTGTCCAGGGCAGCTCCAGGCAGAGATCCAGATAGTTTCGGGAGACGGCGGCCTCCGCAGAGCCGAAGGGCTGCTTTTCCAGACGACGCAGCTCCCTATTTAGCTTGTCCTCCACCTCCTTGGGGAGGTGCGCCTTGGAGATTTTCTGGCGATATTCCCAGATCTCGTCATCGGTATCTCCGCCCTCCCCCAGTTCGGACTGGATGACCTTGAGCTGCTCCCGGAGGTAATAGTCCCGCTGGTTCTGATCCATGTGTTCACGGAGCTTGCCCTCCAGATCTCGCTCCACGGACAGCACCTGCAGCTCCCTCGCCAGGATCTGATTCATCTTCTCCAGGCGGCGAACCGGACGGAACTCATCCAGGATGGACTGCTTGTCCTCTCCCCGCAGAGGGATATTCTGGGCGATATAGTCGGCGATATAGCCCGGGTCGCGGCTGTTGTACACATTCAGCATCAGGTCGGCAGAGAGCCGCTCTGACAGCTCTCCATAATGGGCGAACAGTTCATATGCCTTGCGGATGACCGCCTCGCTCCTGGGCGTGCCGGATTCCGCAGAAGGCGCTGGGACCTCCTGGACCGCGGCGGTGAGGCAGGGCCGCTCCTGTACCAGCTCCAGCAGCATGGCCCTGCTGCTGCCCTCTACCATGACCCGAACGTTGTCGTCCGGCATGCGGAGGAGCTGCCGGACAGAGCAGATGGTCCCCACCCGATACAGGTCATTTAGCCCGGGCTGCTCCACTGTGACAGACTTCTGGGCCACCAGGAAAACGCGGTTATCCTGTTCCATGGCCTGCTCCAGGGCTTTCATGGACGCCTGGCGGCCCACGTCGAAGTGGACGAGCATATTAGGAAAAATGGTAAGCCCTCTCAGGGCCAGTGCGGGGAGGACAGTGCCCTCCTCGACGGTGATGTTGGCTTCACTCATAAAATACCTCCATGGAGGAAAATGGCCGTAAGGCCGCCCTGGGGCGGTCTTGCGGCCAATGGTTGGTAAAAGAGGTCAGGATGCGTTGCCCCGGCGACGCTGCTGATGCTGCATCTCCTTGAGCGTCTTTGCTCCCAGCCGAGGGGCGGGATGCTGGAGGCGATCCTCCTCCCGGACGATCTCCGGCTGTCCTTCCTTCCGGATGCTCTCCGGCGTGATGGTGACCTTGGCAATGGAGGGATCCGAGGGGATTTCGTACATCAGCTCGTTCATAGAGCTCTCCAGCACCGTCCGCAGCCCCCGGGCGCCGATACCGCGCTCCAGGGCCAGGTCGGCAGCAGCCTCCAAGGCCTCCGGCTGGAACTCCAGCTCCACATGGTCGTATTCCAGCAGCTTGCGATACTGCTTGACCAGGGCGTTTTTCGGCTCAGTGAGGATACGCACCAGCTGCTCCCGGTTCAACGCGGTCAGGGTGGTGACCACCGGCAGACGGCCGATCAGCTCCGGGATGATGCCGAACTTCACCAGATCATGCGGCTGGACATAGGAGAGGACATCCCGCTCCTCCCGTTCCTTCTTCGTCTGTACGCTGGCGCCAAAGCCAATGCTCCGGTCGTCCAGACGGCTCTCGATAATCTTCTCGATGCCGTCGAACGCGCCGCCGCAGATAAAGAGGATGTTGGTGGTGTCGATCTGGATGAACTCCTGATGGGGATGCTTCCGGCCCCCCTGGGGCGGAACATTGGCCACGGTCCCCTCCAGGATTTTCAGCAGCGCCTGCTGCACACCCTCGCCGGAGACATCCCGGGTGATGGAGGTATTCTCGCTCTTGCGGGCGATCTTGTCGATCTCATCAATATAGATGATGCCCCGCTGGGCCAGCTCAATGTCATAATCGGCAGCCTGAACCAGCCGTAGGAGGATGTTCTCCACGTCGTCGCCCACATAGCCTGCCTCAGTCAGAGTTGTAGCGTCTGCGATGGCAAAGGGCACCTTCAGGATGCGGGCCAGGGTCTGTGCCAGATAGGTCTTGCCACAGCCGGTGGGGCCCAACAGTAGAATGTTGGATTTTTGCAGCTCCACATCCTCACCGCCGCCAAAATAGATGCGCTTATAGTGGTTGTATACCGCAACTGACAGGGCCACCTTGGCCTGATCCTGGCCAATCACATACTGGTCGAGAACCTGACGGATTTCCACAGGAGTGGGAATCACGTCC
Source organism: Clostridiales bacterium (assembly GCA_021205695.1). Classification (GTDB taxonomy): domain Bacteria; phylum Bacillota; class Clostridia; order Oscillospirales; family Oscillospiraceae; genus Onthomonas. Next base: position 29,018 of record JAJPXB010000027.1, read on the forward strand.
GGGATTGCCACATCATAGCGGCCCTGATCCTCGTCAAAATAGTCCTCTGAGTCGTCCAAGATCTCATTGCAGAGCTGGACACACTCATTGCAGATATAAGCGTTGGGACCTGCGATGATACGCTCCACCCGATCCTGACTCTTTCCACAGAAGGAGCAGCAGACTGTCCTTCTATCGTCCTTTTTTGGCATATCGCTTTCCTCATCATTCTGTCACGGTGAGGCGGATAACCGCTTGCTCACCGATGTTGATAAATCTGATCCACCAGACCGTATTCCTTAGCCTCGTCTGCAGTCATCCAGTGATCCCGCTCGGAATCCGCCTTGACCTGCTCCGGCGTCTTTCCCGTGTTGGCAGCCAGTATCTCGTTCAGACGCTCCTTGATCTTCAGGAAATGCTCCAGGTCGATCTCCATATCGGTGACCTTGCCCTGAGTACCGGCGGAGGGCTGATGGATCATGATCTCCGCGTTGGGCAGAGCGATCCGCTTACCCTTGGCGCCGCTGGAGAGCAGGAACGCGCCCATGCTGGCGGCCATGCCGATGCAGATGGTGGAAACGTCGCACTTGATATACTGCATGGTATCATAGATTGCCATGCCTGCGGTGACGCTGCCCCCGGGGCTGTTAATGTAGAACTGGATATCCTTATCCGGATCCTGAGCCTCCAGGTACAGCAGCTGAGCCACCACCAGAGAGGCGGTGGTGTCGTTGACCTCCTCGGAGAGGAAGATGATGCGGTCGTTGAGCAGGCGGGAGAAAATGTCATAGCTCCGCTCGCCCCGGCTGGTCTGTTCCACAACATAAGGTACTAAACTCATAATAATACGCTCCTTTTCGTAAATACAAAGAGATGATGGTACAGTATACCCGCCTCTCCAGGGAGGGTATACCAAAATTCTGCCCTTCTGTTTCTCTCTCTGCCGCCGCCGCAGGAACATTCGGCGTCGGTTTGCTCCGGTGGGATTTATTCGGCGTCAGCAGCCTCGGCCTCGGCGGCAGCCTCCTCCACAGGGGCGGTGGCCACTGCGCTGGCGTAAATCAGCTCGGAAGCCTTTTTCAGCTTTACATCACGGGCGAGGGCATCATTGTCCAGAGCCTCCCGGATTTTGTCCTCCTCCATGCCATACTCCTCGCTGAGCGCGGTCACATGGGCGTCAATCTCCTCCTCAGTAGCCTCAATGCCCTCGGCCTCGGCGACGGCCTTGAGCACCAGCTCCTGCTGAATCTGGCGGAGGGCGCTGGCCTTGATGGAGACGCGGAATTCCGTCCGGTTGGTGCCCATCATATTCAGATAGTTGTCCATGGTGATGCCCATGCTCTGGATACGGGACTCATAGTTTTCCATCATCTTGTCCGTCTCGTATTCCACCATGGTGTCAGGAATCTCCATCTGCGCGTTGTTAATCACAGCGGTCATGACGGACTGGTGGAATGCCTCGTCGGCGCTCTTATTTTTCTCCTCCAGCTTTTTCGCCCTCAAATCGGCCTTAAACGCATCCAGCGTTTCGAATTCGGATACATCCTTTGCAAACTCGTCGTCCAGAGTCGGCGCCTGCTCCTCCCGAACCTCATGGACAGTGCACTTAAAGGTGGCCTCTTTTCCGGCCAGCTCCTTTGCCTGATACTCCTCAGGGAAGGTGACGACGACCTCCTTGTCCTCGCCGGCGGAGACGCCCACCAGCTGCTCCTCGAAACCGGGGATGAAGGAACCGGAACCCAGCTTCAGCTCATGGTTCTCTCCCTTGCCACCCTCAAAGGCCACGCCATCTACAAAGCCCTCAAAGTCGATCACGGCGGTATCACCCATCTGGGCGGCACGGTCTACGGCAACCTGCGTGGTTGCCCGACTGATATAGGGCTGAAGCGCGGCCTCTGTCTCCTCGTCGGAGACGGTGACCTCCGCCCGGGGGGCGGGGATCTCCTTATACTGGCCCAGAGTGGCCACGGGCATCAGTCCCACTGTGACGGTGAGCTCTACACCCTCGGCTCCGATGGTCTGAACGTTGGTCTGGGGATAGCCAACAATTTCCAGAGACTCGTCCTTGGAAATCTCCTCCATAATGGCGGGGTACAGCTCCTCCATGGCATCCTCATAGAACACATCGGCCCCGTACATCCTCTCTACCAGCTTCCGGGGGGCCTTTCCCTTGCGGAAGCCAGGCAGGGTGATCTGGCCCTTCACCTTGGCATAGACCTTGTTGACCGCAGCGTCAAACTCCTGTGCGCTGATCTCAACTGACAGCTCGGCGGTGTTGTTTTCTTTTTTCTCCACGTTTTTCACGTTCATGGGGGTGTTCCTCCTTGGCGGGCGCCATTGCGCTCCGTTTCTTCAAAATCATCAGTCTGATATTGTAACAGACTTGGAGAGAGATTTCTACTGTTTTCTGTGAAAAAACAGCGTCAATCCAAAATTTTTTTTGGTATGAAATTCAAATGGTCGGCGGATATGAGAGAAAACGCGGTCTCCCCTACCGTCCCCTCGATGGCCAGGCGACGGCTCGCTCCGTGCAGATGGGCGTACCAGCAGCGGCGGACGCCGTATTGCCGGAGCAGGGACAAAATCGGCTCACACCGGTATCCCTGATACACCGGTGGATAGTGAAGAAAGACCAGTTTCTCCCGATCTCCAGCCGCTTTCAGAGACGCCTCCAGCCGGATGCACTCACGGCGGAGCATCTTCTCATCGTGTCCCGCCTGTTCCAGCTCATAGAACCAGCCCCGGGTTCCGCAGATGGCAGTCTCCCCGTAGAGCCAGCAGTTGTTGTGGAGCAGCCGGAAGGTCGTCAGCCCTTTCTCCTGAAAAAACGCCTCCATCTTACGGGCGGTCGTCCACCAGTAGTCGTGGTTTCCCTTGAGCAGCAGCTTGGTCTGGCCCGGGAGGTCGTTGAGAAAGCGGAAGTCTGCCTCGCACTGGTTCAGATTCATCCCCCAGCTCAAATCTCCGCAGAGGAGCACCGTGTCCACCGGCTGAACCGTCTCCTCAAAGCCCCGTTTCAGCTTGTCCGGGTGATTCCTCCACTCCGGGCCAAAAACATCCATGGGCTTATTCGACCCAAAGGACAGATGGGGGTCTCCGATGGCATAGAGGGCCATATCACTTCAAAAAGCCGGTGACGACCGCCTTCATCTGCTCCTTCTGCACCCAGCCGTCAAAGCGCACCTTCTTGTCCCGCAGCCCCGCCAGAGGACGGGGGATCTCCCTCCCGGTGACCTGGGAGAGCTGCTCCAGCAGCCCTGCGCCGGAGGACAGCTCCTCCACGCCGATGGCCTCCAGGACGGCGTCCGGGAACTTGAATGGGCTGGCGGTGGAGGCAACCACAGTGGGGGTCTCGTCTCCCGTCTCCGCCCGGTACTGCTCCAGAACATGGAAGGCCACGGCTGTGTGTGTGTCGATAAGGTAGCCATGCTCCTTCCACAGCCTGCCGATAGTCTCCTTTGTGGCGGCTTCTGTGGTGTAGCCTGCAGAGAAAACCGCCTGGATCTTCTTCCGGATGTCCTCGTCCACGGTGTAGCAGCCGGTCTCCGCCAGCTGGGCCATGTAACCCCGGGTGCGCTCATCGTCGTTGCCGGAGAGTGCGAAGATCAGCCGCTCCAGATTGCTGGAAATCAGAATGTCCATGGAGGGAGATACCGTGTTGTAGAAGGGGCGATTCTTATCGTAGGTGCCGGTGGTCAGAAAGTCGGTGAGCACATTGTTATCGTTGGAGGCGCAAATCAGCCGACGGATGGGAACTCCCATCTCCCGGGCATAATAGGCGGCCAGAATGTTGCCGAAGTTCCCCGTGGGAACGCAGACATTGATGGGGTCGCCATTGGAGACTGTGCCCTGCTTCAACAGGTCGCAGTAGGCGGAGATATAGTAGACGATCTGAGGCAGCACGCGGCCCCAGTTGATAGAGTTGGCGGAGGAGAGGAATATTTCTTTTTCGGCCAGCTCCTCCCGCAGCTCCTCGTCGGAGAACAGACGCTTAACTCCGGTCTGGGCGTCATCGAAGTTGCCCACCACAGAGCAGACGCCCACGTTGTCTCCCTCCTGGGTCTTCATCTGGAGACCCTGTACCTCGGATACGCCGTCCTTGGGATAGAACACCAGGATCCTGGTCCTGTCCACATCCCGGAAGCCCTCCATGGCGGCCTTTCCGGTGTCGCCGGAGGTGGCCACCAGGATACAGACCGTCCGGTTGTCATAGTTTTTCCGCATAGAGGCAGTGAGCAGATGGGGCAGCATCTGGAGCGCCATATCCTTGAAGGCACAGGTGGGTCCGTGCCACAGCTCCAGGCAGTAGGTGTTGTCGTCCACCCTGCGGACAGGGGCCACCTCTTTTGTGTCGAATTTGTCCGGCCCATAGGCCCGGCCGGTGTAGGCGGTCAGCTCAGAGGTGGTGAAATGGGTCAGATATAGCCCCATAACATACACTGCCCGCTGCTGATAAGACATATCCTTCAGGCTCTCCAGCGCATTGCCCGGCAGACGGGGCAGCGAGGCGGGCAGGAACAGGCCCCCGTCCCTGGACAGCCCCTGGGAGATGGCCTGGGCCGGAGTGAACTCCAGCTTCTTGTTTCTTGTGCTTACATAGTACATTGCCGATCACTGTCCTCCTGTATTGGTTGGAAAGCAGGCGCAGGCCGGAAGCCCAAACGCCCGACGATACCTCATTATTGCATCAAACGGCTCTCCGGTCAAGACGCCGGGCTGAGAAAGTGGGCCGCACTCAGTAAAAAGCGTTCTCCAGGTACTTCACGGCAGGCCGCTCGGTTTCCATTCCCTGGGGCGCCGTGATTTGGCAGACATCAAAGCGAATAAAATAGCGATCCATCTCAGGGTGTTGTGCGAGATATCGGCCCATGGCCTTTCGGATACGCTCCTGCTTTCGACGGGTCACCGCCTCCATGCCGGAGGCAAAGCTGCCGGTGCGGAGTTTGACCTCCACTACCGCCAGGACATTATCCTTCGCAGCCAGCAGGTCGATTTCCCCCTCCCGATACGAGAGATGATGCGCCAGCACCTCATAGCCGTGCAGCACAAGCCACTGGGCGGCGACTGCCTCGCCCCACGCGCCCAGTCGGCGGTCAATGTCGTCTCTCATAGAACGTTTTCAGAAAGCTCATCCGGTGGGCCGGACACGGGCCATACTGCTCCAGCATCTGATAGTGAAGGGCCGTGCCATAGCCCTTGTGCTGCTCAAACCGGTATTCCGGATATTGCTTTGCCAGCTCCACCATAAAGCGGTCACGGCTGACTTTCGCCAGGATGGAGGCGGCGGCGATGGAGGCGGAAAGGCTGTCCCCGTGCACCACCGTCCGGCAGGGCGCAGAGATGCCCCGGCTCTGGTTGCCGTCTATCAGCGCCAGATCGGGCCGGAGAGACAAGCCGCCAATGGCCAAATCCATGGCCTTCATCCGGGCATTGAGGATATTGATCTCGTCGATCTCCCGCTCGTCCACACTGGCCACCGACCAGGACAGCGCCTGCTCCTTGATCCGGTCAAAGAGCATCTCCCGCCGCTTTGGGGTGACTTTTTTGGAGTCGTTGAGATAGGGCAGATCAAACGTCTCCGGCAGAATGACGGCGGCGGCGTACACCGGTCCGGCCAGGGGCCCCGCCCCCGCCTCGTCCACGCCGCAGACCAGAGGGTAGCCCTGCAGGTGGGCTTCCTGCTCCAGGGCCAGGAAATCGTGCGCTGCGCTCATGGGACTATCTCGCCTCCTCCGGGGCCTCCAGCGTGAACCGGCCCAGCTTACCGGAGCGGAACTCCTCCAGCAGCACCCGGCTCATCCGCTCCAGATCCACCTCTCCCCCGGAGATGAGAAAGCCACGCCGCCGTCCGGCAGCCTCCAGCAGCTCCCAGCCCTCCGACGACTGGGAGACGTCGATCTTATAGCGTGCAGATACCGCCTCCGGGTAGCGCTCTGAGAGCAGCCCCATCAATCCGGAAGCCAGTGTCTCCAGATCCATGATCGTGTCCTTGACCGCGCCGGTGTAGGCCAGATGCTGCCCTACCTGCTGATCCTCAAATTTGGGCCAGAGAATGCCCGGGGTGTCCAGCAGCTCCAGTCCGGCGTCTACCGTAATCCACTGCTTGCCCCGGGTGACGCCGGGTCGGTTCTGGGCCCTGGCGGACTTCCGCCGGGCCACCTGGTTGATGAAGGTGGATTTTCCCACGTTGGGTATCCCCACCACCATCGCCCGCACCGGTCGGCCGGTCTGGCCCTTTTCCGCCCAGCGCTCGATCTTGTCTTTCAGCAGTCCGCGGACGGCGGCGGCAAACTGATTGACCCCTGCCCCGGACTTGCAGTCGGTGAGCAGCACCGCCTGCCCCTGACTGCGGAACCACTCCACCCAGGCACGGTTCATGGCCTCGTCCGCCTGATCCGCCCGGTTCAGAATGACCAGTCGGGGCTTGTCCCCCACCATGCTGTCCATCTCCGGGTTGCGGCTGGAGATGGGGATCCGCGCGTCCAATATCTCTGTGACGGCGTCCACCGATTTCAGGTTTTCCCCGATCATCCGCCTGGTCTTTGCCATATGGCCTGGATACCATTGAATGTCCATCGGCTTTCGCCTCCTCTTTTTCTGCAAATTTCGTTACGAAAAAAGGAGCGGACACCCGCTCCTTTTCATTCGCCCAAGGATTAAAGCTTCTCCTTGACCTTGGCAGCCTTGCCGGCGCGGCCACGCAGATAATACAGCTTAGCCCGGCGTACCTTGCCCCGGCGGACGGTTTCCACCTTTACCACATTGGGGGAGTTGACGGGGAACACCTTCTCCACGCCCACGCCGTAGGAAATGCGGCGGACGGTGAAGGTCTCGTTCACGCCGCCATGCTTCTTGGCGATGACGGTGCCCTCAAAGATCTGGATGCGCTCCTTGGCGCCCTCCGTCACCTTGACATGAACACGGACGGTGCTGCCGACCTCGATGACCGGTTGCTCAGCCTTGACATTCTGTTGGTCAAGTGCCTTGATGAGATCCATAACTGTTTCCTCCTGATTCATAGGTGTTCTTGACGCCGTTTTATATCTGCGCTCACTTCACGGTTCGCAGCAGCCCAGAGGACCACCCTTTATTCAACTGGTCAAGAATACCATACAAAAGATAAAAATGCAAGGGGTCTCAGCGAAAAATTTCTCCGTTTTCCTGAAATACCTCCTCCCGGCAGTATCGGGCAAAGTCCGGCGTCAGGGCAGGATACCGGGCGGTAAAGGCTTCCATCAGCAGCTGAGGGTTCAGGCTGGGCTCCTGGGCGGCCAGGTTGCAGCGGAGGATCAGCTGCCGCTCTCCTGCCGGCTCCATAGACCAGCGGTGCACCATGGGGATCAGATCCAGCTCGGTGTAGCCCTTTTTGGACTTCTTGGATGGCTTACGGACGATCAGATGCTCCGGAGAGAGAAACGAACGGAAGGCCGTCTCAACGTCCTCCGGGATACCGCTGTCATAGTCAAGGGAGATGAACCAGTCCAGCGTCCTGATCTGCTTGAAGGGCCGCTCTGCCTCATAGCAGGACAGCACCCGCAGGCCCTCGGGGAGCGCCCGGTTAAGCAGGGCCGGAACCTCCCCCAGAGGCACCTTGCTCACCAGGTCAAATTCCAAAATCTCGCACCGGCTGGAAAAGCCCAGGGACAGGGGCAGCGCGATGGAGACGTAGGCATGGCGGTTATACCCCTCCGTCTGCCAGATCTCCAGTCCCGCCCGGAAAAAAGCCCGCTGGAACTGGGCCATGGTGTCCAGGTGGGAGATGTAGATGGCCCGCCCGGTCTTTTCATAGAGCAGCCGGTGGGCGTGCATTTTTGCCATAGCTCAGACCTCCCCTGCCGCTGCATGGCGTTCTCTTGCGGAGATAGGATAGACTGCGTCGCACTTTCGGTCGCAGAGCAGCCGGTCCGCCCCGCAGCCGGTGCACTGTTTCCGGCAGTCCGGCGTGATGGTGGAGCGGTAGGCCTGTTCCCGCTCCCGCCAGAGATAGCTCTGACGGACGCCCACCGAGATCATGGACCAGGGCAGCAGCTCCTCATAAGGCCGTTCCCGGCAGGCGTAGAAATCCGGGTCTATCCCCGCCTCCCGGAAGGCGTCCATCCAGCGCTGAAAGCTGAAATACTCGCTCCACGCGTCCAGCCGTCCGCCCATGCGCCAGACAGCCTCCAGCGCCCTGCCCAGCCGCCGGTCCCCCCGGGCCAGGACTGCCTCGATGTAACTCATATCCGGGTCATGCCAGTTGTAGATGATGGATTTGTTGGTGATACTATGGCGCAGGAGGGCCACCCGGCGGCGGTACTCCTCCATGGAGATCTGCGCCTCCCACTGGAAGGGGGTGAAGGGCTTGGGGACGAAGTAGGCGGTGGAGACGGTGATGCGCACCCCTCTTGTCCGGTTGCTGCCGTACTGTTTCCAGACCATATAGACCTTTTGGGCCAGGTCGGCAATGCCCACCACATCCTCGTCCGTCTCGGTGGGCAGGCCCAGCATGAAGTACAGCTTCACCGCATTGCCGCCCCCCTCAAAGACGGTGCGGCAGGAGCGGAGCAGGTCCTCTTCCCGGACGTTTTTGTTGATGGTGTCCCGGAGCCGCTGGGTCCCCGCCTCCGGAGCAAAGGTGAAAGAGCTTTTCCGTGCCTTTTGGAGCCGCTGCTCCAGGGCCATGGAGAAGTTGTCCGCCCGGAGAGAGGGGACGGATAGGTTGATGTTTCTCGGCTCACAGTAGTCCAGCAGACCGTCGCACAGCTCGGCCAGGGGCCGGTAATCGCTGGTGGAGAGGCTGGACAGGGTCATCTCCTGATAGCCGGAATCCCTGCAGGAGGCGATTCCCTGCTCGATGAGCACCTCCGGGCTTTTGGGCCGGACAGGGCGATAGCAATACCCCGCCTGGCAAAACCGGCAGCCGCGGATGCAGCCCCGGAACACCTCCAGCATCACCCGATCATGGACGATCTCGGTGGAGGGGATAATGGTCTTGACAGGATAATAGGCGGTGTCCAGATCCTGGACGATGCGCTTGGTGACCACCGGAGGAGCTCCTGCCTCCGGAGTGATGGAGGCCAGCGTCCCGTCCTCATGATATGTGACCTGATAGAGCGAGGGGACATAGAGGCCGGGGACCTGTGCCGCCTGGCGAAGGAATTCCCTCCGGCTCCAGCCGGTGCGGCGCACCTCACGGTAAAGCTCCAGCATCTCCACCGTCACATCCTCCCCTTCTCCCAGGGAGAACAGGTCGATGAAGTCCGCCAGCGGTTCGCCGTTGTAGGCACAGGTGCCCCCCGCCATGACAATGGGATCGTCGTCTCCCCGCTCCCAGGTGTGGAGGGGGACGCCCGCCAGGTCCAGCATATTCAGGACGTTGGTGTAGGACATCTCGTAGCCCAGTGAAAAGCCAATCATGTCAAAGTCCCGGATGGGGTCTCCGCTCTCCAGCGCCCACAGGGGAATGCTGGCCGCCCGCATCTCCGCCTCCATATCCCCCCAGGGGGCAAAGCAGCGCTCGCACCAGACGCCATCCATCCCGTTCATGACGCCATAGAGGATGCGGATGCCCAGATTGGACATTCCGATTTCATAGGTGTCGGGAAAGCAAAAGGCAAAGCGGATATCCACCTGAGCCTTGTCCTTGATGACTGCATTATATTCCCCGCCGGTGTAGCGGGCGGGCTTTTGTACCCGGAGCAGGATGCGCTCCAGACGTGCGTCCATAGCAGGGCCTCCCTCTGGCCGTTTGGCCGTGATCGCCCTCTATTTTACCTGAAGCAGCGTAAAAACGCAAGGCCGGATGAGGGGGCTTTCCTCTTCTGCAATATCGAAACAAAAATCCCGCCCCAAGCAGGGGCGGGACCGGGAGAGATCAAACCTGATGCAGTATACCGGACAGAGGCTTGTAGATCAGGAAGCAAAACCCCACATCGATCAACCCCTTGACCAGAGTAAAGGGGACGTTGAAGATCAGAAGGCACTCGAACAGGCCGTCCACACCGGGGAGAATGGCCTGATAGGCGCTGACGATGGTGTCCATGCCCCCAAACAGTGTGGCGTAGAAGGGATAGACCAGGAAGTAGTTCATGGGGAGGGAGGCCAGGGCCATACAGATCGCTCCGGCGAGGGAGCCGATAATCGCGCCCCGGCGGGTATGGTCCTTCCAGTAGATCAGCCCCGCCACCAGGACGAACACCGCCCCCATAGTGACATTGAACAGCTCTCCAATGCCGGCGGAGGAGGTACCCTTGATGAGAATGTGGAGCAGGTTCTTGAACACCTCGATGAGAACGCCGTACACAGGCCCCAGCGCAAAGGAGCCCAGCAGAGCGGGCAGGTCGGAGACATCCAGCTTGACGAAGGACGGGATGAGCATTGGCAGAGAGATCTCCAGGAACATGAGGAGGAAGGCCACGGCAGAGAGCATGGCGGTGACAGTGATGCAGCGGGTGCGGGAGATGGTTCTGGAAGCGTACATAAAAAGACTCCTTTTCCCGGGATTGGCCCCGGCAGAATACGAACGCCTGAGATATAGGTCTACAGGCGTGCTCTGCCGGAACTGCCCTGAAAGGAGTTCCGCTGCACACATCTTCTTCCATCCAGACTTGAGGCTTCACCGCACAGGCAAAAATACGTTCTGCGGCCATGCCTTCACTGTCGGTATCGGAATCGCACCGATTCAACCCCAAAGCCTTTTGGCTCAGGGGCTCGCGGACCTGTCAGCCATGCTGCATCACCGCCGGTCGGGAATTTCACCCTGCCCTGAAGACGTCTATCCATTTGTTCAATGCCATTATACGCTCCCCACATGAAAATGCAATAGGATTTCCCGTTTTTTCCTTGCTATTTTTCCATATATGCAGTACAATAAAACAAACGTTCTATATGGAGGGATCGTATGTACCCCATCGAACAGTCCTGCTGCTTTACCGGACATCGCACCAACCGGCTCCCCTGGTTGGGCAACCCGTCAGATTTTCGAACGCTATCCCTGACCGACGCCCTGTGGAAACGCATCCAGTCCAGCTATGAGGACGGCTATACCCATTTTCTCTCCGGCATGGCCCTGGGGACAGATCTGTTGTGCGCCGAGCTGGTGCTGCGGCTCCGGGCGGACACCGGCGGGGCGGTGGAGCTGATCCCTGTCATCCCCTATCCCGGGCAGGCAGAGCGCTGGAAACAGGAGGATCGCTGCCGCTACCGGGAGATCCTGCAGATGTGCAGAGAGAACCTGGTGGTGGTCTCCCCCTGCTACTCCAAGACCTGTTATTTCCTGCGGAATCGCTATCTGGTGGATCACGCGGCCAAGATCATCGGCGTTTACGACGGTTCCCCCTCCGGAGGCACCCACCAGACGCTGGAATACGCCCGGCAGAAGGGTCTGGAAATGGAGCTGCTTATGCCGGAGTGAGTTCCCGGCATGAACGGTTCTGTCCGTCAGTCAAACACCGTCTCCCAGTGCGCCGCCCGGCTGGCCTGCCAACAGAGGAGGAGCTGTGCCCGGGTCGTCCGCCTGGTGTCCAGGGGCGGCAGATCTCCCATGGGAAAGAAGCCCCGCTCCTGCGTCTCCAGGTTGGGTCGGAAGGGGCCGATCTCCCCCACCGGCTCGCACAAAATCAGATGGTTCGACAGATTAAATATGTAGGGCGGCCAGTTCCGCAGGTTTCGATCCTGCACCGCCACCAGTCGGGTCGCCCGGCCCCGGATACCGGTCTCCTCCCACAACTCCTTCTCCGCGTTGGCCCGAACGGTTTGGTTTTCATCACACCAGCCGCCTGGGAGGTTCCATCCCGCGCTGGTCTCCCGCACCAGCAGCACCCGCTCTTTCAGAAACAGGGCGGAGCGGGTCGTCACCTTAGGGGTCTGATACCCCTCCTCCCCGCAAAACAGACCGGAGAGCCGTTCCAACGGGAGGTCAGTGTACTGCGCCAGAATTTCCCCGGAAATTTCCCGAATACGCTGATAACGTTCCAGGTCAAAGGGATTCCTGGTATAAGCCATGCCGCACTGTGCGAGCGACTGAAGCTCCTTGGCCCAGGCCACCCATTTCCGGTCGTTCAGCTCCTTTTGGGTCATATTGCATTTCCTTCCCTTCTATCCGTTCACGATGACTCCGCTCCATCCCCTGCGCCCTCCGGCGCAGAGAGCCAGGAGGCGAAGTAGATGCGTCCCCCATCATCGCTGTCAGCAGCGGTGAGCCGCAGCTCATAGCCGGTGTAGGAGGCGGTGATTTGGAGGAGGCTCCCGTCCTCGTGGACAAGATACATAGTGTCGTCTACCGGATAATCCGAGCGTACGCCGTAATAGCGCAGCGTCAGCTCCTCGCCGCCCAGAGCCTCCGCCTGGGCCCTGAGATCCAGTGCGTCAAGCATATCCTCCATGGGCTGGAGCAGTTGTCCCTCGTCAAAGCTGGCCGTCACCACGTTATCCAGCCAGACCGTAACGCTTCCGTCCTCTGCCCGGTAGTCGATCAGCCAGCTACGCAGCTCCCCTTCCGCGTCCTCGCCGTAGAGGAAAGCATATATCCCCACCACCGTGCCGTCAGCAGTAAAATCCAGCTGAAAGAGATTGCTGACATATACGTTCTCCGGGAGCTTCAGCCTGTTCCGGAGCTCCCCCACCAGTGCGCTGCCACCATCGGTGTAGAGATTATCATGGGACAGGGTGAAGGTAACTGTGTTGGCCGCCTCGTAGAGATGCCAGCCCAGTCGGGTGGTAAAATCCTGGGCATATTGCCAGGTGCGATAGCCTGTCATTCCCAGCATGGCAGCCAGGACGACGACCTCCGCCAGAAGGGCAGCGATCCATTGAGTGGAATATTTCCCGGTCAGCCACTTTTTCCCCCACCGGAAGAGCCTCGGCCACGCCCAAAGCCAGAGAGCGCATGCCAGCAGATACAGCCCTCCCTGGACGATATCTGTTTTGACGGCCCCGTAGCGGCACAGACGCAGAAAAGCGGACAGCGCACCCCAGATCCAGCAGAGAAGGATGGGGTTGAGCAATCCGCACCAGAACACCACACGGCTGTGGTTTCGCCGTATTCTGTCCATCTCTGCCCCCTCCCTTCTCTGCGGCCACTCCGCATGACATTATACCACGTTCTTCCTGCGTTTGGTAGGAATTTTCGCAAAATAATGCCGATTGTATCCGTCTGTATTCGTCTTTTTCGTCTTATTTCAGCCATTTTTCGGGGAAATTCTCCCTGGATGTAAAAGCCCCCAGGCCGTACGGCCCGGGGGCTTTGCCGCTCATGTCAGAGTGGGGCGCTTGGTCAATAGGTGAGGGACTTGGCGGTGTAGGAGCTGTAGGAGCCGTCCCGGTAGGCCCGCACCGCATAGGTGTACTTCGTCCCGGACTTCACCGTCTTGTCCGTGTAAGTCAGGGTGGAGGAGCTCACCTTGGCCAGCTGGGTCAGGCTACCGTCCGTCTCCACACGGTAGATGACGTAGCTGGTGCAGTTGTTCGACTTCGTCCAGCTCAGCTGAATGCCGCTGGAGGTCTTGCTCAGCGTCAGGGTCGGGTGGCCCAGCCGCACGATCCGCACCGGCGTGTAGCTGCTGGCGCTGTAGCCCTTGTAGGCCCGGACTGCGTAGTAGTAGCCGGTGCCGCTGTTGGAGGCCACCTCATAGTCGGTGTAGGAAAGGGTGTCCGCTCCGGACAGCGTGGCGATCTTGGTGAACGCCCCGTCCGTCGTCCGGCGGTACACATAGTAGCCGGTGGCTCCGGCGGACTTCGTCCAGGTGAGCACGATCTTCCCCGGCTGGTTCTCGGCGGTCAGCGTGACCTCCTTCAGCCGGTACAGCCCGACTGCGGTGAAGGCGCTCCGTGTGGCGCCGGAATAGGCCTCCACCTTGTAGGTGTAGGAGGTGCCGCTGACGGCGGCCCGATCGGTGTAGGTCAGCGTGTCAGAGCCGGTCACCGTGGCGAGCCACTTGTACTCGCCGCCGGAGGTCTTGCGGGAGACGATGTAGCCGTCCGCATTCTCCACCTCCGTCCAGGTGAGGACGATGCCCACGCTGTCGTTGGCGGCCTTCAGGGTGGTGGGGGCGACCCAGCGGATGGCCACGCCGCTGGCGTTGTAGCTGCTGATCTGCTCGCCGTCCGCGTTAGCGCAGGCCACGGTGTAGCGATAGATCTGGCCGGTGACCACGTCGGTGTCGGTGTAGGTGGTGCCGCTCACGGTGGCGACCACCTCCCATGCCGTCCAGGGGCTGGTGGTGGAGTTCCGGCGGAGGACCACATACTGCTCAACATCCTCCACGGCCTCCCAGGTCACGGTGATGCCGGTCTTGTCGTTGACTGCGCTGGACAGGGTGGGTGCAGGCAGCTCCACCAGCAGGCCCATCGCCTGCCGGATGTACGCCACCAGGTCGTCGATGTCGCTCTGCTCCACGCCATTCTTCTCCAGCGTCTCCGCGTCGGCGCTCAGGTAGTTGTTGGCGACGATGGAATACTGGGCCATGGCGTTGCTGAATTCCGCCCAGGACGCCTTGGTGTAGCCGTCCTCTGTCAGGGCCTCTGCCTCGGCCATGACGGCCTCCAGCTCGGTCAAATCGAGGGAGTCTGCCACTTCGCCTGTCTGGGACAGGTACATGCAGTCCACCGTACCCCAGCCGCCGGCCTGGAAGTTGACGGTGATGAGCAGATCTACTGTGGTGGTCTCGGTGACAGTGAAGGTGACGGTTGGGGTGGTCCAGGCCGCCCAGCCCGTCAGGGTGACGGTCTCGCCGGTGGCAATCACATCCCCGTCTCCATGGGTCAGAACGCCTAGGGTGACGGTGTCTCCCGCATAGCCCTGCGCGACCGCTTCAAAGGTATAGATACCCGGTTCCAGGGTGATGCCCTCCTGGCTTTCGCCCAGGTAGGTGACCTGGCTGGTGGCGGCGGAGGACAGGTACCAGTGAAGAGCATAGGTCCCGTCATAGGGGTCTTCGTTGCTGATCTTGGTGCCGTTGGAGCCAAGCCCGGAGAAGTTGCCTCCGCCGTTTTCAAAGCTCCAGTCGTCGCCGATCAGGTTGGGCGCCTTGACGGTCAGGGTATAGGTGGTGGAAACCGTGGTCACACCTGCATATTCGCCGGAATTGGCCTCCTTGGACAGGTTAACGGTACCGTTTACTACATAGGTCCCCTGAACGCTGGTATCGACAGCGGCGATATCCTCCTCATTCCAGACGACGGTCTCGGCTACAGTGCCGCTGTTGTAGGTAACGGTGATGGTTTCCGGAAGCGTGTAGCTCTCACCGATCACGATGCTCTCCGTAAGGGATTCGATCGCGTCCACAGTGACCGTGCTAGAGACTGCGCCAGTCCTGACATAGTTCCAGACGTTGATGCTGGCCAGGGGAGTGCCGTCTGCGGCAAACATGGCCTGGTTGTCCACAGCGGAACCACCGTACCACACACCTGCGTCATCCGGATCATACTCAGTCGCAAAGCTGGAGGCCCAGCCGGAACCGTACTTCTCCCACAGAAGCTTATTGGCTTCTACCTGGGCGGTGTAGTCGTCCCCGGTGAGGCCGGTAGTGTCGCCCACGGTGATCCAGGCGGACTCCCAATAGAACACGCCCAGGCCTCCGGCATCGCTGACAGCCTCGATCAGGTCGCGGATAAAGCTGGCCTGTCCCTGGACAGTGAAGGCCCAGCTCATGCCGGTATCATTTAGCCCCTCCCGGACGGTGTTTTTGTGGCCGTCGGTGTCCTCCAGGGTGAAGGCATAGCTGGTCTCGGCCACCATGACCTCCTTGCCATAGGTCTCCTGTACCGCCTTCATCTGGCTCTGGAGATTGGCAAAGGTGCCGTGCCAGTAGGGATAATAGGAGGTGGCCAGGACGTCGTAGTCCACTCCGTAGTTGTCCAGATATTTGGCCCACTGGGTCAGACGGGACTGCTCCGGGTTAGTGACGTGGATGACGACCTTGATGTCCTCATCAAACGCCCGGATGGCGGCTGCACCTGCGCTGAACAGCGTGCACATACCCTCCACATCACTGTTGCTCACTCCGGCAATGCCGCCGGTGGTCTCGTTGCCCACCTGGACGCCCCAGATGGTGACACCGGTAGCTGCGATCTGTTGCAGGGCATCTGTGGTAAATTCGGCCAGGGCGTCCGCCTTTTCACTGACGGTCATTCCCTCCCACGCCTTAGGAACGTGATATGTATCGGGGTCCGCCCAGAAGTCGGAATAGTGGAAGTCGATGAGCATACTCAGGCCGGCGGCGGCGCAGCCCTCGGCGATTTTCACAGCGGTAGCCACATCATTGTTGCCGCCGCCATAGCTGTTGCCGTCGGCGTCATAGGGATCGTTCCACACCCGGACGCGGATGGTGGTGACACCACACTCCGCCAGGAACGTGCAAAAATCGGTGATGTTGTCGATCTTGTTGCCGTCGAAATCATAGTAGACGACGCCGCTGTTGAATTCGGAGATGATGGAGGAGATGTCCATGCCCATGATAAAATCATCAGACAGGCCGGAAACCTTGTCCACGTTGATGTCGGCGTCGACGGAGGTATCCGCTTCGGCCACTGAGCCGGTGCCAACCAGGGTCAGGTTGTCCAGGTAGCCCCAGTCCCCCGCCGCAACCGTGCCGGAAAGGGCAAAGGTGACCTCGGTTTCCTCGGTGAGCGTGAATTCGGCGGTGGTGTTGGTCACCCACACATCCCAGCCGCTGTCGACCGCAACGGCGGTGCTGTCGGCCAGCACCGTGTCCCCGGCGGTGACGGCATAGCTCAGGCTACTGCCGGATGCAGAGCCGGAGGTGTCGAACCCAAACTGATAGGTGCCCGCCGTCAGGGTGACGGTGTAGGAGGCGGAGCCGGTGGTATCGTCGCTGTCACTCAGCCACAGGCTCAACATATAGGTCTTGTTGTTGCTGGCCCAGCTGTCTGTGGTGACAGAGGAGAATCCGGTCAGCGTCCAGCCGGTGCTGTCCCCGGTTTCAAAGTCGGGGTTGGTCAGGCTGGCGGTCAGGTCGGTCAGCTCGGCCTCGGCCTCTACTACCGAACCGGTACCGGCCAGAGTCAGGTTGTCCAGGTAGCCCCAGTCCCCCGCCGCAACCGTGCCGGAAAGGGTAAAGGTGACCTCGGTTTCCTCGGTGAGCGTGAATTCGGCGGTGGTGTTGGTCACCCACACATCCCAGCCGCTGTCGACCGCAACGGCGGTGCTGTCGGCCAGCACCGTGTCCCCGGCGGTGACGGCATAGCTCAGGCTACTGCCGGATGCAGAGCCGGAGGTGTCGAACCCAAACTGATAGGTGCCCGCCGTCAGGGTGACGGTGTAGGAGGCGGAGCCGGTGGTATCGTCGCTGTCACTCAGCCACAGGCTCAACATATAGGTCTTGTTGTTGCTGGCCCAGCTGTCTGTGGTGACAGAGGAGAATCCGGTCAGCGTCCAGCCGGTGCTGTCCCCGGTTTCAAAGTCGGGGTTGGTCAGGCTGGCGGTCAGGTCGGTCAGCTC
>JAJPXB010000027.1:46443-96506 GCA_021205695.1 Clostridiales bacterium
TGTCCCCGGTTTCAAAGTCGGGGTTGGTCAGGCTGGCGGTCAGGTCGGTCAGCTCCACCTCTACCTCGGCTTCAGCCACGGTGATGGTAATCACCACAGTATCAGCTACGTCCGCATAACCGCTGTCCTGTAGCTCCGCCACGATGTAATAGGTGCCCTCGCTGGGCAGGGTCACATCCGCTGTCAGAGAGCGGCCGGAATTGTTGTCGTAATTGGAGTAGATGGCATCGCCGTTGCCATCCGTGTGGTCGTTCCAGGTGTCCGTCCACCACCACAGATAGAGGCCCTGATCTTCCAGGTCGGTGACCTCTGTCCCGTCCACGGTGACGGTGGCGGACAGGGAGACGGTGTCCCCGGCAGTGGCCTCTGTGACGTCAGCGGAGGCGGTCAAGGCATACACGGGGCTGGAGTCGTCAGCGGCATCCTCCGTCGTCTCCTCGGGGGATTCCGTTTCCTCTGCGTCCCTGGCAGCGGCTTCCGTCTCCTCAGCGGCGACCGCAGCGGACTCCTCCTCCGGGACTTCCTCTGCGGATGTGCTGAGAGGCTGCATGATGGAAAATACCATCATAAAAGCCAACACAGCGGACAATATCCTTCGTTTCATGTAAGCATCTCCTTCCGGATGATAAAATGTGGCCGCAGTGAGAAACGGTAGCGCACTGCAGACCCTTCTCCTGTATCTTAACACTTATTTTAACAAATAGCAAGAAAAAAGTCCCTGTTTATTTGCGAAACTTGATTGCGCAGGCAGACAGACAAAAAAAGTCTCCGGAGCCGTCTGTTCGGCTCCGGAGAGGCGTGGTTCAGGTATTCACATCTGTCTGGTGGAAGGTTTTCAGGTTGCCGGTTGTTCCGTTTCGCTGTTCCAGCACCTCCCCAAGCGCCTCGGCGGGGACGTCTTCGCTCACCAGAAGCACCAGCATGTGGTACAGCAGCCCGGCGCACTGTGCAGCCGCCTCTCCCCTGTCCCCGTCCTTTGCGGCCAGGAGCAGCAGGGTACAGGACTCTCCCAGCTTTTTCAGTATCTTGTCCGTTCCCTGCCGGAACAGATAGGCGGTGTAGGAGCTGCCCTCCCCCGCCCCTTCCAGGACAGGCAGGTCTTTTCGGGCGGCTACCACATCCAGAAGGGCGTCCACCGGCTGTCCCGCAGCGCCGCAACGGCGGTTTAGCGCGGCGAGTACGTCTCCAAAGGAAATATCCAGCGCGCACAGCAGGACGGTGACATGGTAAAGCACGTCTCCCAGCTCTCCCAGCAGCTCGTCCCGGTCGTCCCCTTTGGCGGCAATCACAGCCTCGAAGGTCTCCTCGCCGCACTTTTTCAGGATCTTGTTCAGACCCTGGCTATAGAGATAGCTGGTATAGGATTTCTCCCCGCCGGGGTTCTGTTTTCGGTCCAGCACCACCCGATACTGCTCCCACAGGGCGCTGTCGATACTCATGGTATTGTCTCCTTTACGTTTCGCCCTCCCCCTGGGTCACGGACACCGTCATTGCGGAGATGGTGATCGGGTCAGAGCTGCCGTTATAGATATAGAATTCATAGGCTACGACGTCTGATATGTGGAACGTTTCCTGTATCACAGCCCCGCCAGATGCACACAGTACCTCCACAGGTTCCGTGTTAGAAGCGGACAAATCAAGGTAGCCCAGCTCCACCGTAGCGGGAGCCGCCCGGTCAAAGGTAACGCTGATTGAGACGGTCACAGATTGGCTTCCACGCCCAATTTGAAAACAGTCATTTTTCTCTGCCGTCAAAACCGCCCGTTCCCCCTGGCCTATGGTGATGTCATTCCAGATTGCCTGATAGGAACCGATAGCCGCATCCGTGCCTTCTGTGACCGTGTCCGCCGGGTATTCGGTTTCCAAAACAGATTCTGTGACGATCCCTCTGCCACAGGAGGCCAGCATACACATCAGGATAAAAAGCAAAGAGCAGAGAAACCGCTTCGATTTCTTCATGACCAGTCTCCTCCTTCGGATTTTACTTCCCTTAAAGAGACTATCACAGCTTTACCGGCCAAACAAGGCACAGATCCTTAAGAGTTTCTTAAGAACCGCTTAAAATGCAAACGCTTTCGTCTTGGTACGCTTCATCCTCCCAGATGTCGTTAAAAAAACAGCTTCTCCGCCCGGTGTGGCAAGTGGGGCCGTCCGGGTCGCAAAGGTACAGCAGGGTGTCTGTATCACAGTCGGTGACGATTTTTCTGACGTGGAGGAAGTTCCCTGAGGTCTCCCCCTTATTCCACAGCTTCTTCCGGCTCCGGGACCAGAACCAGGCGGTTCCCGTCTCCAGCGTCCGCTCCACCGCTTCCCGGTTGGTGAAGCCCAGCATGAGGATATCCCTCGTGGCCCTGTCCTGGATAATGACCGGGATAAGGTCGGCTTTCTGAAACAGCAGGTCTAAGTCAAACATGGCAGTCTCCTCACTGGCGCACCGGGATATTTTGTGTTTTGAGATATTCCTTCACCTGGGGGACGGTCAGCTCTCCGAAGTGGAACAGAGAGGCCGCCAGCGCGGCGTCACAGTCCGTCTCCTGAAAGACCTCTGCAAAATGGGCCAGACTGCCGCATCCCCCGGAGGCGATGACCGGGATGCGGACGGCTTGGGTCACATTCCGGGTCAGTTCCAGGTCAAAGCCCGCCTTCGTGCCGTCGGCGTCCATGGAGGTCAGGAGGATCTCTCCGGCCCCCAGCCGCTCCCCCTCTTTGGCCCACGCAATGGCGTCCAGACCGGTGGGAATACGCCCACCGGCCACCACCACCTCGAAGCCGCCCGACTGCCGACGTCGGGCGTCGATAGCCAGCACCACGCACTGACTGCCGAACCGCTCCGCCGCCTGGGAGATGAGGGCGGGATTTTTGACAGCGGCGGAGTTGACGGATATCTTGTCCGCTCCCGCCCGGAGGAGGAGCTGAAAGTCCTCCAGCGTCCGGATACCGCCCCCAACGGTCAGTGGAACGAATACCTGGGCCGCCGTCCGCTCCACCACATCGGCGACTGTCTTTCGGGCCTCGTGGGTGGCGGTGATGTCCAGGAAAACGATTTCGTCCGCCCCCTGGTCGGAGTAGTATTTCGCCAGCTCCACCGGGTCTCCTGCGTCCCGGATATGGACAAAGTTGACTCCCTTGACCACCCGTCCGTCCCGGACGTCCAGACAGGGGATAATGCGCTTGGCTAGCATATGCCTTCCACCTCCCGTACCGCCCGGGCCAGGTCGACCGTCCCGGCGTAATAGGCCTTGCCGATGATGGCCCCATAGAGTCCCATCTCGTTCAGGCGCGTCAAATCCTCATTGCAGGATACGCCTCCGGAGGCGATGATGTCGCACTTCACTGCCCGCTGGAGGGCCGCCAGCCGATCATAGGAGGGGCCGGTCAGCGCCCCGTCGGTGGCGATATCGGTGAAGATAATAATCTCCACCCCCAGCGCCTCCATGGAATGGGCGAAATCCAGATAATCCAGACCGGAGTCCTCCACCCATCCGGCGGTGCGTACCCGGCCGTCCCGGACGTCGATGCCCACGGCGATACGGCGGCCGTAGCGTTTTACCGCGGTTCGGACCAACTCCGGGTCGCTGACGGCGGCGGAGCCGATGACCATGCGCTCCACACCCAATTTGTCTACCGCTTCCAGATCGGCCATGGAGCGGATGCCGCCTCCCAGTTCCACCTTGAGGCCGCTCTCCCGGGCGATGCGGGAGACGATGTCGGAGTTTACACGCCGTCCGCTTCTGGCCCCGTCCAGATCGACCATGTGGATAAATCTGGCTCCGGCCTGATAAAAGGCGGCGGCAGTCTGAAAGGGGTCCTCCGCCACCTGATGCACCGTGTCAAAGCTCCCCTGATAGAGACGGACCACCTTCTGATCCTTTAAGTCAATGGCAGGCAGCAGTATCATCGGTTCAGACCTCCAAAATTTCGCAGCATGGCAAGGCCGATCTCCCCGGACTTCTCCGGGTGGAACTGTGTTCCGTATACATTGCCGCTCTGGACGGCGGCCACCACCTCTGTGCCGTAGTCGGTGGTGGCGATGACCTGGGAGGGCTCCTCCGCCCTGCCGCAGAAGGTGTGCACAAAGTAGACATAGGCCCCCTGGGGGATCCCCCGGAACAGGGGGGAATCATTGTGAAAGCACAGGCTGTTCCAGCCGATATGGGGCAGCTTGAGGTCCGTCTGTATCCGCTGCACCGGCCCCCGGACGAAGCCCAGCCCCTTGCAGGGGCGAACCTCCTCTCCCCTCTGGAAGAGGAGCTGCATTCCCAGGCAGATGCCCAAAATGGGCTTGCGCTCCGCCTCGCGGCGGAGGATCTTATCCAGGCCCGGGCCGGAGAGCTTTTCCCACGCGTCCGGGAAAGCCCCTACGCCGGGTAAAATGATGGCGTCCGCCATCTCCAGTCCGGCAGCGTCACCGGTGATCTTTGTCTCCAGGCCCAGATAGCCCATGGCATTTTTCACGCTCATAAGGTTGCCCACGCCGTAGTCTACGATTGCGGTGTATCCCATCTCACAGCACGCCCTTCGTGGAGGTGACGCCGTCCCCCTGAATCTGGACGGCGTCCCGGATAGCCATACCCAGGCTCTTGAACAGGCCCTCGGTGATATGGTGGGCGTTTGCGCCGTAGAAGCATTTCTGGTGGAGGGTCAGCCCGGCGTTGACTGCCAATGCCCGCATAAACTCCACTGTCAGGCAGCTGTCATATGCCCCGATACGCTCCTGAGGCATAGGGGCGTCGAACACCAGATAAGGCCGGTTGGAGAAGTCCAGGGCGGTAAAGGTCAGCGCCTCGTCCATGGGGACATAACAGGAGCCGAACCGGCGGATGCCCGCCCGGTCGCCCAGGGCCTGCTTCAGCGCCTGCCCCAGGACAATGCCGGTATCCTCCACCGTATGGTGGCCGTCCACCTCCAGGTCTCCGTGAACCTCCACGGAGAGCCCGATCCTGGCATAAAAGCCGAAGGCAGTGAGCATATGGTCAAAAAAGCCGATGCCTGTGGAGACGCTGACCGGGCCGCCGTCTAAATCGAGAGAAACTGAGATCTGCGTCTCCCTGGTATTGCGTTCAATTACTGCGGTTCTGGACACGGAAATTCACCTCACTGTTCAAATCGTACCTGGATGGAGTTGGCGTGGGCGGTCAGGTGCTCGGCCTGGGCCAGCGTGATGATCTCGTCCTTTAGTCCGGCAAGGGACGGACGGTCGAACCGGATCACCGACATACTTTTCAGAAAGGCCTCCACGCTCAGGGGCGAGAAGAACCGGGCAGTGCCGCTGGTGGGGAGCACATGATCCGGCCCCGCCAGATAGTCTCCCAGCGGCTCCGGCGACCAGGCGCCCAGGAATACCGCTCCGGCATTTTTGATCTCCGGGAGCAGGGCCTCCGGGTCCTCTGTGACGATCTCCAGATGCTCCGGCGCCACCAGATTGGCCAGCTCCGCACAGCGGTGGAGATCGGGACAGACGATGGCCGCTCCGAATCGGGCCACCGACTCCTCCATGATCTCGCTCCGGGAGAGGTACCCCGTCTGTCGGGCCATCTCCCCGTCCACCGCCTGGGCCAGCTCCGGCGAGTCGGTCAACAGCCAGGCGGAGGCCAGCCGGTCATGCTCTGCCTGGCTGAGCAGGTCGGCAGCTACGAACCTGGGGTCGGCAGAGCGGTCGGCAATGACCAGCACCTCAGACGGCCCGGCCACCATGTCGATGTCCAGCGTGCCATAGGCCAGTCGCTTGGCTGCGGCAACATAGGCGTTTCCCGGCCCCACCAGCTTGTCCACCTGGGGGATCCAGTCCGCGCCATAGGTCAGGGCGGCCACCGCCTGTGCCCCGCCCAGGGCGATGACCCGATGGACGCCGGCGATTTTTGCCGCAGCCAGCACGGCATCATTCAGATTTTCCGTGGGCGGCGTCACCATGACGATCTCCTCCACCCCTGCCACCTGGGCGGGGACGGCGTTCATCAGCACGCTGCTGGGATAGGCGGCAGTGCCGCCGGGCACATAAATGCCCACCCTGGTCAGGCCCCGGACGATGCGTCCCACCTGGCCCCCGTCCGGAGAAGTCCACCGCCCGGAACGGGTCAGCAGCTTTTCATTGTAGTCCCGGATGTTTCGGGCGGCGTGCTCCATGGCGGCGATCAGCGACGGGTCACAGGCGGCATAGGCCGTCTCCAGCCGGGAGGCGGGAATCTCATACGGCTCCGACCGGTCGAAGCGGACGGAGTACTCCCGCACCGCCTCATAGCCCCGGACACGGACATCCTCCAGAATATCCGCCACCCGTCGGGTGATCTCGCCGTTGGCCTGGGCGGCGCGGGCCTTTAGTGCGGCGATCTGCCGCTGCTCCGCCTGGCCGTCTGCAATGACGATCTGAATCATGGCGTTCCCTCCCCCATCGCCTGCCGGCAGCGGCGAATCAAGTCCTGAATGGCGTTCTTATGGAGCTTCATACTGGCCGTATTGACGATGAGCCGGGCGGACACCTGAGCCACTGTCTCGATGGGAACCAGGCCGTTGGCTTTCAGGGTTGCCCCGGTCTCCACAATGTCCACAATGCCGTCCGCCAGCCCCAGAATGGGGGCCAGCTCCACTGAGCCTTCGATTTTGATGATGTCTACATTCATGCCCTTGCCCTGGAAAAAGGTGCGGGTCACGTTGGGGTACTTGGAGGCAATGGTCCTGGCCTTGTAGCTAGCATAGAAGTCCGTCCCCTCCGGCACTGCCAGAGCAAACCTGCAGGCCCCAAAGCCCAGATCCAACACCTCGTAAAAGGAGCCGCCCTTTTCCAGAATGGTATCCTTGCCCACAATACCCAGGTCACAGACCCCGTGCTCCACATAGGTGATGACGTCCGGAGCCTTTGCGAGGACGCAGTCCAAAGGGTAATTGGGCAGGGCATGGATGAGCCGCCGTCCGGGGTCTCGGACGGGAGCGCAGTCCAGCCCGGCCCGCTCGAACAGGGCTACGCTCTTGTCCTGCAATCTGCCCTTGGTCAGGGCGATACGAAGCCGCTCGCTCACAGGACAGACACCTCCTCCATGCCGTCCTCTGAGAGGACGATGACGGTGGGGATTCCCTTCTCCCGGGCCAGCTGCACCGTGCTCTCCAGCCGTCCGCAGGGGGACAGCTCACAGGTACCCTCCGGTCGGCTGTCAACCAGAGCCAGGGCCTTCCCAATCAGACGGTTCGGGTAGTGGACGACCGCCTCCACCTGGGGCAGCTCCGCCCGGGGCAGGCAGCGGGCCACCTGGTCTACATCGATGGCAAAGCCGGTGGCTTGGGCGGGACGGCCAAAGCTGGCGCAGAGCTGGTCATATCGTCCGCCGCTGAGGACGGCGTTCCCCGCTCCCTCCACATAACCCCGGAAGATGGGGCCGGTATAATAGCCGATGTGGTTCACCAGCCCCAGGTCAAACCGGATATAATCTCCATACCCGGACTGGGAGAGCTGGGTGTAGATATCCCGGAGGTAGCCGATGGCGGGCATCTCTCCCGCCAGGGCCTCCGCCTCGTCCAGAACCTCCGACCCCCCGAAGAGATAGACCAGCCGCTGGACGGCCCGGACGCCCGCCCGGTCGCCATAGGGGGCGAGGAAATCGTTCAACGCGGCAAAATTTTTGCTCTCAATCAGGGCGCGCATAGTCTCCTGGGCCTCGTCGTCCATATCCAATCGACGGGCAAAGGCGGGATAGATGTCCGCATGGCCCAGCTCAATGTGAAACCGTTCCAGGCCGCAGGCCCGTAGGGCGTCTACCGCCGTGGCGATGACCTCCAGGTCTGCTTTTTTTCCTTTGGCCCCGATCATCTCAATGCCGCACTGAGGGATTTCACTGTTCTGGCCCTGGTGTCCAAATCTGGAGCGGTAGACCGTCTGATTGTAATAGAACCGCTGGGGCAACACCATGTCCTTCAGCCGGGTGGCGGCCACCCGGGCAATAGGGGTGGTGCAGTCCGGGCGCAGGACGCAGATTTTTCCTGACCGGTCGATGATCTTGACGATCTCCTCCTGGGGCATGGCGGCTCCGGTCATGGCAAAGAGGTCGTAAAACTCCTCTTCCGGGGTGATGATCTCGCTGTAGCCCCGTTGCGAGAACAGGCGGGTCAGGGCCGTCTGGACAGTGCGCCGCTCCCGGCACTCGCCAAACAGCCGATCCCGGGTGCCCTCGGGGGTGTTGGGAATGTATCGCATAGATGAAACCTCTGTACGCAGATTGCACCGGGAATCGCTCCTCCGGTACTTTAGCACGCTAACACACTACCACGAAAGAGCGTCCGTGTCAACCGCCGAAATAGACAAAGGCAGTTCTCTTTCCTCTACGGCGGCCTGTCTAAGCTGCTGTTGGTCAGAAAAAGGTCACCTGACTGGTATCCGGCATCCCGTCCAGTGCTCCCATGTGGCGCAGGGTGTCGATGTGGGCCTTGGAGAGCTTGGGGCAGGAGTCGTTCAGCTCCTCCACTGAGATGAACCTCCGACCCTGCCGGGCGTCAACAATGGACTGGGCCGCCGCCTCTCCCAGACCGGGGATGGCGGTGAAGGGGGGGATCAGCGCCTTGTTCTCCCTGTCCAGGATGAAACGGGTGGCGCCTGACGCATAGAGATCCATTTTGGCAAAGTGGAAGCCCCGGATGTAGAACTCATAGCAGACCTCCAGGGTGGTCAGCATTTTGTCCTCCACATCGGTCGTCTTTTCCTTGTTTTTGATCTCGTTGAGCTTTTCCAGGCAGGTGTCCAGCCCCAGGCACATACAGGTGGCGTCTACCGCCTTGGCCCGGATGGAGAAATAGGCCGCATAGAAGGCCAGAGGGTCGTGCACCTTGAACCAGGCAATGCGGAAGGCCATCATGACGTAGGCCACGGCGTGGGCTTTGGGGAACAGGTATTTGATCTTCCGGCAGGACTCGATATACCATTCCGGAATATCATGGGCACGCATCTCCTCCTCAATGCCCTCCGGCCAGCTCTTGCCCTTGTGGATGACGCCTTTCCGCACGGCCTCCATAAATTTGAACGCCTTCAACGGCTCAATGCCCTTCTGGATGAGGTAGAGCATAATGTCGTCCCGGCAGCCCACCGCCTCAGAGACGGACGCGGTGCCAGAGAGGATCAGGTCCTTGGCGTTGCCCAGCCACACGTCGGTGCCGTGAGAGAAGCCGGAGAGCCGGAGCAGGGTGTTGAAGTCCTTGGGCTGAGTGTCGATGAGCATCTGTCGGGTGAACCCCGTGCCAAACTCCGGGATGGCCACCGCTCCGGTGGGGCCGAGGATGGGGTCATCCTCGTAGCCCAGCACCCTGGAGGAACAGAATATGGACATGGTATCCCTGTCGTCCAGCGGGATGTCGATGGGATTCACGCCGGAGACATCCTGGAGCATCCGAATCATGGTGGGATCATCGTGGCCCAGCATATCCAGCTTGAGCAGGTTTTCCTCCATGGAGTGGTACTCAAAGTGTGTGGTGACGATGTCTGAGCTGGTGTCGTCCGCCGGGTGTTGCACCGGGCAGAAGTCGTAGATCTCCTCGTCCGCCGGGATGACCACCATGCCGCCGGGGTGCTGACCGGTGGTCCGCTTGATGCCCACACAGCCGGCGGCCAGCCGGGCCAGCTCCGCCTTGTTTACCTTTCGGCCCCGCTCCTCCATGTATTTCAGCACATAGCCATAGGCGGTCTTTTCCGCCACAGTGCCCACGGTGCCCGCTTTAAAGACATGGCCCTCGCCGAACAGTTCGAAGGTATACCGGTGGGCGGATGCCTGGTACTCCCCGGAGAAGTTCAGGTCGATGTCCGGCACCTTGGTGCCGCCGTAGCCCAGGAAGGTCTCAAAGGGGATGTTGAAGCCGTCCTTCTTCATTTTTGTGCCGCACACCGGGCAGTCTTTGTCCGGCAGGTCAGCTCCGCAGCCGTATCTCACGCTGTCCACATCAAAATCGGAATGCTTGCACCTGGGACAGCGATAGTGGGGCGGCAGGCTGTTGACCTCGGTGATACCGGAGAGGAAAGCCACCAGAGAGGAGCCCACTGAACCCCGGGAGCCCACCAGATAACCGTGGGCCAGGGAGTCCGCCACCAGTTTTTGGGCGGACATATAGATCACATCGTACTTTCGCTGGATAATGCCCGGCAGCTCCAGGTCGATTCGGTCCTGGACGATCTGGGGCAGTTCTTCTCCGTAAAGCTCGTGCGCCCGGTTGTAGACCAGGTATTCCAGCTCCTGAGCAGAATTCTCCAGTTTGGGGGCGAACAGGCCCCGGGGCAGGGGCGGGATGTTGTCGCACCACCTGGCAATCCGGTTGGGGTCCTCGATGACCACCTTGTGGCAGTCCTCCTCCCCCAAATAGGCGAATTCCTCCAGCATTTCATCGGTGGTCTTGAAGTAGATGGGCAGGCTCTTGTCCGCGTCGTCGAACCCCTGGGCCGCCTGGAGCACATGGCGGTATGCCTCATCCTCCGGATCGAGGAAGTGGACGTCACCGGTGGCACAGCAGGGCTTGCCCAGGTCTTTGGCCAGACGGAGGACGGTGCGGTTAAATTCCCGCAGCGCCTCCTCATCCTGCGCCTTTCCCATTCCGATGAGGAATTTGTTGTTGCAGATGGGCTGTATCTCCAGAAAGTCGTACCAGGAGGCGATCCGCTTCAGCTCGTCATAGCTCTTGCGCTCCACAATCGCCTGGAACAGCTCCCCTGCCTCGCAGGCGGAGCCGATAATCAGCCCTTCCCTGTTCTCGTTGATGAGGCTCTTGGGCATGATGGGGTACCGCTTGAAGTGCTCCAGATGGGACAGGGAGATCAGCTTGTACAGATTGCGCAGGCCGCTCTGGTTTTTCGCCAGGACAATCAGGTGCTGGGCCTTCTGGCGGCGCTTTCCCTTTTTCCGCAGAGACTGCATGGCGGGGTTGATCTGGTCGATACAGGTGACGCCCAGGTCGGCGAGCATCTGCTTAAAGGGCACCAGCATATAGCCCACCATCGCCCCATCGTCCGAGGCCCGGTGATGGTGAAACTCCGGCAGATTCAGACGATTGGCCACGACATCCAGCTTGTATTTGCCCAGGTCAGGGAGCAGGTTCTGTGCCAGGACGAGCGTATCAATGGAGGTGTTGGGGAAGGGGCGGCCCATCCGCTGACAGCCGACCGCCAGAAATCCCATGTCGAAGTCGGCGTTGTGAGCTGCCAGGGGCCGGTCCCCCACCCAGTCCAGGAAGGCGTTCAATGCCTCGCTCTGGCTGGGGGCGTCCTTTACCATATCGTCGGTGATGCTGGTCAGCTCCACCACCTCCCGTGGGATGGGCCGTCCGGGGTTGACAAATGTGTTGTATCGCTCCTCCACCTGGCCGTTGCGCAGCACCACGGCGCCGATCTCGGTGATCCTGTCCCGCTCCTGGCTCAAACCGGTGGTTTCGATGTCGAAGCAGACGATCTCATCGTCCAGGCTGGCGGAGCTGTCCCCGTGAACCACCACCCGGTCGTCCACGTCGTTGATATAGTATGCCTCCACGCCGTAAAGGATTTTGATTTTGTCCCCAGCCGCATGCCAGGCATCTGGGAATGCCTGCGCTACGCCATGGTCAGTGACCGCAATAGCGGAATGTCCCCAGGAGATAGCCCGCTTTACGGCGTCCTTAATTTCGGTGAGACCGTCCATCGTGGAAAACCGGGTATGGAGGTGGAGCTCCACCCGTTTCTCTTTTGCGTTGTCCATCCGGCCCCTAGGCGCCTTGGCGGGAGCGATGGCATAGGGGCTCAGCTCCATCTCGCCGGAATAGCTGTTGATGCCCAGCTTGCCCTCCACAATGACGTACATGCCCACCTTGATCTGATCCAGGATAGGCTTGGCCTGGCGGTTTTCCAGGAACCGGGCCACCACCAGGGAGTTGGTGTAGTCGGTGATATAGAAATTCACTACCCAGGCCTTCCGCTTGGACAGCTCCCGGTGCTCCACAAAGAACACCTTCCCGCAGACGGCCACCATACCCATATCCAGCGTCACCTGGGACATGGGGATGGGCTTTCGGTGGATGCTCTTGCCAAAAATCATGTTGCCCACCGGGGCCTGAGACGACTCTCTCCGCTGCTTTCCGGTGGAGTTGGGCGCAGACTGATGATTCGCCGCCTCCCGAAGCGCCGCCTCCCGAAGCGCTGCAGTCTGGCGAAACACATCTCCGTCCGGCACAATCTGCTCCTCCTCCGGCTGTGAGGGGTACGTCTCCCGCTCCGGGGGGGCCTCCTCCGGCAGCGGAGGCCGTTCGTCCTCCGCAGGCTCTGTGGAGGGCAGCGGCTGATATTCCTCCTCAACGGGCGGCTGCGCCTGCTCTGACAGCAGGGTTACACCGTTCATCCCATAGCAGCCGGAGAGCACTGTTCCCATGGCCCGAAGACTGGCCGGGTCAGGGTCGGCGGATGCAAACGTGACCTCCAGCTCGGCGGTGCGTTTCTTTTGGTGGAGCCGGAAATCATGGACAGTGCAGTCCCGGGCCAGCTCCCCCAGATAACCGGTGGGCTGCCAGTGTTCAAATAGCCGCAGTAGCGGGATAGGTTCCTTGAGTGCCATAGTGTCTCCTGTTCTCGGTGCGATCTCCTGCGTCATGAAACGCATCGCTCATTTCATTCTGCTTATTATATCATGTTCCCGCCCAGAGGGACAGTGGCAATTTCGACAGAACAGGTGCTTTGCCGCACGAAGCCCCGGCGCAGCCAGATTCTGCACCGGGGCCTTGCCTGATTATGAGAGGGCGGCCTTTGGCTCAAAGCCAGGTATCCTCAGTCTCGTCCTTTTTCTGCCGGGTCATCAGGCTGCGGAACACGTCCTGAATTTCCCGGCCCTCGTACATGACCTCATAGGCGGCCTCTGTGATGGGCATTTCCACCCCCGCCTTCCGGGCCAGCTCATGCGCGGAAGCGGCGGCATAATAGCCCTCTACCACGGCGCCGCCCATTTCGTCCATGGCCTCCTGGATGGTCTTGCCCTGTCCCAGGAGCAGTCCCGCCCGGTAGTTCCGGGAGTTCATGGAGGTACAGGTGACGATCAGGTCGCCAACTCCAGTGAGCCCGGCAAAGGTGGACTGTCTGGCCCCCAGCGCCACACCCAGTCGGGCGATCTCTGTAAGTCCCCGGGTCATGAGCATGGCCTTGGTGTTGACCCCGAAGCCCATGCCGTCGATGGCTCCGGCGCAGATGGCGATGACGTTTTTCAGCGCCGCCCCGATCTCCGCCCCTACCACGTCACAGGAGGCATAGACCCGGAACCGCTCATTCATGAACAGCTCCTGAACTGTGTGAGCGGCCGCACGGCTCTCGCTGGCGGCGACGATGGCGCTGGGAATCCTCCGACCCACCTCCTCGGCGTGGGTGGGGCCGCAGAGTACCACGATGGGGCACTTATCCCCCACCTCCTGGGCGATGATTTGGCTGAGACGGAGGGAGGTGTCCTTTTCGATCCCCTTGCCTACGCTGACCAGGATGGTCCCCGGCTTCACCAGAGGAGCGAGCTTTTGTGCGGTGGAGCGGACGGCAAAGGAGGGCGTGGCCAGCAGCACCACGTCGCTGTCTGCGGCGCAGGAGATATCGGCGGTGAGCTTCATCTCCTCCGGAATAGCGACCCCCTTCAGCATGGGGTTCTCCCGATTCTCCCGAAGCTGGTCGGATTCCTTCTGGAAAAAGGACCAGAGGGTGACGTCATTTCCGTTCTCCAACAGCACCATGGCCAGTGCAGTGCCCCAGGCCCCGCTGCCCAAAACCGTTACCTTCATTGTTGGTCCTCCTTCTCTCCATCCTTGTGAAACTCCAGCTTGCTCTCCTCTCCCCGGATCATCCGCTGGACATTGCCCAGATGCCGCCAGCAGACCAGGAGGCCGATGCCCACAGCCAAAACCAGCAGCAGCCAATCCTGGTACACGAACCAGGTGGAGACGGGGAACATAATGGCGGCCCCCACAGAGCCCAGGGAAACCATCCGGGATATCACCACCAAAATGAGGAACACGCCCCATACCGCCAGCGCGATACGCCAGTCGATCATAATGGCCACCGTCCCGCCGGACAGGATGCCCTTGCCCCCCTTGAAGCCGAACATACAGGGGAACATATGCCCCAGCAGGCAGAAGATACCGGCGATATACTTGCCCAGGACATCCCATCCGCAGAGATATCCCAGCACGCCTCCGCCGATAAGGCAGGATAGCACCGCCTTCAGCATATCCAGCAGGATGACCCAGGCCACGTTTTTCACGCCATAGACCCGGTAGAAGTTGGTCAGGCCGGCATTTCCGCTGCCATGCTCCCGGACGTCGTCCTTCAAAACATATTTGGAAATGATAATGGCGCTGTTGCAGCAGCCCAGCAGATAGGATACCGCCGCCACGCCCAGGACGGCCAGCACCGTCGTCACCGTCAGTTCAGGCATTTTACGAGTCCTCCTTGTCTCCCTTTTGCCGGATGGTCAGCCGGATGGGCGTCCCCTCCAGTCCAAAGGTGGCGCGGATCTGGTTCTCCAGATAGCGTTGATAGGAAAAATGAAACAGTCTGGCATCGTTACAGAAGATAACAAAATGGGGAGGCTGAATGCCCACCTGGGTCATATAGTAGAGCTTCAGCCGCCGCCCCTTGTCAGTGGGCGGCTGGACCCGATTGGTGGCGTCCGCCAGAACGCTGTTTAATGTGCCGGTACGGATGCGGAGCATGGACATCTCGCGGACAGCGTTGATGCGCTCGTACAGCTTGTTCACCCGTTGTCCGGTCAGCGCAGAGAGAAACACGACGGGCGCATAGGGCATAAAGGCGAAGCCCGCCTTTACCTGGCTGCGCATTTTGTCCATGGTCCTGTCGTCCTTCTCCACGGCGTCCCACTTGTTGACCACGATAATGGAGGCCTTCCCCGCCTCGTGGGCCAGGCCGGCCACCTTGGTGTCCTGCTCCGTGACGCCCTCCTGGGCGTCGATGAGGATGAGACAGACGTCCGCCCGGTCGATAGCCATGGTGGCCCGGAGGACGGAGAACTGCTCCACACGGTCGTTCACCTTGGACTTTTTCCGCATCCCCGCGGTGTCGATAAAGCAGTAACGGCCGTATTCATTTTCAAAGTAGGAGTCCACCGCGTCCCTGGTGGTGCCGGCCATGTCGCTGACGATGACCCGCTCCTCTCCCAGAATACGGTTTACCAGAGAGGATTTGCCCACGTTCGGCTTGCCGATCACCGCCACGCGGGTCAGGTCGTCCTCCATCTCGTCCTCGCCTGACTCCGGGAAATGGGCGGCACAGGCGTCCAGCAGGTCGTCCACCCCCAGGCCGTGAATGGCGGAGATGGGAATGGGATCGCCCAGGCCCAGGTTGTAAAACTCATAGACATCCGGGTCGGTGTCCCCCGGCTTGTCCGCCTTGTTGACCGCCAGGACGACCGGCTTGCCGGAGCGCTGGAGCATGCCGGCTACATCCATATCTGCGGCGGTGACGCCGGTCTGCAGATCGCAGACCAGGACGATCACATTGGCGTGGGCGATGGCGATCTCCGCCTGCGCACGCATGAATTTCAATATCTCGCTGTCGGTGTTCGGCTCAATGCCGCCGGTGTCAATAATGGTAAAGCTCCGTCCCAGCCACTCGCTCTCAGCATAGAGCCGATCCCGGGTTACGCCGGGGGTGTCCTCCACGATGGACAGCCGCTTGCCGGCCAGACGGTTGAACAGCATGGATTTGCCCACGTTGGGCCGACCGACAATAGCGACGATGGGCTTCATTGGTATTCACATCCTCTCTGAGTCTGTATGCACCATAACCAGATTTATTATATCCGTCAAAAGGCCAAAAGTAAAGAGCCTGTCTATGGCAGGCTCTCCCTTTTCTCGACCATTGGCCCTTTTTACTTGGCCTCGGCTGCGTCCTTGGCATAGCTGCGGCCATTATACTTGCCGCAGGAAGGGCAGACGCGGTGCGGCAGGCGGTATGCACCACACTCACACTTGATCAGGCCAGGAACCTCCAGCTTCCAGTTGGCGCGGCGCTTGTCGCGTCTTGCCTTGGAGACTTTACTCTTAGGGACTGCCATCTATGACACCTCCTCATTACCTTTCGGAAATTGACGCATTTGGAACTCTCTCTCACTCCAGCAGTGCCGCAAGAGCGGAGAGACGTGGGTCGGGCTCGAGCTTGCATCTGCATACGCCCACATTCAGGTCGACGCCGCAGCCAGGGCAAAGTCCCTTGCAGTCCTCCCGACACAGATTCTTGGTGTCCATCTCCAGAATGAACTCGGTGGTCATGACCTCTCCGACATCTAAGATGGAGCCGTCCAGAAGGATGATATCGTCATCCTCCTCGTCCTCAAGCTCAGTGGCCAGCATCCGCTCTACCTCTACGGTCTTGACCCGTTCAAAGGGCGTCCCGCAGCTGTCACAGCGCAGATGCAGGTTGCTGCTGGCGGTGGCCTCCAGCAGAAGCATTCCCGCCCGGTTGACCACCTGGCCCTGCACCCGAACCGGCTCGCAGATGGGCTTTTCCCCATAGAAATCCAGGTCGGACAGATCCAGTGAGAAGTCAAAGTTTTTTACACCACCCGGCACATGGATGATGTCACCCAGCTCAAGACGCATAGCACACCTCGCATAACGACACAAGTGACATTATAACCGAGAGCCTCCCCCCTGTCAAGCACTTTTTCCTGTCACCGCGCCATATTTCCCCGTCAGACCGCCCACCCCGAAAAACCGGGGCAGGCGGTCTGAACTTTTGTGCAAAAATAGATTGGCGCAGAGGGATATGATTTGCTATAATGTGGACAGAGCGTGGGGCACAGGGCCATGCAGAACAGGAGGAGCGGCTATGCGGGAGTTTACCGTAGGCAAAAATGATGCCGGGCAGCGGCTGGACCGCTGGCTGACGAAAACCGTCCCGCTTCTCCCCGCGTCCCTGATGCAGAAATATATCCGCCTGAAACGCATCAAATGCAACGGCAAGGGAGCCAGACGGGACACCCGGCTCCAGGCCGGAGATCTGCTCCAGCTCTATATCAACGACGAGTTTTTCGAGACGCCCACAGAGGAGAACGCCTACCTCACCATTGCCACGCCGAAGCTGGACATCCTCTACGAGGACGAGCATCTCCTGCTGGTGAACAAGCCCGCCGGGATGGTGGTTCACGCCGACGAGACAGGGACGGCCAACACCCTCATCAACCACATCCTCGCCTATCTCTACCAGAAGCGGGAGTGGCGGCCCCGGGAGGAGAACGCCTTTGTCCCCGCCCTCTGCAACCGGATCGACCGGAATACCTGCGGCATCGTCATCGCCGCCAAGACCGCCGAAGCCCTCCGGATCATGAATCAGAAAATCAGAGATCGGGAGCTGGAAAAACGGTATCTCTGCGTCGCCGTGGGGACACTCTCCCCCCGGAACGGGCAGCTGGAGAGCGTCCTGCTCCGGGATGAGCGCAAAAAGCAGGTATCGGTCTACCATCGCCCGGTCCCCGGAGGGCGAACTGCGGTCACAGAATACCGCACCCTGGCAGTCAGGAACGGGCTCTCTCTCGTGGAGTGCGAGCTGCTCACCGGACGTACCCATCAGATTCGGGCACAGCTGGCGGACGCAGGCTGTCCCCTGCTGGGAGACGGCAAGTACGGCATCGAGCGGGTGAACCGACAGTATGGCCGCCGGACGCAAGCGCTTTGCTCCTGGTCGCTGACCTTCCGCTTTACGACCGACGCAGGGGCGCTGGAATATCTCAACGGCCGGACCTGGCGGGTGCGGTCGGTGGATTTTCTCTCTGCGTATTTCCCTGATATTTCCCTGTCAGAGCTTTCCTGACAGCTTCCGTCCCTTCAAATTGGAGGATTTTTTGTTGAAAAGACTGCTGTCTCTGTTTTTGGCGGCGGGCCTGCTGGTCTCCGCCTGCGCCCTGACGGATGAGGATATGCGCTTCAGCCGCACGGTAATCCTCTATAGCCAGGGAGACTATATCGACACGGATATATTGTCGGAGTTCACCCTGGAGACGGGGATCGAGGTAAAATATGTCGTTGCCGGAGACGGGAACGACATTGCTCCAGATGAGTGCGACCTGCTGCTGGGAGATTTGGACTGCGTCTCTCTGCTGGCAGATGCCGGATGCATCCAGGCGCTGGACGCCGAACAGTTCTCCCCATGGGGGACCATCGACGCGCAGTGGCTGGAGCTGGGCGGGCTGGAGGCGTACGCCGTCCCCTGTCTCTGGACGACGATGGGTCTGGTCTATGACCCCACCCGGACGGAGCTTCGGGTGACCCAGTGGGCCGACCTGGCGGACGCCGCCTTTGCCGGTCAGGTGCTCATGCCCGCAGATGCCGGACAACTGACGGCGGTAGGGCTGGCCGCGCTGGAGCTGGATGTCAATTCTCAGTCTGCCGGGGAGCTGGCCGCCGCCGGGTTATGGCTGGAGGGGCAGTCTTCCCTGGTGCTGGACTACTGCGACGAGGGAGATATGGCCGACTGGTTCCGCTCCGGAGATGCAGTGCTGGCCGTCTGTCCTGCCAGCGCCGCCATTGAGCTGATGGCAGAGCTGCCTGAGCTAAGCTTTGTCATTCCCTCCGGCGGGAGCTGGCAGTCTGTCCTGTGCTATGCTGTCGCCGCTGACACGGAGAAGGTGGATGCGACCTATGCGCTGTTAAACTATCTCTGTGAGGCGGAAAATCTGGCGAAAAACGCCGCCTACAGCGGCTGGTCTGTCACCTCATCCCGGGCCTACAGCCTTCTCTCCCCCTCCTGGCGCTCCAATCCCCTGGCCTATCCCGAGCTGGACGGCATAGCCGAGACGCCCCTGCTCACCGCCCGGGACAGCCGGACGCAGTCCTTTGCCCTGTTGGACACGTTGGTCAATTTTCGGCGGACCGTGCTGAATGCCTCGACAGCAGGGATGGAAAACGCCTGGTAAAAGCCATAAGAATCATATGACAGGCCAAAGAATCGGCGGTTCCCTTTTCGGGAGCTGCCGATTCTTTGGCCTGTTTTCCTGTCACGCCTTACCGTGAGTCTTTGCCGCCGCCAGGGTGTTTTGCAGCAGCATGACCCGGGTCATGGGCCCGCAGCCGCCGGGAACCGGGGTGATATACCCCGCCTTCTCCGCCACCGGGCCGAAGTCCACATCACCGCAGAGCTTTCCGTTCTCGTCCCGGTTCATGGCCACATCAATGACAGCAGCGCCCTCCTTCACCATGTCGGCGGTGATCAGGCCCCGCTTCCCCACGGCGGAGACCAGGATGTCCGCCTCCCGGGTAATGCTTCCCAAATCGTGCGTCCGGGAGTGGCAGATGGTCACGGTGCCGTGGCGGTGGAGCAGGAGCATGGCCTGAGGCTTGCCCACGATGTTGGAGCGGCCCACCACCACACATCGCTTTCCCGCCGGGTCGATGCCGTACTCGTCCAGCAGCGCCATGACCCCCGCCGGAGTGCAGGGCAGGAAGGTATAATCCCCGATCATAATGCGCCCCACATTGTAGGGGTGAAAGGCGTCCACGTCTTTCCGTGGGTCGATGGCCTGGAGCACCTCCTCCTCGTCGTAATCATAGCCCTTGGGCAGCGGGAGCTGACAGAGGATACCGTCGATCTCCGATCTCCGGTTCAGCTCGTCGATCAGCTCCAGTAGCGCCTGCTGGCCGATCTCCGCCGGGAGGGCGAACTCCTCGCTGTAAATGCCACACTGGGAGCAGTCCTTCTCCTTGTTGGTGACATATACCCGGGAGGCCGGGTCGTTCCCCACCAGAATGACCGCCAGGCCAGGCCGCCGGCTGAGCGCCGCCACCTGAGTTCTGATATTATCCTTCCACCTGGCCGCCAGGGCCTTTCCGTCCATGACAATCGCTGCCATTTTCTTTCACTTCTCCTTATCTTCATCTTCGGTCTGGTTCGCCCCATCCGCAGTCCCCTCTGTCGTCTCCGGCGACTCAGTTTTCCTTTCCCGGTTCACATAGAGAGGCTTGGGATGGGTCTTCAGCCTGTGCAGGCTGATGAGGATCACCGCCAGCGCCGCAATGGCGGAGACCAGAGCCAGCGCCTGGGAGACACGGATGCCGGTGCCAAAGAGGTACAGGCTGTCCGTCCGCATCCCCTCGATCCACGTCCGGCCCAGGCCGTACCAGAGGATATAACTCCAAAAAAGCTGCCCGTCAAATTTTCTCCGGGGACGGATAAGAAAATAGAGGATGCACAGGCCCACCAGGTTCCACAGGGACTCATACAGAAAAGTGGGGTGTACCTCAGTATAGACTCCATTCACGGTCAGGCCCATCCGCCAGATGGCAGTACAGGGGCCGCCGTAAGCCTCCTGGTTGACAAAGTTTCCCCACCGGCCGATGAGCTGACCGATGAGCAGGCCATAGGCGGCGGCGTCCGCCATGGGGAAGAAGGGGATTTTTTTCACGCGACAGAATACCGCAGCGGTGAGCACCGCCGCAATGATGCCCCCGTAAATAGCCAGCCCTCCGTCCCAGATGGCTACCGCCTTCCCCCAGTTGAACGAGCCGTCGTCGTTCAGATAGAGATCCATGTAGAAGATGACATAGTATGCTCTCGCCCCAATGATGCCGATGGGGAGAGCATAGAGAATCATGTCGGTCAGGCTGTCCCCCGAAATGCCCAGATGGGGCGCCTGTCGATAGCAGAACAGCAGAGCCAGCAGGAAACCTACGGCGATAATAATGCCATACCAGTAGATGTTTTTGCCAAACAGCGTAAAGGCGACCGGATCAATGGTCACCTCGAACCCCAGGCCGGGGAATACGATCGGTGTCACGGCAGTTTACTCCTTTGTTTTTGTTTTTCTAATTTGCGTCGGCCATCTTCATTTTTCCCTTCCCAGTCGTGACTGAGAGAGTGCTGCGCTCCGGTCGGAAAGCTCTGCCCAGGAAATCCCGCACGTCTCCGCCGGTCAGGGACGGGTACTGATCTCCGAAGTCCAGATAGTGATATCCGGAAAACCAGCCCTGAGCCAAGTTGAAGCAGAGGTCGTCAAAACGATCCAGTCCCTGCACGCTGGCGCCGTACTCCGCCCGAAGGGCCTGCTGGAACCGCTCGTGCCCCAGGCCCAGGGAGAGCTGCCCCGCCTCTTCTAAAATGGCGTCCCGCACCCGGAACGGGTCGGGGCTCTCTCCTCCAAAGACAAGCCAGGCCGCTCCCGGGACGCTCCGGCAGCCCAGGGAGAACCGCCGGTTCAGCAGTCCCTCCCGGTACAGGCGATTGTACAGGGGGCTGCTCCGTCCGCAGACCAGCTCCGCCGCCAACTCCCCCAGCAGGGAGCAACGGAGGTTCGCCTTGCCCTGGGGAAACGGCTCCAGCTTCAGCCCCAAGGAAAACTCCGGGGCAGATACCTCCAGCTCAGTGACCGTCTCCTGCCGTGCTACGGAGCGCTGCTCATCCTCCAGCGTCCGGGTAATCGGCTCCCGCCGCTCCCGGGGGAGGATCATCCGGGCGGTGGAGACGACCTGATGAGGGTCTACGTCCCCCGCCACACAGAGGGCCATATTCCCGGGGTAATAGTAGGTACTGTAAAAGTCGTACAGCACCTCGGCAGTGATCTTTTGGATGGAGCTGCGATCTCCGATGGCCGGGGT
This sequence comes from Clostridiales bacterium, assembly GCA_021205695.1. Taxonomy (GTDB): domain Bacteria; phylum Bacillota; class Clostridia; order Oscillospirales; family Oscillospiraceae; genus Onthomonas. The sequence continues at coordinate 68,002 of JAJPXB010000027.1, forward strand.
GCGGATGGGATGGTGGATGTAAAGCCCCTGGAGCATATTCTGATGCCGCTGCCAGCCGGGGCGGTCGGACACCATGGCCAGTTCCTGGAGGATGATACCCGTCTCCTTTTTCACGCTCTCCGGCGTGAAAACAGGGGTAGAGACACAGCGGAGCAGCGTCCGCAGGTGCTCCGGAAAACGGTCGGTGCAGCTAAAGTAATAGGCGGTGATATCTGTGGAAGTAAAGGCGTTGACGGACGCCCCGGCAGCGGTCATGGTCTGATGGATGTTACCGTCCTTCATGTCGAACAGCTTATGCTCCAGGTAGTGGGCAGTCCCAGCAGGGGCGTTCTGTCCTCCGTCCATGTGGCAGTCCATGCCGCCGCAGCGGACGGCAACACAGGCAAAGGTCTTGCCATAGCCGGGCCTGGGCACCACAAAGACAGGCATTCCATTTTCCAGCTGTTCAAAATAGCAGCTCTCCCCCAGCCGGGGGAAGTTTTTCAGTTCCATTTCATCCCTCCTTGTCGCAGAAGCGGAGTCAGTTGTCCGGTTCTGCGCTGATATAAAGTGCTTCACTGTTAAATACAACGGAAAAAGAGTTGTTATACAGGCGGTTGATTGTGGCAATATTATCTCGGAACGGGAGGATACAATTACTCTGTCTCACAATAAGCTGCGACATCGTAAGTCCTCTTCTCTGTCCTGTGTATTGTCCCAGCCGGGTTCCTGAGTCGATTAGCATCTCATCTACCGGAGAATCACTGACAACAGGAATTTTTGCAATCAGTTCCCCTGCAGAACGGCTAATCTCAGAGAGCCCATGCAATAGCCGTGATTCAAGTGAAGCCCTGGTGCGGTTATCAATCATATTGAAAGTTTTGGTATACAGCTCACGATATCGGAACGCATAGTCTTCCATCTTCTGTTCGATGCTGTCAAGATAGTCTGAATTGTAATTTTCTTGCAATAGCACCTCCACAAAACAGCTGAATCCATACAGATACAGCGCCATTTGGTACTCTTTAAACTGTGCTGCCACGGCATCTATTTGCTTTTTCACGTCTCCGTCTCGGTACATCAGAGGGTGTTTCCCAACTTGTTTTTTAATCTGCTCCCTGCAAAAATCAATGCTCCATTCAGCCTCCTGCCGAATATCGAGCGCTTTGATATGATTGGCCGCCTTATATTTTTCATTATTCCAATTATACTTATAGTTGTTATACACTTCCATCAAGAAGTTCAAGTCACCCTTGCGCCGGGATTTATCCTGCTGGACTAAAAAGTCCATCATATCTTGTTGATTCTCCTGAATAACAGACAGCTTTTGGTCGAAACTTACCAATGTTGCTGCCATAAACAGCATGGTAGGGTCAACAGCCATTGTGAGGTGCGCCTGACCGTAGATTTGGTTGCTTACATCTGACAGAGATGTACCAAGATAGTCTGCACTGTTTTTGAAATGTGCCAAGTGGGCTCCTGGTGGTACTTTAACATAGTAAAATCCGCTATCACCACCTGCACCAACGAGTTTCTGAAAGGCACTCAGAACCGGCTGAAATGCAGTACCCAGTGCAGCCAATGTAGATAACGGGCATTTGATGCTGTCATGAACATCAATTGCCTCATCAATCTCCGCAGATGTTAGCTCTATGGCAGTCATGGATCTTGCAATTTCATTTTTCCTATCTGTTAATTCATCCATCGTAATCTCTCCTGCCCGTCTTTCTAATTTCCGGCGGTAATCAAATTTCCCTACCTATTTGCAAACGGTTTAGACCGCCTCCCCGGTCAGCCTGTAGATCGTATCCAACGCGATATGTCCGGCACACTCTACCACCTGCTCCGCCGTCACCCCGTCTGTCAGCCGGGCCAGCTCCTCTGGGGTATAGGGAGTCTCTGAAATGGCCTGATCCAGCCAAAAGCGGGCCATGGCGGGCTGACTGTCTGAAATGGCACGGAGACGATGGCCAAGGCCCCGGCGGGCGGCTTCCAGCTCTGCGGCGGTAAACTGCCCCGCCTTCAGGTCGTCCAACTGGCGGAGGATCTCCTCCACGGCGGCGTCCGCCTGCTTTGCGGACACGCCGCATTGAACCATCATCAGTCCCTTGTGTGTCTCCAGGGCAGAGGAGACGGAGTAGCACAGAGACTGCCGTTCCCGCAAACGGGTAAACAGTCGGGAGGCGGGGCCGACCCCCAGCAGGCCGTTGGTCACCAGCAGGGCGGGATAGCGGAGGCTGTCGATACCGCAGCCGGTGCGGAAGCCCAGCGCCAGGCGGGTCTGTCGGACGGCGGCGGTCTCCGTGACCTCCCGAACGGTTTCCGGAACGACATTCACCAGCGTCTCCGGCAGGGCCGGTCTGCCCCGCCGGGGCAGACCCATCAGCGCCTCTGTCCAGGCCTGGCGCACCTCCTCCGGCGATGCAGAACCGCAGTAGTACAGCTCCAGTCGGCTCTCCGCCAGCAGGCTCCTATAGTGTCGGTCCAGGTGTTTGACCTTAATTTTTGCCGCCGTTTCGGGACTGCCCAGACAGCCTGCGCCGAACGGCTCTTCCCGACACATCTCCTGCTCCAGCCGGAGAGCGGCATACCTTCTCCGGTCGTTTTGGACACTGCGCATCTCCCCCAGAAGGTTGTTTCGCTCTCCGTCCACATACTCCACCCGTAGACGCCCGTTCCGGGTGGCGGGCCGAAGGAGCAGGTCGCCCATGAGCTCCGTTGCCCGGGGAAAGACGGGTGCGCCGTCCGGGGTCAGGGCATCGTCCAGGAACGCTCCCTGGAGGCCGACGCAATGGGTCTCTCCCCTTCTGGTGACTGTCGGGCCAATCACGCCGCCATAGAGTCGGTCCAGTGCCGCCCCCAGCAGCTCCTGATCGGGGCAGTGGGCAGTCCCCTGGCAGAGCACCCGTGGGAGCAGCGCATCCAGGGCAGCAGTCTCTCGGCGGAGGGGAGTCAGCAGCTGGAGCGACCAGCAGCTGCTCTTAAATTTGCGGGTCTGCACGGCGGTCAGCCAGACGCCGGGCATCAGTTCGGTGCGGACGGGGGTATTCATGTGTGGACGCTCCTCCCTGGGCAGACCGGATCCTGCCCTCGTTCAATGAAACCATTATACATCCGTTTCCCGGTTTTCACCACTGTTTTTTGACGGCGAATCCAGTGCCAGATAGATTTCATGACGGCCCTGCAGCGCTTTCAGGGATATCCCGCCCTCCAGGGGCGTCCCGTCCAGGGTCAGCCCGACGGGGACGCCGCCTTGGACCACCCGGATGTCCAGCGTAAAATTCCCCCCCCGCCAGGTCGCCTCATATCCCGGCCAGTGTTCCGGCAGGTTGGGCTCCAAATACAGCATCCCCTCCCGGAACCGCAGGCCCAACAGGTCGCCCACAGCTCCCTGGCAGTACCATCCGGCGGCTCCGGTGTACCAGCTCCAGCCGCAGCGGCCCTCCTGTCCGGGGGCGGCGTACACATCCCCCGCCAGGACGTAGGGCTCGCCCAGATAGACCTCGTGGGGATGTCTCTCGGGGAGCAGATCCAAGAGCAGCTCCGTCCCCCGCTCCCGCGCTCCGATGCGCAGGAGCGCAATCGCCAGCCAACAGGCGGCGTGGGTATATTGCCCGCCGTTTTCCCGCAGGCCGGGCGGGTAGGCACGGATATAGCCCGGGTCGCTCTCTCCCCGGAAGGGCGGCTCCAGCAGCCTGACCAGGCGGCGCTCCCGGTCGTGGAGACGGTCGTCCGCCGCCAGTACGGCCCGGCGGGAGCGGGCCGGGTCAGGGCCTCCCGCCAGAACCGAGAAGGACTGGGAGATGGAATCGATGGCGCACTCCCGGTTCCTGCGGCTTCCCACCGGCCTGCCCTCGTCGTCATAGCCTCTGAGATACCAGTCCCCATCCCAGGCGGCATCCGCCGATCGGGCCAGGGCGACGGCAAGGCGTTCGTACCGCTCCGCCCTCTGGGCATCGCTGTGCATACGGCACAGGGGCGCAAAGGTTCGGAGGGTCAGGGCCAGGAACCATGTGAGCCATACGCTCTCTCCCCGGTTTCCGGCCCCCATCCGGTCCATGCCGTCATTCCAGTCTCCCGTCCCCATCAGGCACAGACCATGGCTGCCCAGGCCCCGGTTCAACACACACTCAATGGCCTGGACGCCATGTCCGTACAGGCTGTCTGTGCTGTCCGAGGGCCGGTACAGGTCATACCGCTCCCGCTCGTCGGCATTCAGGGGGCGTCCGTCCAGGTAGGGCGTCCGGGCCTCCGGCAGCGTCCGATCTCCTGTCTCTGCCGTGAACCGCCCCAGCGTATAGGGCAGCCACAGGAGGTCGTCGGAGATGCGTGTGCGCACGCCCCGGACGCCGCCTTCTGTGGAGCCGTGCCACCAGTGGAGCACGTCTCCCTCCCGGAACTGACAGCCCGCCGCCCGGAGAAGCTGCTCACCGGCCAGCTCCGGGGCAAAGGGGAGCAGGGCCAGGATATCCTGGAGCTGGTCTCGGAAGCCGAAAGCCCCGCCGCACTGGTAGAGCCCATTTCTGCCGTAGAGCCGCCCTGCCAGCACCTGATAGGGGCCCCAGAAGGACAGGTAATGGTCCAGGGCCGGTTCCGGGGTTCGCACCGTAAGGGCGGCGGTTTTCCGCAGCCACCAGTCCCTGGTCTGTCCCAGCGCCTGCCGGACGACATCCAGGGACAGGGAGGACAGCCGCCCGTCTCCCTCCATTCCCGCTGACAGCACCAGCGGCCGGTCTGCCGGGAGGTACATCTCCAGCACTCCCGCCGACCAGCGCCAGCCGCTGAAACCGGGCCGGGCAGAGAGCCGAAGCGTCTGCCCCGGCATGGTGCCCGCCGGGTTGGTCAGCCGGAGGAAACCCTCCCTCTCCGTAACCTGCACCCAGGGCATCTGGCTGTCCCGGTGGGACAGCTTGGGAGTGAATCTCCAGATCAGCCGGTCTTTCGGAGCAGCACCTTCCAGCTCGACCAAAAAGATCCGCTGCGCCGTCTCCGGAGGCACGAAGGCGGTGACCGCCGCGGTGCGGTCTCCCAGCTTCTTTTGCCAGACGGCAAAACCGGGTCCGTAGGTGACAACGGTATCCCGCCCGTCCCGCCGGGCAAAGAGAGAGGCCCACTCTCCCTCCCAGGAGAGGAGAATATCCTCCGGGCCGGAGGCAGCGATGGGCTCATTCTGCCAGGGTGTGAGCTGGCCCATCTGGGCGTTTTGGTACCAGAGGTGGCCCGTCCCCGCCTCATCGCTGCGCCAGCCGAACCGGTCGCTGACCAGGGGATGGCTCCACCGTAGAGGCGGCAGTCCGCCGCAGGTCTCCAGCACAAAGGCATGCTCCTCCCAATGCCAGCGGGGCGTCTGCGACGGGGCCGCGGGCTGCTCCCAGTGGGCGGGGCGGCCCGCGAAATGCTCCGGCTGGGTCAGGCGGTCGCCCGGGCGGAGATTGAGATGGGCCATGCCCAGAATTGGCTCCCACCGCTCCAGCGGGCCGGAAATCAGGTGTATCCCGCCGTTTTGTCCCAGGCGGCCTCCTGTCTCCTCCAGGCGGCGGCTGACCGCCCTTTTCAGCGGCTCCTGGTAGTCTCCCGACTCCGCCAGCAGCAGCACCAGGTCAAAGGCATAACCCAGCCGGGACAGCAGCCGGTGCTGAGCGATCAGGGTCATTCCCGGCTCCAGCGCGTTTTCCTGCACCATGCAGGTGACGATGGGGAGATCGCCCGAAATGCCGAAGGGCCAGAGGGACTGCTGTCCCTCCACCCGTCCCTCCTGCCCCAGTGGGCCGGGAGACCGGAGCCGGGAGAGGAGGACAAAGGCGGCGATGACCGCCTCCCGCTCCATCCCCTGGGCCATCCGGTCCAGCAGAGGTGACGGCGTGGGCCGCCGGAGGGCGAGGATGCCCTGGGCGGTGAGCAGACTGCTCTCCCGGTCTCCTGCTGCGATAGCCAACCGGAGGGTCAGCTTCTCCCCCGCCCGGAGGTCAAAGGGCAGCTCCAGGGCAAGACAGGGGTCCAGCACCGTCCCCTCCCGGCCGGTGTGGGCCAGGGTCCCACAGGTGAGATAGCGCTCCCGGTTGGTCGTCCAGCCCGCCTCCGGCCTGTCCCACAGGACGGTGAGTATCGGCTGATGTGTTCCCCGCCCCTCCCGGCGGGTAAAGCGGACACCGGTTCCGATATACGCGCTCTCTACACACATCCGGGAAAAGGCCGGATGGGCGGCGTAGCTGTCCCAGCGATCCAGCACCGGACGGAGCAGGAGCTTCAGCGTCCCCGACATGTTCTGCCGGGCGGTCAGGGTGACGGTGCGGCCCTCCCCGTTGCGGAGACGGTCTACCACCACCGTCTGGGCAACGGTAAACCCGCCGGTCTGCAATTGCAGCTCTGCCTTCCCTGACCGGAAGGTCCAGGTCAGGTTCTCGCCACCGGAGGTGCGGGGGAAGGCGGTCAGAAGGCCGTTTTCCGTCTCCACCTGCACCCAGACTCCCTCCGGGTGCAGAAGGGTGCTTCCGCCGGAGCGGCTGGCTCCCTTTCCCCCTGCCGACAGAAGGACGGTATATCCTCCGTTGGACAGCAGGCCCCACACCGGGTCGCCCTGTTCCAGGCCGGTTCCCCTGCGGCTCCAGGGGCGGGGCGTCCTCTGAATTCGGGTGGGGCGTTCCTCCCAGGCGGGGCGGCGCACCGGCTCTGCCCCAACCGGGATGCGCTCCTGAAGCAGCTCCCGGGCGGCGGACATACGGGCGTCCCGGAAGAACCGCCGCACCATGGGCTGTCCCTCCATGACGTTGTCCAGGGCCAGCAGGCTCATCCCCAGGTGGTGAGCCATCCAGCTCTGCACCATCAGAGGGCTTTTTCTCGTTCCCCCTCTGGAGATCGTGCAATCCAGGGCCTCATAGAGGCCGTATCGTCCCTCCGCTCCCAGCGCCCGAAAACGGCGGAGATCGGCTGTGGCCTGCCGCGGCTCCACCATCAGAGCCAGAAAAGCGGCGTAGGGGGCCACTACCAGCTCCCCCGGCCGGCTGCGGCACAGGCCCAGCACCGGGACGCCATGGGCCTTGTACTGGTAGACCTGCGCCCCATCCAGAGCGTAGAAGGCGGACTCGGAGACGCCCCAGGGGATGCCGTGCCGTCGGGCAAAGCGGCGCTGCTGGTCAACGCAAAAGGTCAGCGTCTCCGACAAAAGGGAGTCCTGGCAGCAGGGCAGCAGGAGCTGGGGCATGAGATATTCGAACATGGTACCCGACCAGGAGACCATGCCGGTATAACCGTCGGCACGGGCCACCGCCCGGGACAGCCGCCGCCAGTGCCGGGGCGACACATCTCCCCGGGCCACCGCCAGGTAGCTGGTGAGACGGGCTTCGCTGGCCATCAAATCATAGTGGCCCCGGTCATAGGCTCCGTTCTCCTCACTGTAGCCGATAAAAAACAGGTTGCACCGGGCGTCGAACAGGAGGGAAAAGTCCATCCCCTGCGCCAGCGCCGCCGCCCGCTCCGCCAAATCCGGCCGATTCAGCTCCTGCAATCCCGCCTCCAGGGCGATGAGGTCGGCGCAGAGGTTGCCGCTGTCTACCGTGGAGACGTACCGGGGCGAGAGCGGCGCTGCGTGCGCGATGTCGTACCAGTTGTAGAAATGGCCGTGCCACCGTTCCAGGCGCTCCAGGGTAGTCAGCTGGCGCTCGATCAGCTCCAGCGCCCGCTGAGGAGCGGTCAGTCCCAGATCGACGGCGGCCAGGCAGGAGAGCAGCGCAAGCCCCAGATTGGTGGGAGAGGTGCGCAGCGCCGCCCCGGTATCCGGCAGGGCCTGGACGTTGTCCGGGATGAGCCAGTGATACTCCGGCCGGAGCCAGCGATCAAAATACCGCCAGATGAGCGCCCCCTCGTGGAGCAGAAAGGCCCTGTCCTCCTGGGTGAGCGGGCTGTTCTCTCCGGGCGTCCTGCTCCACCGGGCAAACAGGAGGGGCGACACCAGCCAGGCCAGGCCCAGAACGACGCCGGATGCGGCGCCGGAGAGCAGCGACGCAAGTCCCGCTATCCCGGCGGGCCAGAACCGGAGGAGCCGACGGAGGGGGCCGCTCCTTCGGCTGTCGCTCTGGTCGCTGGTCACCCAGTCCAGCAGGTGACGGTGGCTGACATAGGATCGCCAGAGGGCCAGGGCTACGGCAGAGAGGGCCGTCCAGCTCTGCACCGGCAGGAGCAGGAGCTGTGCCGCCGTGCGGAGCAGCTCCCCGGTGACGCCGGAGTAGATGCCGGAATGGTAACGGCGAAAGCCGCCCTTCCCCCGCCGCCAAAGCAGATCGGCGGCAGCGGTCAGAGGGCGTGTAGCCAGGGAGAGCAGGGCGACCGCCGTCGCCCAGAGGAACAGCCGTCCCCCTGAAAACAGTCCCAGCAGCAGAGACAGCAGCGTAGCGGGGGGGCACAAGAGAGCGGCGGAGGTTGTCCGCCAGCTTCCATTTTGCCACGGGGGAGATGGGATTTGGCTCCCGCTCCCCCGTCTCATTCCTGACACGGCGGCCCAGCCAGCCCAAAAGCTGCCAGTCGCCCCGCATCCAGCGGTGGCTCCGTTCCAGCCAGGGCCGGACGCTCTCCGGGAAGGAGTCCAGCAGCTCCGTGCGGCTGACCCATCCGGTGCGGAGATAGCTCCCCTCCAGCAGATCGTGGGAGAGCACCTGTCCCCGGGGGAACCGCCCTTCCATGCAGATTCCAAACGCCTCCACATGGAGCAGGCCCTTTCCCAGAAAGCTGGCCTGGTCGAACAGATCGTGATAAAGGTCGCTGACGGCCCCGCCGTAGGGGTCGAGCCCGGCCAGACCGCCGAACAGCCGGGCAAAGACGCTGGCGGGTCGAGAGGAGAGCTCCGTCTCCACCCGGGGCTGCAGGATACCGTAGCCCGCCGTCACCACCCGCCGTTCCCGGTCAATGCGGGGGGCATTCAGAGGGTGCAGCGCAGTCCCCACCAGCTCATTCACCGCCTCCATGGTCAGCACCGTGTCCCCGTCCAGCACCAGAAGATAACGGACGCCTGTAAGCCGTTCCCGTTCCCCGGCCAGCAGCTCCAGCTCACATCGCTGTCCCCGGAGGAACCGGACGGCATCCAACACCGCGCCCCGCTTGCGCTCCCGCCCCCGGTAACGGTTTTCCCGCTTCTCCAGCACCGGCTCCCGGAACAGGAGGCAGAACTGCCCCTGGTACCGCCGGTTCAGCGTCTCGATCCCCGCCGCCGCTTGGGCGGTCAGCGTCCTGTCCCCCTCATCCATGGGGCGTTCCCCATCCGGCAGGTCTGCCAGCAGGCCGTAGGTCACCTGTTCACCGGCGGCGCGGTTGGCCAGTGCGTAGCGCTCCAGCTTCCGGAGCAGCTCGTCCACCGCATCTGCTCCAGTGAGCAGGGCGGCGATGACGCAGAGGGTGCGTTCCTCCCTGGGGACGCCGTGGCGCAGCTCCATCCGGAACACCGGTCTGGGGGGAATTAGGCGCAGGAGCAGGAAGTCCGCCCCGTTTTTTACCAGCTCGGAGATGGGCAGCCAGAGCAGCAGGACAGACCACCACACCCCCAGGAGGGCGCCCATCCACAGGGCAAGGGCGGTAGTGAAGCCCAGCACCCCGCCGATATACCAGCCCGCTCTGATCTGTTCCTGCCGCCGCTCCTCCTCCCGGGGGAACAGGTAGGCGCCGATGTGGTCTCCCCGCTCCGTCCCCTGTCGCGCCAGGTCCAGCAGCTGCTGTGCGCAGGCTGTCTCGCTCATCCCCCGCTTCCAGGCCAGGCGGCAGAGGGCGGAGCGGTAAGCGTGGCGGCTGTCCGCCGTCATTTGAGGGTAGATGCCGGAGGGGTCTCTGCGGAAGATGCCGTCCACCACGCTCAACGGCTCCAGCTCCGGCATCAGCTCCCCCTGGTGCAGCGCCCGGAGAGAGACGATCAGCCCCTGGAGCGGATGCTCCAGGGCGTCTGTGGGCTCTCCCCGGCGCAGCAGCTCCTCCAGCTGCTCTGCACAGGCGCGCAGGCTGTGCAGCAGTCCCGCTCCCAACGCCTGGGGCAGCAGGGCGAGCTCGCTCTCAGTCAGCGGCTCCACCTCCTGAACGCCGGAGAGAAAGGCGTTCAGGCTCTCCGGGCGCAAAGGGGTCAGCGCTGACAGTGCCTCCCCCACCCGGAGCAGCCGTAGCTGCCGTTCCTCGGATTGGAGGGCAGGCAGCCTTTTGTGGCCCACCGTCCTCCGAAGCGCGGCGGTCTGCCGCGCCAGATAGCGGTTGTCCAGCAGCCAGGCCCGGGCAGGCTCTCCCCGCCTCTCTGTCTCCAGGCGACGGCAGACTGCCTCCAGCGCTGCCAGGTCGTCCCTGACCTGCCGGGCCAGGAGGCGCTCGGAGAGAGTTCCCTGGATTAGCCAGGAGGACGCCTCCTCCCTTCCGGCCCGGCGCAGTTCGTCTTCGTTCATGGTATCCCTCCTGTGAAATGCCGTGCAGTGATGGCATTTTTCCATTCCTGCTCTCAGTTTTCCCGAAAGGCGAATGGAAATACCTCCAAAATTTTGATGCCGCCTCTTGACAGGGTGGCTGAAATGGTGTATAGTATCCGCTTGTAAAGCGTTGTCCCTTTACAAGCGGATCTGGGAGGCGACCATGAAAGATCAGGCATTTCACATGACGATGCTGTACGATTTCTACGGCGATCTCCTGACAGAGCGGCAGAGGGAATTTTACGACCTCTACTACAACGAGGATCTCTCTCTGGCGGAGATTGCGGAAAATTACGGCATCACCCGTCAGGGCGTCCGGGATGTGATCGTCCGGGCAGAGGCAACGATGAACGAATTTGAGGAAAAGACCGGTATCGTGGCCCGTTTTCTGGAGGTGCGTTCTGTTCTGGGCGAGATCGGCCGGCTGACCGACCAGCTGGATCAGTGGAACCAGGTCCGGTACAGAGATCCAAAGGTGTCCCAGCTGACGAAGGCAATCAAAGAACAGTTGTCCGGTTTGGAGGAGTAATATGGCATTTGAAGGCTTGACAGAAAAGCTGAACAGTGTATTTAACCGCCTCCGGGGCAAGGGCAGCCTGACCGAGGCCGATGTCCGGGAGGCCATGCGGGAAATCCGCCTGGCTCTGCTGGAGGCCGACGTCAGCTACAAGGTGGTCAAGGACTTCGTCAAGACCTGCACGGAGCGGGCTATCGGCGCCGACGTGATGGAGTCCCTCACGCCCGGCCAGATGGTGGTCAAGATCGTCAACGAAGAGCTGATCTCCCTGATGGGGGGCGAGGCGGTCGGTCTGAACTTCTCCAAGGACGGCCCCACTGTGGTGATGATGGTCGGTCTGCAGGGCGCAGGCAAGACCACCAACGCCGCCAAGCTGGCGGGGATGTTCAAGCGGAAGGGCCATCGGCCCCTCCTGGTGGCCTGCGACGTGTACCGGCCTGCCGCGATCAAGCAGCTGGAGGTGGTCGGCGAGCAGGTGGGCGTCCCCGTATTCCAGATGGGTCAGATCGACCCGGTGGACATCGCCAGGGCCGCCATCGAGCACGCCAGACAGCACTCCAATGATATCGTCTTTCTGGACACCGCAGGACGGCTCCACATAGACGAAAAGCTGATGGCAGAGCTGCAAAACATCAAGGCCGCAGTGAATCCGGATGAGATCATGCTCGTTGTGGACGCCATGATCGGCCAGGACGCGGTAAATGCCGCCGTATCCTTTGACCAGGCGCTGGACCTCACCGGCGTGATGCTGACCAAGCTGGACGGCGACGCCCGGGGCGGCGCAGCCCTCTCCATCAAGGCCACTACCGGCAAGCCCATCAAGTTCGTCGGCGTGGGCGAGAAGCTGGACGCCATAGAGGTGTTCTATCCCGACCGGATGGCCAGCCGCATCCTGGGCATGGGCGACGTGCTCTCCCTGATCGAGAAGGCGCAAAACAACCTGGACGAGAAAAAAGCCCAGGAGATGGAGGAGCGCATCCGGAAAAACCGCTTCACCCTGCAGGACTACTACGATCAGCTGCTGGAAGTTCGGAAAATGGGCTCCATGAAGGACATTCTGAGCATGATGCCAGGAGTCAGCGCCGCCCAGATCGACGAGTCCAAGCTGGACGAGCGGGAGCTGGACCGGCTTCAGGCCATTATCCTCTCCATGACTCCAAAGGAGCGGGAGACCCCCTCCATTCTCAACGCCAGCCGCCGGAAGCGGATCGCCGCAGGCGCAGGCGTGCAGGTCTCCGATGTGAACAAGCTCATCCAGCAGTATGAGACGATGCAGAAGCTCACAAAGCAGATGTCCGGCGGCAAGCTGCCCAAGGGGATGCGCAGGATGCTCCAACAGATGAAGGGGATGCCCGGCATGGACGACCCGGAAACCATGCAGGCCATCGGCCAGATGCGGACCGCAGGCCCCAAGCGGCAGCGGAAAAGCAATAAGCGGAAAAAGAAAAAGCGCTGAATCACGCCGTCCGGCGTTATTCATAAATCATGATGAATTCATTTGGAGGTGAATGATAAATGGTTAAAATCAGACTGCGCCGCATGGGCGCAAAGAAGGCTCCCTTCTATCGTATCGTGGTGGCGGACTCCCGCTATCCCCGCGACGGCCGCTTCATTGAGCAGCTGGGCACCTATGACCCCCTGAAGGAGCCCGCTGAGGTCAAGGTGGACGTAGAGCGCGCTCAGGCCTGGATCAAAACCGGTGCTCAGCCCACCGACACCGTCAAGCGTCTGTTCAAGGACGCCGGCGTGCTGTGATCCCCTGAGAGGAGCAACATTCATGAAAGAACTCTTGGCTTACGTCGCCAAAAACCTTGTAGACAACCCGGACGCTGTCCAGGTCAACGAGGTAAACTGCGACGGCGAAGTGGTCCTGGAACTGCGGGTCGCTCCGGAGGACATGGGCAAGGTCATCGGCCGCCAGGGCCGGATCGCCAAGGAGCTGCGCACCATCGTGCGCTCTCTGGCCCAGCGGAGGGGCACCAGAGTCTCTGTAGAGATCATGGACGACTGAGTGAGGCAGACAGCCTCGGTTGGCAAGGACGCAGGGTGTTTCAGGCACTCTGCGTTTTGTCATTGTGTCGTTATTGAGGGAGGGAATGCGCATATGAAGGACTCATATCTGGAGGTCGGGAAGGTCGTCAACACCCACGGCGTCCGGGGCGAGGTGAAGGTGGAATCCTGGTGCGACGAGCCGGAGGACCTGTGCCAGCTGGAACGGCTCCTGGTGGGAGGCAGGCCCTTCCGTGTTATCCACAGCCGTCTCCACGGCCCCTTTGTACTGCTGACCCTGGAGGGGGTGGACTCCATCGACACCGCTCTGCCCCTGAAGGGCAAGGTCGTCCAGGCGGAGCGATCCCAGTTCGAGCTGGATGAGGGCGTCCACTTTGTAGTCGATCTGATCGGGCTGGAAGCCCGGCATGCGGAGACCGGCGAAACGCTGGGCAGGGTCGTGGACATTCTGGAGTACCCCGCTCAGGATATCTATGTGGTGCAGGGAGATCGTCAGTACCTCATCCCGGACGTGCCCGACTTCGTCCGGGGCATCTTTGAGGAGGAGGGCTATATCCTTTTTGCCCCTCTGGAAGGGATGGAGCTGTGATGTTTCAAATCGACATTATGACCCTCTTCCCGGAGAGCGTGGGGGATATGCTGTGCGAATCGGTACTGGGACGCGCCCAGGAGCGGAACTATATCCGCATCAACTGCTGGCAGATACGGGACTACACGGTGAACAAGCAGAACCAGGTGGACGATTACCCCTACGGCGGCGGCCGGGGAGCTGTCATGCAAGCGGACCCCCTTTACCGCTGCTGGGAGCACATCTGCCAGGAGGCGGGCAGGCAGCTGCACACCATCTTCCTCTCCCCCTGCGGCAAGACCTTCTGCCAGGCGGACGCCCGGCGGCTGAGCACGGAATATGACCGGTTCATCCTGGTCTGCGGCCACTATGAGGGCATCGACGAGCGCTTTATCGAGGAGTGCGTGGACGAGGAGCTGTCCATGGGGGACTTCGTCCTTACTGGCGGCGAAATCCCCGCCATGGCGGTGGCCGACGCCGTCTGCCGACTGGTGCCCGGCGTGCTCCCCGACCCGGAGTGCTACGAAAACGAAAGCCACTGGGCGGGGATGCTGGAGTACCCCCAGTACTCCCGGCCGGAGGTGTGGCACGGGAGGGCTGTCCCCCCCATCCTGCTCAGCGGCCACCACGCCAATATCGCCAAGTGGCGGCGCAAGCAGTCCATCCTCCGCACACGGGAGCGGAGACCCGACCTCTATGAGAAGCTGGACCTCTCCTCCAAGCAGGACAAAAAGCTCCTGGCGGAGCTGGAGCAGGAGGAGCCTGGGGCAGATGAGACAAAATAACAAAGCCACAGCCGTACGGCCCAGATTGGGCGGTACGGCTGTGGCTTTTTCCGTGCTTCCGGCGGCGGATTGATTAAGAATCTAGCTGGTATTTAAGCTATTAACTCTGATTTTGCATTGTAACATAAATGTGTCCCGCTCCAAAAAGGATGGAAGCAGCCACAAGCAACCAATGCCTTAGCAATGTGCCACTCACAAGAAACATAAATGTTGGTAACAATGCTAATGCTATTGCCTTGAAAGCCGACTGTACTTTGAAATATGATATCCACGTGGTCAAATAAGCTATCAGCAAAATCGCCGTTACAATAAAATACAGAAGCATTTCGAAAACACTCTTAAAGCCAAATTTCCATACCCCAATCGGCAAAATCATCAAGATCATGCTCGCGTATCGGCCAATCTGTTCTATTGTATTCATCGGTACATTTTTGCATTTATTTCCCGAATGCGGATTGCGAATTGCAAAAATAACATTCGGAATCAGCATAACGATTACAAGCATTGTGCTCCAAGCACTTATCCAACCAAATTCCATCCTATGATATACCTCTCGTAACTTCCGATTTATCGCTCTGTCCGTCGGCTCTGCGTCTTGCTCTCTAAGCGTGCTACGCTTTTCGGCCTGTACTTCGACATATAAAATTCTTTGTATTTCTTTTTGAAATCGAACGCCATCGTATCATCTTCTCTACGCTCGATTGAAAAGCTGCCGCCCCTGTCGCAGGTGACTTTCTATGTCAGACGGGCAGGGGTGGCATGGGTTTTGGGTTCTTCCGTTTTAAAATTTCCCGTTCAGCTGTCCGTCCAAAAACTCGGCGGTGCGCTCCAGGTAGTTTTTCTCCAGGGACTCCACCGCCCCCGTGTCGCAGGCGGCGGCCAGGGCGGGGTCGATGGGCAGGCGGGCCAGGACGATGACCCGGTTCTCCGCCGCCACCTGGGCGATCTTGCTCTCTCCGAAGATGGCGTGGCGCTTGCCGCAGTCGGGGCACTGGAAGTAGCTGAAATTCTCGATAATGCCCAGGACGGGGATGTTCATCATCTGGGCCATCTTCACCGCCTTGGTGACGATCATGGAGACCAGATCCTGGGGAGATGTGACCACAATGATGCCGTCCACCGGGAGAGACTGGAACACGGTCAGGGGCACGTCGCCGGTTCCGGGAGGCATATCCACGAACAGGTAGCCCAGCTCGCCCCAGTTGGTATCCGTCCAGAACTGCTTGACACAGCCGGCGATGACCGGGCCGCGCCAGATCACCGGGTCAGTCTCCGTCTTGGTCAGCAGGTTCAGGGACATGACCTTGACGCCGCCCTCAGACACCGGGGGAATCATCCCGACCTCGTCCGCCAGCACCGGGCCGGTGAGGCCGAAGGCCTTGGGAACGGAGGGGCCGGTGATATCGGCGTCCAGGATGCCCACCTTTTTGCCCAAGCGGGCCATGGAGACGGCCAGAGCGTCGGTCACCAGGCTCTTGCCCACGCCGCCCTTTCCGCTGACCACTGCCACCACATGGCGGATGTTGGAGGCCGCGTTGGGCGGCTCCCGGAGATTTTGGGGCTGGGTGCGCTCTCCGCAGCTCTCCCCGCAGGAGGAGCAGTCGTGTGTACAATTCTCTGCCATAAGAAATCTCTCCTTTGTTCTGTCGTCCGGCGCTGACACCGGGCGGGATGGGTTATTGTATCAATGCCTGTCATAGCTCCCGCCGCCGATGAACTCCCGGAGAAGGGAGTCCTTCGCCACCAGGTCGGCGGAGATGGGGACGAAGCGGTCAAAGGCCCAAATCATCTCCAAAATCTCCCGACGGCGGATATTCTCCTCCGGGACGGAGCGGAACAGCCGCTCGGCGTAGCGGCCCATGACGTTCACCTCGTAGGGCAGGGACGAGTCGAAAATCAGATCCGCCCGACCTTTATAGGGGGAGATATACTGTTTCTCTCCCCGGCGGACGTTGTCCCACATATCCAGAGTCTCCCCTACGGCGGTGCCCCGAAAATTCAGGTCGCGAATCGTCCGGCGGGTCAGCCGCATCCAGGTCCCCTTGAACACCACGCGGCCCAGCCGCATCACGTTGGAGCGGGCGGAAATGTATACCTTGAAGGCGTTTTCATGGCGGCCTGCCAGGTCGTCGTTCAGGGCGTGGATACCCTCGAAGACGGCGATCTCGTCACGGCCCAGCCGCAGAGGGGTCTCCTCTCCCTCCGCCCGCCTCTGGCGGGTAAAGTCAAAGCTGGGGATGGCGATCTCCTCTCCCTGCTCCAGGGCGGTGAAGTGCCGATCCAGCAGCTCCATGTCCAGGCACTGAGGGGACTCATAATCATAGTCCCCTTCCGGCGTCTTGGGGCCGTTGACCCGGTCCGGCGTCTGGAAATAGTTGTCCAGGGCCACGGCGTGGGTGCGTACCCCCCGGCGCTCCAGCTCCTCCTCGATCTTCAGAGCGGTGGTGGTCTTTCCGGAGCCGGAGGGGCCGGAGAGGAGGACCACCGGGCTGTTTTTTCGGTTGTTCAGGATGCGCTCCGCCGCCTGGCAGATGTGTTGCTGGTAGTCCCGGTCGCTTTCGGCCAGGAAGGCCGCCGGGTCACTGGAGGCTCTCCGGTTGATGTCGGTGAGCAGATATGCCATAGCTATCCCTCCCTCTTGAGCAGCGCCTGATAAAAGGGGATGATCTGCTCCTTCTCCCCGCAGAGCTGCCCGATGCGCTGAATATATTCATATGGATATTTGGGATTGGTCATTCGCACGATCTTCCCCGTGGACGGGTCGGTGAGCTTGGTGGAGCCCCCCGCGCCCAGGGCCAGAATGGTGTGAAGCTCCTCCATAATACAGACGTTATACAGCCCCTCATATCCCGGTTTGCACCAGCCGACGTTTTCCAGCGCCCCGGACATATATTTCTGCCGATAGAGGTAGTAGGGCCGATAGCCCGCCGCCGCCAGCCGGGGCCAGGCGTAGTCCAGCATTTGGGCCGTCTCCTCCCCGGTAGGGAGACCCTGACGCTCCAGGATGAGCCGGGAGCCCTTTTTCAGTGCAAGGGTGTGGACGGTGATATTTTCCGGCGCCAGGTCCATGACGGTGTCCAGGGAGTACCGGAAGCCCTTCACCGTGTCCCGGGGCAGTCCGGCGATCAGGTCCATATTCACCGCCGGTATACCGGAATCCCGGGCCAGGCGATAGGCCCGGAGGATGTCCGCCGCCGTATGCTCCCGCCCCATGGCCTGGAGCACCTCGTCCTCCATGGTCTGGGGATTGACGGACACCCGATCGACCCCGTGCTGCCGGAGGACGGCCAGCTTTTCGGCGGTGATGGTGTCCGGCCGCCCCGCCTCCACCGTCCACTCAGAGAGACGGGAGAGATCAAAGGCGCTGCGGATGTGGCTCAACATCCTGTCCAGCTGGGCCGGGGAGAGGGTGGTGGGGGTACCGCCGCCGATATAGACCGAGCGAACCGCCGCCCCTGCCCGTGGAAGCACCGCAGCGGCAGCGTCGATTTCCCAGTCCAGCGCTTCCAGGTATGGCTCCACCAGCTTCAGCGCCTTCTGCACGTCGGCGGAGGCAAAGGAACAATAGGTGCAGCGGGTGGGACAGAACGGGATGCCCACATAGAGAGACAGCTCCTCCGGGCGGAGGGACTGCCGGATCTCCCGTCCGGCCCGGGCCGCCTCCAACGCCAGTCTGGTGCGCTCTGGGGAGACAAAATATTCCTGCAAAAACCGCTGCTCCGTCTCCTCCTCGCTCAGTCCCTCCTCCAGCGCCCTGGAGGCCAGCTTGGCGGGCCGGATACCGGTGAGCGCGCCCCAGTCCGGCCTTTTGTCCAGGAGCTGTACCGCCGCCAGGTAGAAGGACTGCTTGATGAGCCGCTGGAGCAGCCGGTCACGCACCAGCGGCTCCCCGGTCAGAGACGCCTCCGGAAGCCGGGCTGTGCCAAAAACCGTCCGGTGGGTGAGACAGATCGTGGTGTCGCAACGGGCTGTGCCGTCCGACAGCGTCAGCTCTGAGACCGCCCAAGGCCCCTCCCCCGTCGGCTCTGCCTCCGGGTATTCCGGCCGCTGATCTGGAAAAAGCACCAGCATGATCTGCTCCACAGCATAGCGGTAGCTGTGGCCCTTGAGAGATAGCTTCATATGCCGTTCCGTCCTTGCTCATGGGAAATGTAGATAACGAAATCAGCATACCACAGAACCGGAAAAAATGCTAGAGCTTCGCCGCACACATTTCCCGGGATTCCGCGAAATTCCCCCGACGGGCGCGGGGGGTGCTACGAGATGTTCTTCCGTATCTGACCGATGGCGCTTTTTTCCAGACGGGAGACCTGGGCCTGGGAGATGCCCACCTCGGCGGAGACCTCCATCTGGGTTTTCCCCTGGTAGAACCGCAGCTCCAGGATATGCCGCTCCCGCTCCGGGAGACGTTCCATGGCGTCCCGGAGGGCGAGATGCTCCAGCCAGCGCTCGTCGTTGTTCTTCTCGTCCTTCACCTGATCCATAACGCACACTGTGTCTCCGCCGTCGGAGTAGATGGGCTCATACAGGCTCACCGGGTCAGAGATGGCGTCCATGGCAAAGACCACGTCCTCCCGTTTCAGCTCCAGGAGCCTGGCAATCTCATCCAGAGACGGTTCCCGCTGGTGCTCCCGGGTAAACTCCTCCCGGGTCTGGAGCACCCGATAGGCCATATCCCGCATGGAGCGGCTGACCCGAAGGGCGGAGGAGTCCCGGAGGAACCGCCGCACCTCTCCCAGGATCAGCGGGACGCCATAGGTGGAAAACTTCACCTCGAACTGGTCGCAGTCGAACCGGTCTACCGCCTTCACCAGGCCGATGCAGCCCACCTGAAAGAGGTCGTCCATATTCTCCCCCCGCCCGGCGAACCGCTGGATGACGGAGAGGACCAGCCGGAGATTGCCCTCGATCATCTCCTGCCGTGCCTGCTGGTCCCCCCGCTTGACCCGGCGGAGCAGCTCGGTCATCTCCTCGCTCTTTAGCACCTTCAGCTTGGACGTATTCACGCCGCAGATCTCTACCTTGCCGTTCATACGAAAAACCTCCCGTGATACTGTGTTCAGTATCTCCAGAGGAGGTTTTTCCTATGCGGGAGAGAATGGGCGGGAAACGTCCCTTCCGGTCAGATGCGGGGAGTTTGGGCGACTATCCCTCCATCTGCACGATATCCTTGCGCAGCCGGGCGATGATGCGTTTTTCCAGGCGGGAGATGTAGGACTGGGAGATGCCCATCTGATCCGCTACCTCCTTTTGGGTGCAGGTACGACGGCCGCCCAGGCCAAAGCGCATATTGATGATGGTTCGCTCCCGCTCCCCAAGCCTGTTCAGGGCCTGCCGCAGCAGCTGGCGGTCCACGTCGTCCTCCATGGGGCGGATGACCAGGTCGCCATCCGTCCCCAGCACATCGGAGAGGAGCAGCTCGTTGCCGTCCCAGTCGGTGTTCAGCGGCTCGTCAAAGGAGATCTCCCCCTTCTGGTTGGCAGTCTTTCGCAGATACATGAGGATTTCATTCTCGATGCACCGGGATGCGTAGGTAGCCAGCTTGATGTTCTTTTCCGTGTTGAAGGTACTCACCGCCTTCACCAAGCCGATGGTCCCGATGGAGATCAGGTCCTCCAAATTGATGCCTGTGTTCTCAAATCGGCGGGCCAGATAGACCACCAGCCGCAGATTGTGCTCGATAAGGGTGGCCCTTGCCTGCTGGTCTCCGTCCCGGACTTTCAGGAGCAGCGTCCGCTCCTGCTCCCGATCCAGCGGCGGGGGCAGCACATCGCTCCCACCGATATAGTGCAGCCCTTCGCACGGGCAAATCACCCATACGAACCGCTGCCATCCCAGCTCCAGCCATTTTCCAAGTTCCGTCATACGTCTCTCCTCCACATTCAGGGCTTCACCGCACAGGTCAGCAGGCGCGGCTGGCGCAGGAGAACCGCCAGACAGCGCAACGCGCTTGCGCAGTGATGCCCTAGATTCCAATGATCCCCTGATAGCTTCCATCGGCAAACGGCTCCGGGGTCAGAGCCACCAGTTGACGCTCCACCCTCCTTCCGTCCAGGGTGGCGCTGTCCACCCGGACGGCCAGAAGCAGCCCGGAGCGCACCCCCACTCCCCGATAGGGCAGCAGGTGGAGCCGGCCGGCGCCCCAGGCCGAGCCAATGCGTTGAAGGCCGTCCACCGGGTCGGCCACGTCCTCCCGCCTCAGCTCCGGCTCTCCGGGCAGCAGAGGCCGCACCGTCTCCCAGGAGGTCACCAGCACCGATCCGGACCCTGCGGGATCGGTGAGCAGGTTTCCCGTATCCCCCAGCGCGGTCAGCCAGATGTACCGCTCGCCCCAGGACAGCCGCACCGGCAGGAGCCGTCTCCCCCGCTCCGGGGCCAGCCGTCGGAGCACGGTGCAGCACAGCCAGTAGCACACCGCTCCCGCCAGCAGCAGGGCCTTCCAGTCCGGGCCGCTGACCGGGATGCCGTTGGGATAGGCCAGCCCTGCGGGCCAGAGAAAGGCCACCAGCAGCAGCACCCCCGCCAACGCACAAGACAGCGCCAGCAGCAGGAGGAACAGCCGCAGCCATCCTCTCCGCCGCCCAAAGGCCGCCACCGTCATCACCGCCCCCCACAACACCCGGCAAATCGGCAGGGCAAGCCATTCCAGTCCGGGGAGGAACACCAGCACCGCATATGCCCCGCCCAGCGCGCCTCCGGCCAGCAGCCGCAGGCGCCGAAAGGGGGCGGCGGCCAATCCG
Source organism: Clostridiales bacterium (assembly GCA_021205695.1). Classification (GTDB taxonomy): domain Bacteria; phylum Bacillota; class Clostridia; order Oscillospirales; family Oscillospiraceae; genus Onthomonas. The sequence goes on from JAJPXB010000027.1 coordinate 89,028, forward strand.
GCCACAGAGCGCAGGAGCAAGTAGTCCAATACTCCGTTGAGCAGAAAAACGGTGTCCACATAGATGACGGTCATGGCATCCCCTCCGGCGGTCGGACAAGGCGGTTTGTCCCGCTGACAAGTATATCCCTGTCGGGCAGAAAAACCGGTCAAAGCCGGGATGGGGGAACGGGGCGTTTTGGCCGGGGAGAGCGCAAAACGCCCCCGTCCTCCCATTTTCCGGGAGAACGGGGGCGCGATTTGCTCCGGTTCAGTTAAATTTGTAAATCTTCTGGGCGGCGCGGTACAGGCCCACGCTGATCTTCCGTCCCTGATAGCCGGGAATGTTGGAGAACATGGAGAGGGAACGGTAGCGCATCTTGCGGTAGAGCTTTTCGTCCTTCTCTTTCAGATAGGCCCACAGCTCCTGCTTTTTCCGGTAGTTTTCCTCTGTGCCGGAGATCAGCAGGAACATGGATGAGATGGTCATCATCATGGAGAAATAGCGGCACATATACTGATACAGCTTGTGGTTGGTCTGGCGCAGGCTCATCACGTCGTAGCAGTCCAGCATGATCTTGGTGATCTTCACCTGCTGGTCTACCCGGCGGACCATGACCGATTCGTTGACGCTCTGATCCTGCCGACCGATGAAGTAGCGGTAAAAATCCAGGTTCATATAGTACATCGTCCTGACCCACGGCAGGGGCTGGTAGACGAAGATGTTATCTACATAGAAGGTGTGCTTGGGCAGCTCCATCCCGCAGTCCCGGAGCACCTGCGTCCGATAGAATACCGAGTGCATCAGCAGATACTCCGACGGGCTCCACCGGCCCACGTCCTCCCAGCCAAAGACGGTGTTCTTGGGGAACACATGGGTATATCGCACGACATGACGGGTATTGTCCAGCACATGCTCATAGACATAGTTACAGATCAGCAGATCCACTACGGTTCCGTCGTTGACCCAGGTGCGGAGCGTGCTCATCACCTGCTTCAGCGCGTCGGTATCCACCCAGTCGTCCGAGTCCACCACTTTATAGTAGACGCCTGCGGCGTGACGGATGCCCTGGTTGACGCCCTCCCCATGGCCGCCGTTGGGCTGATGGATGACGCGGACGATATCCGGGTACTGCTGCGCATAGCGGTCTGCAATGGCCGGGGTGTCGTCGGTGGAGCCATCGTCGATCAGAATAATCTCCGCCTCGTCTCCGGCAGTGAGCAGGGTTTCGATACAGTGGTCCATGTACTCCGCTGAGTTATAGCAGGGCACGGCAAAGGTGATCAGCTTCAAGGGGAGTCCGCTCCTTTTCTTGCGTTCTTTGGTCGAATTCCGTCTCCTCTGTTTTTCGAGGGTCACAGCATGGTTAGTATAACACAAATCTTTCCCCGTGTTAAGAGAAAAAAGAGTTAAATTTTTCGAAAGCTATCCCACGGAAGGCAGCAGCACCGGCTGGAGCTGTTCTCCCTTCAGGGCCTGCCGGGCGGCATCCGGGATCAGCTCCATCCGGGAGACAAGGGAGTTGGGCTTTTTCTCCGGGTCATCCTGCCGGAAGGGAACGCAGTAATACCCCTTCCGGCTGAGCAGCTCTCCCAGGTTCCGAAGGGAGACGGACAGGCCGTCGTTGGTGGAGGGGCCCAGCAGCACCGGGCCGCCGTTGCGCAGATGCGCCTTGGCCGCCATGGTGATGGCGGTGTCGGTGATGCCTACCGCCAGCTTGCCCAGGGTGTTTCCGGTGCAGGGGGCAATGATGAGCAGATCCAGCAGATGCTTCGGGCCGATGGGCTCCACCTGGACGATGGTGTCCAGCACCGGATGTCCACACAGGTTCTCCAGCTGCGCCCGAAGCGCCCGGTTCTCCCCAAAACGGGTATCCCGGTGTCCGCTCCCCTCTGACAGGATGGGAATCACTGCGCCGCACTGAGGGGCCAGGCGCTCCAGGGCGGCAATCGTCTGTGCATGGGTGCAGTAGGAGCCGCACATGGCGAATCCCACCCTTGCCTCTTCCAGTCTCATACTTCCAGCTCCTGCAAAATATGATAGATCGTGTCCCGGATGATCTTCCCCGAGGTGGCCGGGGCGGTCTTTCCAGGGAGGGAAAGCGCCCAGATAACCTTGACCCCCAGCTGGGCCGCCGCCTTCCGGTCTACCCCTCCCGGGCTGGAGGCCAGGTCGATCACCAGGCAGTCCTCCTTCAAGTCCAGCAGCTGGGGGACATCCAGCACCCGGGCCGGGACCGTGTTGATGACCAGGTCATAGCTCCCCAGCCAGCCGGTGAGCTGGCCGGTATGCTCCGAAGTATAGCCATAAGCCTCGATCCAGGCCAGGTCTCCGTATTTTCGGGCGGAGACAGTGACCCTGGCCCCCAGCCCCCGGAGCCGGTGGGCCAGTACCTTCCCGAGGCGGCCAAAGCCGATGACCAGCACCCGGAGTCCGTACAGCGTTGTGGGCAGTTCCTCCATGGCGATCTGAATGGCGCCCTCCGCCGTGGGAACGGCGTTGGCCACCGCCAGCTCCTCCCGTTCGAAATAGTCCCGGAGGATCAGCTGCCGTTGCTCTGCCTGGACGCGCATCTGGGGCGTCACCCGTCCGGCGCAGACCAGCTGCCCCGGACTCAGCTCCCCCAGCAGCTCCTCCACGGGGATGCGCAGGTCGGAGAGGGCCGCATTCAGGATGCCCCGCTCCGCCGTCACCGGCAGGGGGAGAATCACGCAGTCCGCCTGCTCAATGCCCTTGACAGTGTCGGAGCCGGACAGCAGTCCCGGCTCCGGCCGATGCTCCATCGCATAGGTCTGGACGGCGTGGCCGTCCTCCTGAAGCAGCTGTGCCAGCTTCACCTGGCGCAGATCGCCCCCTACGACCCAGAATTGCAGTGTACGACGCATTTTGATCTTCCACCATCCTTTCTCATGCTGGGATGGCCCATTCTATGCACATTCTGCCGGAGTGTGTGCAATAACTTCAGCCCCGATTCAGAAAAAAACTCCTGTCTTTGGCAGACTCGTTTTTTGCCCGTATTTTTGGCCCAGTCTGCATTATTTTTCTTGCATCTTCCCGCCGCATCGTATATAATGTTCTTTATTAAACAGCCCCTTGGGCTGTTTCCTGCGGTAAAGACCGCAAGAGCCAAGGAGGTATGTTTTGTCGGAAGCAGTCTGCTTCCGGTGGAATACACAGGAGGGCAAGATCACCATGAATTTATTCAAGAAAAAACAGCCAAAAGCCGCAGTCCAGGATGACCTGGGTTCCATGTCCATCCGTCGCCGTCAGGAGGCCCAGGAGGCAGCCGAGCGGAAGAAAAAGGGGCGCATCTATCTCGCAATCGGCATCGTCGTGGCGGTGCTGGTGGCCGCATTGCTGATCTGGGATTCCGGTATGTTCCAGCGGTATGCTCCCGCCTATACCGTGGGAAGCGAGAGCTTCAGCGTCACCGATATCGACTACTATTTTTACAATGAATACAGCAGCATCTACACCTATGCCTCCTATTACGGTCTGGACACGGACACTGGCCTGAAGGATCAGGAGATCAGCGACGGGCAGACCTGGTACGATTACATTCTCTCCGATGTAGAGGCCACGCTGGACGAGGTGGGCGTGCTGCTGGCCGATGCCAAGGCCAACAACTATTCCATCTCTGACGAGGCGCAGGAGAATATTGACGCCGTTCTGGATGACATCAAGACCAGCGCCGCCGAGTACGGCGTGGATCAGGGAACCTACCTGACCTACTGCTATGGCCGGTATATGACGGTTTCCGCCTTCAAGCGGGCAGTGACAGAGTATTACACCGCCTATGACTACGCCTCTTACCTCGAGGAGAACTATGAGGTCACTGAGGACGACATGGACGAGTACTATCAGGAGAATGCCGCCACCTTCGACGATTTTGAGTATGAGGGCTACTATATCTCCCTCGGCCTGACCACCGAGTATGACGACGATGGAAACGCTCTGGACTTTGACGCGGACGAGCTGGCCGAGGCTCAGGAGACTCTGGAGGCCAATGCCGACGCTCTGGCCGAGGCGCTGGAATCCGGCGATGAGGAGACCATTGCCGCTCTGGTGGAAGAGCTGGGCGCCAGCGACATCAGCGGCCTGTCCTCCTCTACCCTCTCCTATTATGACTTCGGCACCTGGCTGGCAGATGAGGAGCGCACCGAGGGCGAGGTGGGCAAGGTGGAGTCCACCTCCACCGACTCCAATGACGAGGAATATCTCAGCGGTTACTATGTTGTCCGCTTTGACAGCCGTTCCCTGGACGAGTATTACGCCCCCAGCTTCTACAATATACTCATCCAGGCGGAGACGATCGAGAGCGACGACGAGGAGGATGACGACTCCTCCAGCACCACCGAGTACGATTACGACACCGCTCTGGCCGAGGCCGAGGCGCTGGTGGACGAGTGGCAGGAGAACGGCGGCAGCGCCGAGGACTTCCTGACCATGGCGGAGGAGAACACCGACGGCTCCACCACCGAGTATACCGACGTATACAAGGGCGACCAAAACGACGAGGTGGACGCATGGCTGTTCGACAGTGAGCATGAGGTGGGCGATTACGACATCGTCCAGGACACCACCCTCCACGGCTACCGGATAGTCTACTTCACCGGCTATAGCGATCTGTATTCCTGGCAGATCGACGCTGACAGCGCCATTCGCAGTGACCGCTACAGCACCTGGCTGGAGGAGTCCATCGAGGCAGCCGAGAGCAGCGCGACCTCCTTTATTGACGATGTGGCCACCGCTCTTGCCTGAGCCACACCTGCGCATAATTTTATCCCTCCCCTGCCAGACTGAGGCGGGGGAGGGATTTTTTTGGATTTGACAGGACAACACAGCGCAGGTCGCCGGAAATGGGCCGTCTCCGGGGCGTTGGCGGGACTGGCCAACGGGCTGTTTGGCGGCGGCGGTGGGATGATATTGGTGCCGTTGCTGCTCCGGTGGGTCCGGCTGGAGGAAAAGCGGGCCTTTGCCTCCTCTGTGGCGATCATCCTTCCCCTCTGTCTGGTCTCAGCGGCGGTCTATTGGTGGCGGGGGGAGCTGGATTGGCTCCAGGCTCTCCCCTACCTGCTGGGCGGCTGGCTGGGCGGAACGCTGGGAGGAAAGCTGTTCCGGAAAGCATCTCCCCGGCTGCTGCGAACGCTGTTCGCCCTGTTTTTGCTGTATGGAGGGATACGATGTCTGCTCTTTTAACCTGGCTCCCAGGTCTGATCGCCGGGTGTGTCACCGGACTGCTCTCCGCCTTTGGGCTGGGAGGCGGGACGCTGCTGCTTTTGTGGCTGACCCTGTTTGCCGGCGTTCCCCAGCAGGCGGCTCAGGCCATCAATCTGGTCTACTTTCTCCCAGTCTCCGCAGGGGCCATCCCCGCTCACGCCCGAAACGGATATCTGGACGGAGGGGGCATCCTATGGGCGGCTGCGGCCGGGGCAGTGGCCGCTGCCGCTGCCGCATGGCTGGCCACATGGCTGGAGACAGAGCTGCTTCGGACGCTGTTCGGGGTCTATCTGTTGGCCATGGGTGTGCTGGAGCTGGTCGGCAGCCAAAAAAGGACGGACAGCTCAGACAGAGGATAAATTCCACTGGTCAAATGAGCGAAAGGCTTTCCCCCGCCCATGGGTATCCCGACACGGCAGACCCCTGCCTGTCACATCCCGTCGAACGGCGCATAGGATGGTCTGAGCGGCGGGTCTATTCGCCGCTCACAGCAACGCCAAAGGAGGAATTCCACTTGAATCAAGAGAGCACACAGCAGACGCGGTGCTCCGCCAATCAGGGCACGCTGCCCTCCTGCGCACCGTTAGCCGTTCCCTATGTTCCCTTCCAGCAGACCGGCTCCGCCAAGTACAGCGCCCAGGAGGCGCTGTCCCAGGGGACGCTGTTTCCCGGTCTGGATCTCCCCTTTCACCTGATGACAGACGGCGCAGAGGTTCCCAAGACGCCCCTGACCGAATTGCAGGCGCTCTGCTTTGTCGTCACCGAGCTGGGGCTCTATCTGGACACACACAAAAACGACCAGGAGGCGTTTCGGCTGTTTCAGAAATATGCCGCCATGGAGCAGACCGCCCGGGCGAGCTATGAGGAACAGTACGGGCCGCTCCAGCAGACCAGCGCGGCAGCCAATGAGTGCTACACCTGGCTGTGCGAGCCCTGGCCCTGGAACGGGCAGCAGGAGGCGGAATAATGTTTATCTATGACAAAAAGCTGGAGTACCCGGTCAAAATCCGCAACAGCAACCCTCGCCTGGCCTCCGTTATCATCAGCCAGTACGGTGGCCCGGACGGCGAGATGAGCGCGTCTCTGCGCTACCTCAGCCAGCGGTATGCCATGCCCTATCCGGAGCTGGAGGGGCTGCTCACCGACATCGGCACCGAGGAGCTGGCGCATCTGGAGATCGTCGCCTCCATCGTCCACCAGCTGACCCGGGACCTCACCGACGAGCAGGTGGAAAAGAGTCCCTTCGCCACCTATTTCGTTGACCACACCGCCGGTATCTACCCCACCACCGCCTCCGGTTTCCCCTGGTCTGCGGCGTTCATCGGGGTCAAGGGCGATGTGATCTGTGATCTGACAGAGGATATGGCAGCAGATGCTGCATCTTTATAAGCGCAACATATGGAAAATTGGCGGGACAAGCCGCTCCCAGAGCAGCCGCCTGACGGTCTCCACGTCGTTCAGTCCCGGAAGCGCAATGTCCATAAACACCTGGTCATATTAAAAAGGGGCGGGCGTCTGCAAAACGGGTGAGAACAGGATGTTCTGTCTTGGACGCCTGATCGTACTGCGTGTTGTCGCGCTGTTCGGACATAGCCATTGCCGCCAACAAGGTCTGCGGATCAGGCGCTCTGTTTTGATCATCTTGTTCATTATAGATAGCTTCTTGTCTTAAAAAGTGACAAGCTTGGGTAAATACGGTCCCAGGCTGCTCCCGTTGTAGCCGCAGACGTAGTAGAAATAGGAGCACCCTGCCTCCACATCCGTATCCGTCCACGTCAGAGTGTCCGCGCTGGTGATGGTCTTGATACGGGTGTAGCTGCCGTCCTCGTTCATCCGATAGATGTAGTATCCCGTACAGCCGCCGCACTTCGTCCAGGATAATACCACGCCGGAACTGTCCCTTGTCAGAGTCAGGACGGGGTAACCCATCCGCCGGTAGAACTGAGATGTCCAGGAGCTGGTATAGCTCCCGTTGTACGCCTGCACCCGGTAGTAGTAGACGACGCCTACCTCTGCCGTCCTGTCAGTGTAGGTCAGCGTGCCAGCGCCCAACGTGGCGATGAGCGCATAGCTCTCCGTCTCGGTGCGGCGGTACAGCTTATAACCCTTGGCCCCGTCCACGGCGTCCCAGCTGGCAGTCAGGCCTCCCGCCAGGTTCTCCAGAGTGATGGTAGGCTCGGAGAGCCGCATGATGGTCTTGCCCGTGGTGTTGTAGGCGCTGACGCTGGAGTTGTAGACCGCCTTTACCGTAAAGACGTAGGTGTTGCCGGAGGTCACGCC
>JAJPXB010000006.1:0-7654 GCA_021205695.1 Clostridiales bacterium
GGCCATCCTCCAGGGCGGTCTGGTGGGCGAGGCCGCCGGGTTCCAGATCCATCTGTCCAACAACGTCCCCAACACCGACGGCTCTCTGTACAAGGTCATCGCCGGCACCAGCGCCGCCGGGGCCTACGCCGAGCAGCTGGTGGAGCTGGAGGCCTACCGGTTGGAGAAGAATTTCTCCGACGCGGTGAAGGGGCTCCACGTCTACGGAGCCAAGGTCGTCCAGCCCAGGGCGCTGGCGGTCATGACCTGCAACAAGGGGTAAGGCCATGACCAGCGAGCAGATGGAGTCCAGTCTGGAACGGCTGGAGAGAAAGCTGGGTCTGGAGGAGCCGGAGGAGGACGTGGTCCTGCTGCTGGAGGACGAGCTGCTGGACGCCGAGGGGGAGCTGATGCTCTATTTGGGGGTGAGCTCCCTGGAGGAGCAGTTCCTCTATAAGACGGTGGAGCTGGCGGCCCTCTACTACCAGCGGGACCGCTGGGAGCTGGAGAGCGGCGGGCTGCGCACCTCCGCCTACTCCGAGGGACAGATCAGTCAGTCCGAGCAGTACCTCTCCCCCGCCGAGCTGCGGGCCGGGACAGCGGAGATTCTGGACAGCCTGGCCCGGTTCCGGAGGGTGTCATGCTGAGCCGTCAGACCCCCCTGGCCTGGCGACGGGGGTTTTCCCTCTACCGGCGCAGTCTGGAGACGGACAGCATGGGCGACCCGGCGGCGGTCTTTCACATGGACGCCCCCGACTTCACCGCCGAGGACGGGACGGAGGACGGCATCTGCTGGCAGAGCGTCCGGTCCTGGCAGAGCGGTGGGCGGCTGACCTCCGGGCTTTCCCGACAGGAGCCGGGGGAGACCGCCACCGGGGCGGTGGAGGGGTGTCTCTTCACCGACCTGGAGCTGTCTCCGGGCGACCGGCTGGAGATCGGAGAGGCGCTTTACGAGGTGCGCTCCCTCCAGCAGTGGCCGGGGCACCGGAAGGTGCTGGCCCAGCGAATCGGGTGAGGTGATACGATATGTCAGACATCAGATGGGCCATGGTGGACGCACGGGAGCAGGTGCGCCAGGCACTGTCGGAGATGGAGACAGAGATTGCCTTCTCCCTCCGGGGACGGTTCGTCCCCGGCAGCGCAGACGCCCCTGTGGTGGTCTGGGGAGAGTACTCCAACGTGGCCACCGACTGCCCGGTGGTGGACGAGCTGGTCTTTCAGGTAGACCTGTGGACGGCCGACCGGGACAGCCAGAACGAACTGGCGGCCGCGGTGAATCAGGCCCTGGGGCAGATCGGCCTGCGGCGCATCTACGCCGGGCCGGACGGCTACGAGGACGTGGGGCCGGGATACTGCCGCAAGACCCTCCGGTTCGGCCGGAAGGTGGACAAGCGGACCATGAGACTGGTGGACTAGCTTGATCTGCCCCGCCTCTCCGAAGGGGGCCGCCGGGTTGCTTTAAGCTTTTCGGCAAACGCAGCAAAAGCCAAGCATTCGCGGCTCCCCTCAGTCAGCTTACGTTGACAGCTCCCCTTTCCGGGGGGCCAGAGAACAGAAGCGCAAACGCAGAAAGGAATGATACGACAATGGCAACACAGGGACTTTCCACCATTGGCATCCAGGTCAAGGTCAACGAGGTGGCCATGAACTACGTCACCGAGATCGGCGACATCGGCGGCACCCCCGCCACGCTGGACGCCACCTGTATGCAGGACAGCATGAAAAAGAGCGTCCCCGGCGTACAGGACGTGAAGGCGTTTGAGGTAACCTACCTCTACGACAACAGCGACGCCGACTCTGATTATCGGGTGCTCAAGGCTCTCCAGACGGCGGGAGATGTGGTGCCCATCGGGGTGGTGTTCCCCGACGGGACGACCTTTACCAGCTCCGGCTACGTCAGCACCTATGTGGCAGGGGCCAAGGTGGACGAGCTGATCTCCGCCAAGCTGTCCATGACCCTCCAGAGCGACTGGACGGTCACCGACCCCAGCGCGGCGTAACCGACAGCAAATCGCCGCCCCGTTCCCCGGAGCGGGGCGGCAAGTCCGAATGAAACGGAGGAAACGCTATGGCAAGAAAATATCTCCCCCTGCGGGGGGACGGGAAGGAATACCGGCTGCGGCTGACGGTGGGCGGACAGCGAAATCTTCGGGAGCGATTCCAGGAGGAGACGCTCCAGACCGTTCTCCTGTCCGCCGGGGACAGCGAGCGGCTGTGCGCCCTGCTGGGGGAGGCTCTGAGCTGGCCCGGCAGCGGCAACGACTGCACCGACGGGGAGCAGTTTCTGGATCTGCTGGTGGACTGGGGCTACCAGGGACAGGAGCGGTTCGGGGCCCTGGTCTTTGACCTGGCGGCGGCCTCGGGCCTGCTGACGGGCGAGCAGGCCGGACAGCTGAAAGCGGCTCTCCGCTCGGCGGTGGAGCACGCCTACACCCGGATGGAGGCGCCGGAGACGGCGGAGGCGGGGGATGATCCCCCTTTTCCCCGGGCCTGACCCTGGAGGAGCTGCTGGAGGCGGGCGTCCGGGCGGGCGCCAGTCCCCCGGAGCTGGAGGACTGGACCTGGGGGGAGGTGCTCCAGCTCGTCCGGTGCCGCCGGGAGGCGGAGCGGCAGCGGTGTCAGGCCCTGAGCGTCATCGCCTGGGAGGCGGCGGTGTTCACTGCCCGTCTGCTGGCGGGAGAACGCCCGGAGCCGGTATACGAGCGGTTCCCCTTCTGGGAGGAAACGGAACAGGCGTCCCTCCGGCTGGCGGGCTATCGCTCCATGATGGAGCGCCTGGCCGGGGACAAGAGAGAGGTGAGAACACATGAGTGACAGTACACAGGAGGCGGCCCGGCTCCGGGCGGAGCTTTCGGCGGCCAACGACGCCGCCGTCCGCTTTACCGCCAGCGCCGCCCAGATGCAGAGCGCCTATACCTACGCCCTGCAGCGGATGAACAGCGCCCTGAGCCAGCTCTCCGGGGCCTTCCGGGGGCTGGCGGCGGTGGGGATGAACGCCTTTTCCGACCTGATCTCCGCCGTGACCCCGGCGGTACAGACCCTGTCCAATCTGGCGGTAAAGCTGTTCGGGGCGACGGTATGGCAGTCCGGGACAAAGGCGGCCAGCGCCACCGCCTCCGCCATCAACTCCGTGGCCAGGGCTGCGAAATCGGCAGCCAGCGCCCAGCGCGACCTGTACGGCTTCGACCAGATCACCCGGGTCAGCGCCGGCTCCGGCGGCAGCGGCTCGTCCGGGGGCGGCTCCGGCGGCTCCTCCGGAGGGAGCGGCCAGGCGGAGGGGAGCTGGGTGCGCATCTCCGGGCTGCTGGATGATTTTGCCGCCAGAGCGAAGGTGATTCTGGGGCAGATCTGGCAGCCCTTTGCCGACGCCTGGGACAGCCAGGGGGCCGGGGTGGTGGAGGCGGCCCGGGCCGCCCTCTCCGGCCTGGGGTCTGCGGTGTCCGCCATAGGCAGCAGCTGGCTCAGGGCCTGGACCGGCGGGGCAGGAGAGCAGGCGGTGTCCTCGGTGCTGGGCATCGTCAAAAATCTGCTGACTGCGGTGGGCAATGTGGCCGTCCGGTTCCGGGAGGCCTGGACCGCTGGGGGCGCAGGAGACGCCATCCTCCAGGATCTGGCGGACATCGCCCACATATTTCTGGACGCTCTGGAGGATATGTCCTCCGCCACTGCGGCCTGGACAAAGCAACTGAACTTCTCCGGCCTGGTCAGCGGCTTCGGCAACCTGGTGTCCGCCTGCAAACCGCTGGTGGAGCTCCTGTCCAACGGGCTGAGCTGGGCCTACACCAACGTGTTGCTGCCCCTGGCCGGGTGGGTCATCCAGTCGGCGGGCCCGGCGGCGCTGAACGTGCTGACGGCGGCGGTCAACCTGCTCACCTCCGCCCTGAACCTGTTCCAGCCTTTGGGGCAGGCTGTGTGGAACAATCTGCTCCAGCCCCTGGGGAAGTGGACGGGACAGGCCGTCACCGCCGCTCTGGGGGCGGTCTCCACCGCGTTCAACACGCTGGCGGGGGTGCTGAACAGCCTGCCCGCCAGCTGGGAGGCGCTAAAGGCGAAGGCCTCCGGCATCTGGGAGTCCATCAAAAGCGCCCTGACCGGGGCGGCAAACGGCTGCCAGTCCTCCGTGGTCAGCGCCTTCACCCAGATGAGCGGCGGCGTGTCCGCTCAGTGGAACAGCCTGAAAGCTGCGGCCTCCGGCGTCTGGGCATCCATCAAGAGCACCCTGTCCAGTGCGGCGGGCAGCTGCAAAACCTCTGTGGTCAGCGCCTTTACCCAGCTGACCAGCGGCGCTGTCGGCCAGGGAAACAGCCTGAAGACCAGGCTGGCCGACATCTTCGGCACCATTGTTTCTAATATTCAGTCCAAGCTGAGCGGCATCAAGACCGCGCTCACCACCCCCTTCAAGAACGGGCTGAACGCGGTGATCGACCTGGTGAATCGCATGATTACGAAAATTAACTCAGCGCTGAAATTCTCCTGGTCGGCTGTCAAGGTGCTGGGCAAGGTCATCGTCCCGGCGGGGAGCGTGACCCTGGCAAAGCTGCCCACCATCTCCAGGCTGGCAGAGGGCGGCGTCACCACCGGGCCGGTGTTCTCCCTCATCGGCGAGGCGGGACGGGAGGCGGTGCTCCCCCTGGAGCGGAACACGGACTGGATGGACCGGCTGGCGGAGCGTCTGGCCCAGGCGGAGAGCCGACAGGGAGACAGCCTGGTGCTGGAGGTGCATGTGGGAGACGAGCTGCTGACCAGGCAGGTCATCCGCAGCGTCAACGACACCACCCGGCGGACGGGGCGCTGCCCCATCTACGTCTGACGAGAGGAGGAAAACGGCTATGGCAACGGTATCGGTCAGCGGTCTGACCATCAACGGCGTATCCATGCCCGACCCGGCGCTGGAGGGTGTGACTGTCTCCACGGAGAAGGTGTGGTCCTCCAACACCGGACGGACAGCCTCGGGAAAGATGGTGGGGAGCATCATCGCCACCAAAACCACCATCAAAATCAAGTGGCCGGTACTCACCACCGACCAGATCGCCGTCATCGAGGCGGCGGTGAGCGACCCGTCCAGTCCCTTTGTGCCGGTGTGCTACACCGATATGTGCGGGGAGACGGTGGAGCGGACGGTGTACTTCGGCACCCCCAGCTACACCCTCTACTCCTGGGCGGACGGGCTGACCCTGGTGAAGGACGCCTCGGTGGAGGGCATCGAGCAGTAGGGCATCCCGAAAAAAGCGGCTCCGTCCTTTTGGACGGGGCCGCTCGCCTTCTCGACAGCCAGGCCGTTTTCTGCTATACTGGAGAAAAACAGACGCGGGGAGGCGTTTTTCATGCGGTACAACGTGGGAGAGCGGGAGCTGATCCGGCTGGTTCACCGGACGGGCCCCATTTTCTGGGACAGCGTCCGGGTGAGCCAGGTGCGGGAGAAGGGCCTGGACGACTTCGTCACCCAGGCGGATCTGGCGGTGCAGGACACCCTCCGGGGGCTGCTGCGCTTCCGCTGGCCGGGGATCGGCTTCCTGGCGGAGGAGGACGCCGCCCGCCCGGCGGAGCGGGACAGGCCTCTGTGGATCCTGGACCCCATCGACGGCACCAACAACCTGATCCACGGCTTTCGGGAGAGCGCTGTCTCCCTTGCCCTGTGGGACGGGGGGCGGACGGTGATGGGAGTGGTATACAATCCCTTCCAGGACGAGACCTTCTCCGCCACCCTGGGCCGGGGGGCCCGGTGCAACGGGCGGCCCATACAGGTCAGCGACCGGCCTGACCTGGCCCACAGCCTGGCCATCTTCGGCACCTCCCCCTACGAAAAGGAGCGGGCCGACCTGGTCTTTCAGCGGGCGAAGGCGGTCTATCTCCGCACGGAGGACCTCCGCCGGGGCGGCAGCGCCGCCCTGGAGCTGTGCAAGGTGGCGGCGGGCCGGGCGGAGCTGTACTTTGAGTACGACCTGAAACCCTGGGACTACGCCGCGGGACAGCTCATCCTCCGGGAGGCCGGGGGAGCGTGTACCGACCTGGCCGGAGGCGCTCTGCCTGTGACGGAGAACGCCGACCTGCTCGCCACCAACAGGCGGGTGCATGCAGAAGCCCTGGAGGTGCTGAGACAGGGCTCGTGACAGCGGGTACATGACCCGAACGGCCCGGCGGCCGTTCGGGTCTTAAAAATTTTTTCGCCCAATTCTATTTTTGAGGGAACCGAACCCGTCTCCCTGTCGTATGATTAGACAGAGGGACACAGAGACACGAAACGGGAGGCGACGGCGGCATGGACTACTACATCCAGACCTATGGGCGGCGGCTGTTCGGCCTGTGTATGCGCCTCTGTCGCAGCCGGGAGGAGGCGGAGGAGCTCTATCAGGACACCTGGCTCCGCATCCTCCAGAGCTGGGAGCAATACCGCCCGGAGATCCCCTTTGAGCCGTGGGCCGCAAGGATCTGTGTCAATCTCTACCGGGACAGGCTCCGACGGCTGAAGCGGCGGGTGGTCACCCTGAGCTTTCCCACCTGGGAGGCCCAGGACGAGGCGTTGAACGGCGCCCCCGCCCCGGAGCGGGAGGACTGGTCCGACCTGTACGCCGCCCTGGACAGGCTCCCCGACCGGCTCCGGCTCCCGGTCATCCTGTATTACTTCAACGGACACGACATCAAAGAGACCGCCCGGCTGCTGGAGCTGCCGGAGGGGACGGTCAAATCCCGCCTGGCCCGGGCCAGAGCGTCGCTGCGGAGGTGGCTAACGGATGAAGATGGATTTTGAATGCTATGACCCGCCCCGGCTCACCCGAGCGGAGCTGGACGCGCGTCTGGCCCGGCGGGAGCGGAACTGCTGCATCCTGCTCACGTCGCTTCTGGCCGCGGCCCTGGCAGCGCTGACCTGGGGGCTGTTCGGTTTGCTCCCGCCGTCTCTGCTCGATCAGTTCCCCTGGCTGGACAACGTTCTGGCCATCGGCCTGCTCTCCTCCCTGCTGGCGGCGGCGGCAGAGCTGGCAGTCTACCTGGTATTAAGGAGGTCTTTATCATGGCAATCGCTACCGGAATCACTCTGATCGCTGTGCTGCTCATCCTTCTGGCCCTGGGCATCGAAATCGGCCTGGGGGTCTACGTCTGGCGGGACGCCGGACGGCGGGGGATGAACCGGGTCCTCTGGACGCTGGTGGTGGTGCTTGTCCCCTACTGCATCGGCATCATCATCTATCTTCTGGCCCGGAGCAACCGGGGGGACTACCAGTGTCCCAAGTGCGGCCAGACAGTAGAGCTCTCGTACAGCCGCTGCCCCAACTGCGGAGCCACCCTCCGGGGAAACTGCCCCAGCTGCGGCAATCCGGTGGAGCCGGGGTGGAACCTCTGTCCCCAGTGCGGGGCTCCTCTGCCCCAGGACGGCAGCGTCACGCCCCCCGTCCGGCGGAAGGATCGGCTCTGGCTGGTGCTGGTGCTGCTCCTGGTCGTCCCGGTGGCGCTGGTGGTGCTGCTGGCGCTCGGCGTCATGGGCTACCGCGCCAACCTGCTCGGCAGCGACCTCGACACCTCCTACTCCTACTCTGTGAGCGACGGCAGCTTTTTCTCTGTCTTCACCTCCATCACAGAGGAAGGCGCGCAGGACTGCGACGAGGTGGCCCGGTGGTTGGAGTCGACAACGGCCGACCTGGCCGAGGGCGAGATCGGCATTCTCCGGTTCCAGACGGAC
>JAJPXB010000006.1:7754-10261 GCA_021205695.1 Clostridiales bacterium
TTCTCCGGTTCCAGACGGACACATGGGCCGGAGGCGTGCTGGCCTCCGTGGGAGACCGGTCCCCCTGCTGCTACCAGGACGATGCAGAGGACGGCAGCGTCGCCCTCTGCCTCTGTCCGGCGGATGAGGACGACACGGAGCTCTCCCTCTACGTCTTCGTCTACCAGCCCGCCAGTCTCTCCTGGTATATCCAGGCCGTGGACAGCGACGGCGTCCCCACAGAGGAGGACATCCCCGCCGCCATCACCGCGGCGACGGATCAGCAGACGTTGGGAGACCTCTGCGTTGACATGACAGGCGCCCAGGATCTGAGCGATATCCTCACCGTCACAGAGACGGAGGACTGAGGACAAAGCACACGGCCCCGGCACAGCAGGCCGCTGTACCGGGGCCGTTTTTTCATTCTCTGGGCAGGGCAAACAGGCAGTCCACCCCTTTGGCGCTCCGGGCGGAGCGGACGTACCGCTCCCCCTCCACCGCCACCAGGTTGGGGAAGCTCCCCACGTTCACCTGGATATAGCCCGGATTGTAATCCAGATAATCCCACAGGTCGGCCACCTGAAAGTAGCCGGGCCGGACGCCGCCGGTGATATAGAGGGCCTGGATGTCCCGGGGGTCGAGAGACTGCTCCCGTCCCGGCTTCATTTTCCGTCTGGTTGCGAGCATGACAAGGGATCCTTTCACATGGGATATGATATTGCAGTATAACATATGCCGGACACTTTGTCAAAAATTGTTGGCATGTTTGATGGGGCGATGTCGCATTCGCCGAAGTGCCTTGGGGAACCGAAGGTGCCTCCTGCACCCCTCCCCCGGCAAATCCGCAATCGCCCGATCACTCGCTGAGCACCGTCCCGTCCGCCAGGGTGATGGTGTAGCCGTTGTAGTTGATGGTGCCGTTGTTGGTCAGGCTGGTGACAGTGCAGTCCCCGGTGAGCGTCCAGGTGCAGCCCTCGCCAATGATGACGACGGCGTTATCCTCCACGGCGGCGCCGCCCTCATCGTTCTCCACGATGTTGATGGTGCCGGTCAGGGTGGAGCCGTTTGTCAGGGTGATGTCCAGGGTAGAGATGGTGTCCACCGCAATATCCCCCTCCAGGGTCTGGCCGTCGGCGGTGAACTCCACCTGCGCGCCGTTGGAGCCTGCGCTGCCCCAGCCCCGGCTGCCGCTGTTGCCGGAAACCAGCAGGAGGTAGCCGTCCTCCTCGTTGTTCACGATGTCCACGCCGGACAGGGTCAGGATGCAGTGGGTGTTGGTGACGTAGATCAAGTCACCGTTGTTGCCGGTCAGGCTGCCGCCGGTCATGGAGAAGGTGGAGGTGCCCACGTCGGCGTCGCCGGACATGGACTGGTAGATCATGACACTGTGGACGTTCTCATCCGAGCTGGTTCCCTCCGTGTCGCTCATGTTGCCGCTCACATCACAGTCGGTCAGGGTGATGGAGTTGGCGCCCTCGATGACCAGCGCCTCGGAGTTGTTGGCGGTCAGGGTGGCGTTGGCAACGGTGATGTCGGCGGTGGAATAGACCGCCGGGGAATTGTAGCCGTTGGTGGTGTAGGCGCCGCCGTCCACGTTCACGGTACCGCCGCCCCGGTCGGAGCGGATGGCGGCGGCGGAGCTGCCGGAGGTCTCCACCGTCAGGTTGGAGGCGATGGTGGTGCCGCCGCCGGTGGTCTGGATGCCGCCGGAGTTGTCGGCGGTGGTGGTGATGGTGGAGTCGGAGATGGTCACCACGGTGCCCTCGCCGTAACTGAACACCCCGTTGCCGTTCTGGGCGGAGGAGGTGATGGTGGCGTTGGTGATGGTCACGTTCGCCCCGTCCGTGGCCAGCAGGGCGGCGTTCATGCCGTAGAAGTCTCCGGTCTCCGCGTCAGAGCTGGAACCGGCGGACTTATCCACCGTGATGCCGTCCAGGGTGACGGTGGCCCCGTCCACCCGGAGGGCGTTCTCGTCGTCGCCGGTGGAGGTATAGGTGGTGTCGGAGTAGTCTCCGTCCTCGTCGATGGTGTTGGCGGAGGTGCCCTGCTCCACCTCGCTGGAGCCGCCAAAGCTGCCGCCCGTCTCGCCGCCCATGCCGCCGGTGAGGGACAGCACGGTGACGGAGGACACCGCCCCGTCCGCGTCATAATCGATCTGCAGAATGTCGTCCACCGACAGGTCGGACACGCTCCCGGTCCCGCCGTCGGACAGGGTGATGGTCACGTCGGTCAGATCCAGGGTCAGCGTCTCGTCCCCGGCGGTAAAGCTGCTGCCGCCGCCGAAGCCGTTCCCGGCCATCCCGCCGCTGTCCCCGTCGGGCATCTCACCGTCGAAGTCCCCGCCCTCGGGCATCTCGCCGTCGAAGTCGCCGCCCTCGGGCATCTCGCCGTCAAATTCCCCGCCCTCGGGCATCTCGCCGTCAAAATCCCCGTCCTCGGGCATCTCGCCGTCGAAGTCCCCGCCCTCGGGCATCTCGCCGTCGAAGCCGCCGCCCTCGGGCATCTCGCCGTCGAAGCCGCCGCCCTCG
>JAJPXB010000006.1:10361-24987 GCA_021205695.1 Clostridiales bacterium
CTCGCCGTCGAAGCCGCCGCCCTCGGGCATCTCGCCGTCGAAGCCGCCGCCCTCGGGCATCTCGCCGTCGAAGCCGCCGCCCTCGCCGTCCGTCGTCTCCCCCTGGGTCAGCTCACCCAGCTGGAGGGTGACGGTGGAGCCGTCGATGGCAGTGATCTGGCCCACCTGAGCCGCGGTCTCTGTCTCCGCGGAGGTCTCCTCTGTCTCGGAAGTCTCCTCCGTCTCGGTCTCTGCGGCGGAGGAGGCGTCGGTCTCGGATGTATCCTCACTGTCTGCGGAGGAGCAGGCCGTCACCGACAGGGCCAGCGCCAGAGCGCAGAGGATGGAAAGCAATTTTTTGTATTTTTTCATTATGGGTCATCTCCTTTGCGGGGACAGGATACACCGGCGAGCTTAAAGGGAGCTTAAAGCCCCGCAAAAGAATTTTCCGCACGCAGCACGCGGCAACCGGCTGCGTATGCCGGCGGCCTGGCCGTTTTGGGGGAGGCATCGGAAGAGGCTGTCCGTGTATACTGCGGATCGGCGGCAAGGCAAAACGAAAAAGCTGCCCCGTGCATCCCGCACAGGGCAGCTTTTTTGAAATCGTCAGAGACGGTCGAATTACTTCAGCTCGACCTTGCCGCCAACGGCCTCGACCTTCTCCTTCAGAGCGTCGGCCTCCTCCTTGGTGGCGGCCTCCTTCAGCGTGTAGGGAGCGCTCTCGACAGCCTTCTTGGCGTCGGCCAGGCCCAGGCCGGTGGCCTCACGGACGGCCTTGATGACCTTGATCTTGGCGGCGGCATCGAAGCTGGCCAGGACCACGTCGAACTCGGTCTTCTCCTCCACCTCGGGAGCGGCAGCGGCAGCGCCGCCGGCAGGGCCGGCCATGGCGACGGCCTCAACGCCGAAGGTCTCCTTCAGGGCGTCGGTCAGCTCCTTAACCTCCAGGAGAGACAGGCCCTTGATCTCCTCTACGATCGCATTGATCTTCTCAGACATGGTAATAACCTCCTAAAATAGAATGACATTCAGATTTGGAATGGTCGCCGCCCTTATTCGGCGGCAGCTTCTTCGGCGTTGTCCTTGTCCGCGATGGCAGACACGACGGCGGCCAGGTTTGCCACAGGGGCGATGAGGACGCCCACCAGCTGGGCGTACAGGTCCTTCTTGGACGACAGCGTGGCCAGCTGGGCGATCTCCTCCTTGGAGAGCACCTTGCCCTCCATGAAGGCGGCCTTGATGTGGAACTTGTCGCTGCCCATCTTGTCGGCGTAATCAGAGATCACCTTGATGGGAGCGATGGGGTCGTCGTCGCCGGTGGCCAGGGACGTGTTCCCGTGGAGCACGCCGTCCAGCTCGGACAGGCCCGCCTCGTCCAGCGCCCGGCGGACCATGGTGTTCTTCACCACGGTGTAGGAGATACCGGCCTTGCGGGCAGTGTTCCGCAGCTCGGTATCCTGCTCCACGGTGATGCCGGAGTAATCCACCAGGACGCCCGCCTGAGCGGTCTTCAGCTGATCCTCCAGAGCGGTCACAACGGCCTTTTTGGACTCCAAAACCTTTGCGTTAGGCATATTGTTTTCACCTCACTACAGAAAAAATCCTCCGCATCCAAAGGACAGGAGGACAGTACAGAAGCGATTTTCAGCTCATGCACTCTCGGCAGGATGGCTGATGCCAGTTATCCGTGGGGATCCTGCTGTCTTTGAACGCAAATGATATTGTACCAGAGGGGAACGGGCTTTGTCAACCCGTTCTCCTCTGATTTTCAACCTTTTTCCGGTAAAACCGGCGCCGATCACATCAGCTTGGCGGTGTTCACCCGGATGCCGGGGCCCATGGTGGAGGCCACGGTGCAGGAGCGGATATACTGGCCCTTGGCGGCGGCGGGCTTGGCCTTGATGACGGCACCCACCAGGGCGTTGAAGTTCTCCTCCAGCTTCTCGGCGCCGAAGGACACCTTGCCGATGGGGCAGTGGATGATGTTGGTCTTGTCCAGGCGGTACTCCACCTTACCGGCCTTGGCCTCGGTGACGGCGCGGCCTGCGTCGGGGGTGACGGTGCCGGACTTGGGGGAGGGCATCAGGCCCTTGGGACCCAGCACACGGCCCAGACGGCCCACGAACCGCATCATGTCGGGGGTGGCGATGACCACGTCGAAGTCGAACCAGTTCTCCTTCATGATCTTGTCCACCAGATCCATCTCGCCCACATACTCCGCGCCGGCGGCCTTGGCGGCCTCGGCCTGCTCGCCCTTGGCGAACACCAGCACCCGGACGCTCTTGCCGGTGCCGTTGGGGAGGACGATGGCGCCGCGGACCTGCTGGTCGGCGTGACGGCCGTCCACGCCCAGGCGGAGGTGGACCTCTACAGTCTCGTCGAACTTGGCCTTGGCGGTCTTGCCGAGCAGCTCCATGGCCTCGGCGGGATCATACTGGTTGCCTTTAACGATCAGCTTTGCGCTGTCCTGATATTTCTTACCCTTACTCACTGTTTCCTACCTCCTTACTCCCCGACGACGATGCCCATGGAACGGGCGGTGCCGGCGATCATGGACATGGCGGCCTCCAGGGAGGCGGCGTTCAGATCGGGCATCTTCGTCTCGGCGATCTTCTGCAGATCCGCCTTGCTGATGGTGGCGACCTTGTTCTTGTTGGGTACGCCGGAGGCGGTCTCAATGTTGCAGGCCTTCTTCAGCAGCACCGCTGCGGGAGGGGTCTTGCAGACAAAGGTGAAGGAGCGGTCGGCATAGACGGTGATGACCACGGGAATGATCAGGCCCACATCCTTCTTGGTACGCTCGTTGAATTCCTTGGTAAACGCGGCGATGTTCACGCCGTGCTGACCCAGAGCAGGGCCCACAGGGGGAGCGGGAGTCGCCTTGCCTGCGGGGATCTGCAGCTTGACATAGCCGGTAATTTTCTTATTTTTAACTGCCACGAAGAGC
This sequence comes from Clostridiales bacterium, assembly GCA_021205695.1. Lineage (GTDB taxonomy): Bacteria > Bacillota > Clostridia > Oscillospirales > Oscillospiraceae > Onthomonas. The sequence continues at coordinate 13,288 of JAJPXB010000006.1, forward strand.
ACCTCCTAAAATTCTTCAGCCGAATGGTTCTGTCCCATTCTTACAGTTTGACGGGCTCCACCTGTGCCAGATCCAGCTCCACCGGGGTCTCCCGGCCGAACAGGGACACGATGACGCAGACCTTGCCGCGTTCCAGGTCGATCTTCTCCACCACGCCGATGGAGGAGGCCAGTGCGCCGTCCACGATTTTGACGTTGTCTCCCGGAGCGTAGGACACGTTGACCTCGTGCTTTTCCACGCCCAGGGCTGCGATCTCCTCGTCGGTCAGGGCGATCGCGTTGTTGCCCGAGCCCACAAAGCCTGTGACGCCCCGGATGTTCCGGATGACGTGCCAGCTCTCGTCGTCGAGCACCATTTTCACCAGCACATAGCCGGGGAATACCTTGCGCTCCACGGTCTTGGGCCCGTTGTCCGTGATCTCCGTCACCGTCTCCATGGGGATGTTGACCTCGGAGATCAGGTCGTGCAGGTTGCGGTTGTCCACATTCTTGATGATGGCGCTGGCCACAGCGTTCTCATATCCGGAATAGGTGTGGACCACATACCACTTAGCGTTTTCAGCCATTTCCGCATCCTCAGCCCGCAAAGAGGTTGATCAGGGCACGGATCACCGCAGCGCTCAGCCAGTCGAACACCCAGATGCACACGCCCACCACCAGGACGCAGGCGATGACCACCAGCGTGTTGTGGAGCACTTCCTTCCGGGTGGGCCAGACCACCTTTTTCAACTCCAGGCGCAGCTCATGGAGCCACTTGCCAATACGCTTCCCGGTGCGGACGAACCAGTTGGGCTTTTTCTCCTTCTTGGCCTTGGCGGACTGCTTTTTGTCCGCCTTCTTCTCGGGCTTGGCCTCCGGAGCGGCCTGCACCTCCGACGTGACCTCCGTAGCAGGCTCTTGCACGGCGTCCTTTTCCTTCATTTTATTTTTCTCAGCCATTGAAACACACTCACCCTTTCCGATCACTTTGTCTCAACGTGTTCAGTGTGCTTGCGGCAGAAGGGACAATACTTATTCAGCTTCAGCTTTTCAGTGGTGTTCTTCTTGTTCTTGTTGGTGTTGTAGTTTCTCTGCTTGCACTCAGAGCATCTCAGGGTGATCTTCACCCGTGCGCCGGCTTTCGCCATATTCGGCACCTCCTTAGTTTGTGTAGGTTGTCTCGGGCACAAAAAATGCCGGTCCTCCGGCAGGCCCGAAACGGGGCAAACTTCCGCCAAAGCACCGGCCAATCCGCGCCGCAGCGCAGGTCGTACCAAAGTCCTTCGGCAGAGGGTCTCTGCCTCCCTGCGTGGCGGCGGGGCCACCGTGAGCGGGAGGCGGCTGCGCTGAAAAACGCAACACAACAAAGCCCGCTTCCACAGGTGGAAATAGAATAGCACAGTTTTGTTTCCCCGTCAAGGATTTTTTGAGCGGAGTTTGGCATCTCCCGCATTTTCCCAAAATAGATCGTCAACACCGTTTGCAATCGTCCCCGGATACGGATATAATAGGGAGCAGGCAAGGGAGGGGAAATCCATGGAGCAGCAGACACAGCTGAGCGAGATCGTTTTCCCGCTGCTGGAGTGGTTCCGGGACAACGCCCGCACCCTTCCCTGGCGGAGCGACCCACAGCCCTACAGGGTCTGGGTCTCGGAGATCATGCTCCAGCAGACCCGGGTGGCGGCGGTGCTGGATTACTTTGCCCGGTTTATGGAGGTCTTTCCCACGGTGGAGGCTCTGGCCGCCGGGGATGAGCAGCAGCTTCTGAAGCTGTGGCAGGGCCTGGGCTACTACAGCCGGGCCAGGAATCTGCAAAAGGCCGCCCGACAGATCATGACCCAATTTGGCGGGACGTTTCCCGCCCGCTATGAGGACATTCTCTCCCTCTCCGGAGTGGGGGAGTACACCGCCGGGGCCATCGCCTCCATCGCCTTTGGTCAGGCGGTGCCCGCCGTGGACGGCAACGTGCTCCGGGTGGTGACCCGGCTCACGGGCGACGACTCGGACATCAGTCGCCCGGAGACAAAGGCGACCATCCGGAAGGCGCTGCAGGAGGTCATCCCCGTCAGCGCCCCCGGCCAGTTCAACCAATCGCTCATGGAGCTGGGGGCCTTGGTCTGTCTGCCCAACGGCGCGCCCCTGTGCGGCCGGTGCCCTCTCTCCGGGCTGTGCCGGGCGAACCGGGAGGGTACGACTGCCCAGCTGCCTGTCAAGGCCCGGACAAGGCCCCGGCGGGTGGAGCGGCGCACCGTCTGGCTCATCCGCTTTCAGGGCAGGGTCGCGCTCCGGCGCAGACCGGAGCGGGGGCTGCTGGCCTCCCTTTGGGAGTTTCCCAACACCCCGGAGGAGGAGGGCTTTGCCCCCTGGCCCCTGGACATTGTCCACGCGGAGGACGCCGGTGCAGGGCGGCACATCTTCACCCATCTGGAGTGGCAGATGCGTGGGGTCTGGCTGACCCTGGGGAGCGATCGCCTCCCAGACGGCTGGGTGTGGGCGGACAGCGCCGCACTCCGGGAGACCTACCCGGTGCCCAGCGCCTTCGCGCCCTTTCTGACACAGGCAGAGGGGTATCTGCAGACCTGGAGAGAGGGGGATTAGCCCCCGGCACAGAAAAGGAGACGAAATCAATGGCAAAGCTCTATTTTCGATATGGCGTCATGGGCTCCAGCAAGACGGCCAACGCCCTGATGGTGCGCTACAACTATGAGGAGCGGGGCCAGGAGGCCCTGATGGTCAAGCCCGCCCTGGATCAGCGGGACGGCCAGCGGGTGATCGCCTCCCGGATCGGCCTGGCCTGGGGCTGTATCTACTTCCACGAGTTTCTGGCTCTTCCGGAGGAGCAGCTGCGCCGGTATGCCTGCATCATCGTGGACGAGGCCCAGTTTCTCTCCCATGAGGACGTGGACTATCTGACCCGGGTGGTGGATCTCTGGAACGTGCCGGTAATCTGCTACGGTCTGCGCACCGACTTCAAGGGGGAGCTGTTCCCCGGCTCCCAGGCGCTGATGGCCTCGGCGGACATCATCGAGGAGGTCAAGACCATCTGCTGGTGCGGCCGGAAGGCCACCTATAACGCCCGCTTCGACGAGCACCGCCATGTGCTCAAGGAGGGGGAGCAGGTGGTGCTGGGGGCCAACGATAAGTATATCGGCCTCTGCCGCCGCCACTGGCGCACGGGAGATCTGGGGCCGGAGGGGCCGCATGATCTGTGATCTCTGTCCCCGGCGTTGTCACGCCCTGCGGACGGACACCCGGGGAGAGGGCTTCTGCCATATGCCGGAGCTGCCGGTGGTGGCCCGGGGCGCTCTCCATCTCTGGGAGGAGCCGCCCATCTCCGGAACCTGCGGCTCCGGCGCCGTATTTTTCTCCGGCTGCTCTCTCCAGTGCGTCTTTTGCCAGAACGACGAGATCAGCCGCCAGGGCTTCGGCAAGCCGGTGACGGCGGAGCGGATACGGGCCATCTGCGAGGAGCTGATCGCCCAGGGCGCCCACAACATCAACTTCGTCACCCCCACCCATTACGCCCACGTCATACGCCAGGTGTTGGAGCAGCCGCTCCCCGTCCCGGTGGTGTGGAACACCGGGGGCTACGAGCGGGTGGAGACTCTCCGGGCCATGGAGGGAAAGGTGGATATCTACCTCCCTGACCTGAAATACGCCGACAACGCCGACGCCCTCCGCTATTCCGGGGCGGGGGACTATGTGGAGGCTGCCCAGGCCGCCATCCGGGAGATGGTGCGCCAGACCGGGCCTTATGTCCTGGAGGACGGGCTGCTGAAGCGGGGGGTGGTCATCCGGCACCTGATCCTCCCCGGCAGGGCCGCCGCCGCCCGGGCGGTCATGGACTGGGTGGCGGAGAGCTTTCCGCCGGGAACGGTGCTGTTCTCCCTTATGAGCCAGTATATTCCCTGGGGGCGGGTGCCGGAGGAGTTCCCCGAGCTGAACCGGCGGCTGAAAAAGGCGGAGAGCCGTTCCCTGCGCACCTATATGGAAAATCTGGGGCTGGAGGGCTTCGCCCAGGAGCCGGAATCGGCCGAGAGCGGGTATATCCCCAGCTTTGATCTGACCGGGGTGTGAAACGCCCCGGCCCCAACCAGGAGGTCTTACTATGAACCTAAACGAGTCTCAGCTCTCCTATGAGTACAAATTCAGAGGCCGTATCATCAACCTGCGGGTGGATCAGGCCCTGCTCCCTGACGGCAAAACCGCTGTCCGGGAGGTGGTGGAGCACCCCGGCGGCGTCACCATCGCCGCCCTGACCGACCGGGACGAGCTGCTGTTCGTCCGTCAGTTCCGCTATCCCTTTATGGCGGAGACCCTGGAGCTGCCCGCCGGAAAGCTGGAGCGGGGAGAGGACCCCTTCGAGGCCATGAAGCGGGAGCAGCGGGAGGAGACGGGCACCACCGCCGACAACTATGTCTTCCTGGGAGAGGTCTACCCCACGCCGGGGTACTGCGCCGAAATCCTCCGGCTGTGGGCCTGCCGCATCACCGGCTCCGCCGAGATGGATCTGGACGAGGACGAGTTCCTGGAGGTGGAGAAGATCCCTCTGGAGGAGGCCTACCGGATGGCCCTGGACAACCGCCTGCCCGACGCCAAGACCCAGATCGGCGTCCTGCGCACCTACGCCCTGGTGAAGGCAGGGAAGCTGTAACGCGAGCTCACTTCTGCCGCCGCCGGGTCACGTTGGCCGAGATGTCGCACAGGGCCCTGGCCGCCTCCGTCTCGTAGCGGCGGCTCCGGGCCAGATCGCCCAGGGAGACCATCCCCACCACCTGGCCGTCCTCCACCACGGGGATGCGCCGCACCTGGCGCTTCGCCATCCGGCGCAGGGCGTCCTCCCCCTTGTCCTGGGGGGAGAGCGTCTCCGGGTCACGGGTCATAATGTCCCGCACCGGCACCCGGGAGGGGTCCTCGCTGGCTGCCAGGCAGCGGGTGATAATGTCCCGGTCGGTGACGACTCCCTCCAGTCTGCCGCTCTGACTGCACACCGGGAGGATGCCCAGGTTGTGCCGGGTGAGCAGTCGGGCCGCCAGAGCCGCGGACTCCTCCGGCGTGATGGAGACCACCGCCCTGGACATGATATCCTGAATACGCATAACAACACCGCCTGTCTCGGAAAGATACCCTCAGTATCCCCGGGCAGGCGGTGCTTTATGCGCTGTGTGTTTACGAGATGTCAGCCTGATCTGACAGCGCCACCGTGATGGTCAGCACCTCGGCGATGGCAGTGCCCTCCTCGTTGGGGCGGAGGATGGTCAGCTCCACCGTGTCCCCGATGGACAGCTCCTCAATGACGGCCTTCACTTCTTCCACGGAGGTGACGGTCATGCCGTTGATCTGGGTGATATAGTCCCCCACCTGAACGCCCTGGGCATAGGCGTCCGACTTTTCGTTCACCGAGGCCACCAGGCAGCCGGAGGAGAGGTAATCCCCGGATTCCACATACTCCTCGCTGATGCTGTAGCAGGTGATTCCCAGCACCGGACGGCTGACCTTGCCCTCAGTGGCAAGGGTGGGGACGATCTCCTTCACCACGCTGGTGGGGACGGCGAAGCCCAGCCCCTCCACCGTGACCGAGGTGGAGTTCATCTTCATATTGTTGACCCCCACCACCTGGCCGTAGATGTTGATGAGGGGGCCGCCGGAGTTGCCGGAGTTCAGGGCGGCGGTGGTCTGGAGCAGGGTCATGCTGTAGCCGTTCACCGTCACGTTCCGGTTGATGGCGGAGATGATGCCGTTGGTCAGGGTGCCCCGAAGGGTAGTGCCCAGGGGGTCGCCGATGGCCAGGGCCTCGTCTCCCACGGTGAGCTCGTCGGAATCGCCGAACTCGGCGGGGGTCAGCCCTTCGGCCCCGATTTTGAGGACGGCCAGGTCGGTCTGTGCGTCCCCGCCCACCAGGAGGGCGGTGTATACCTGGTCGTCATAGGTGGTCACGGTGCAGGTGATCCCGTCCTCGATGACGTGGTTGCAGGTGAGGATATAGCCGTCCGACGTCATGACGATGCCGGTGCCGGTGCCCGTCCCTTCGGCAGTCACCACCGTGATGGAGACCACCGAGGGCATACACTTGGCGTAAATCTCCTGGTAGGTCAGCTCCTCCAGGCCCTCGGAGGTCTGGAGCTCCACCGTCAGTGTTCCGTCTAGATCCGCCCGCTCCAGCTCGTCCTCCTCAGCGGCGGTCCCGGTGTCGGCGATGCTGTCGTCCGCATCCCCGTCCTCGTCGCCGTAGGGGACGGTCATATCGAAGTCATCGTCCCCGGACCACTGGCTGTCGTCGTCATAGTCATCGTAGTCGTCATAGCTGCCATAATCGTCATCGTCCCATACGGCGGAGAGCCCGAACAGGTCTTCGCTCCCGGCCATCAGGCCGACGCAGACCGCAGCCACCACCACGATGAGCACCACACCGGCTAGGCCGGAGCTCCGTCGACGGTTCCGGGGGGCGTCCGCAGCGGCCCGTCCCCGGTCGCCGTAGTCATACCGGTCGCCCCTGGGATCGTGGTTCTCCGGAGGGGGAGGCGTGCCTCCGCCGTCGCCCTCCGTCTGCTGGAACCGGTTCCGGTCGTGGCGGGCGTCTCTGGCCTGTCGGGTCTCCTCCGCCTCCCGGATCTGCTTCTCCCGGCGCTTCTCTGCCCGCTCCCGGTACTGTTTTCCCAGGTCCTCCACACGGCGGCTGTCAAAGTGCTGCCGGAGACGGCTTCCTGTGTCCAGCTCCCAGGGCTCCCGGTCGTTCCGGTCGGAACGGATATCGTCGTTGTCGTACATGGTGCTCTCCCTCGTTTCTCTTTGGCTGTCTCTAAGGCGTCTACCTCGCCAGGGTCAGAGTAAATACGAACTCGGTCACGCCGTCTCTGCTGGTGACGGTGATCGTCTCCTTCAGGTCGTTGAGGATGCTCTTGACCAGGTAAAGGCCCAGGCCCACTCCCTCCTTGTCCAGGCTCCGGGAGCGGTCGGATTTGTGGAGCCGGTCGAAAATCAGGGGCAGCTCCTCCTCCGGTATCGTCTCTCCGGTGTCCCGGATCGCGATATAGGCCTTGCCCCCACGGGTGGAGACGGACACGCCGATCACCGTGCCGGGATGGGCGAACTTGGCCGCATTTTCCACCAGATTATAGCATACCTGGGCGACAGCGTCCGGGTCTCCCCAGACCAGCAGGGGGCTGTCTGGCAGGCGGGCGTCCACGTCCAGTCCCCTGCCGTTGATCTTCCCCTCCAGGCTGATGAGCACCTGGGCCAGCGTCTCTCCGATGTCGAATTCGGTCTGGCTGAGCACCATGTCTCCGCCGGACTGGAACTTGGACATATCCAGCATCCGCCGCACCAGCCGGGCCAGCCGCCTGGTCTCGTCCGAGATGACCTGGAGATACTTCCGCTCCCGCTCCGGGGGGATGGTGCCGTCCAGGATGCCGTCGGCGTAGCCGGCGATGGTGGTCATGGGCGTCTTCAGCTCATGGGAGATATTGGTGACAAACTCGCTGCGCTTCTGCTCGTTCAGGGCGATGGCGTCCGCCATATTGTTGAAGGCCCGGCCCAGCTCGCCTACCTCGTCCTTTCGGTCGGTCTCCTTCACCCGAAGGTCGTACTCTCCCATGCCGAACCGACGCACTACGTCGGTCATCTCCTTCAGGGGGCGGGTCAGAGAGCGGGAGGAAATGGAGCTGGAGATAAAAGCGACAAGCATCACCGCCACAGCGGCAAACAGGAAAATGGAGGCGAAGGCCTGCCACAGCCGGGTCATGTTCTCCACGGAGACGGAGACCAGCACATAGCCGTACAGCACGTTGCGTCCGCCCTGCTCCACCATGACCGGCGCCCCGCAGACCAGCCGGGCCTCGTTGAACACGCCCAGGTCGCTGGTGCCCTCATAGTCGGAGCTGTCGGTCAGTGCCGCCAGCACCTCCGTGGGGACGGTCCTTCCCTGCCACTCAGGCACCTCATAGCCGTCGTTGGAGGCAAAGAGGATGGTCCCCTCGGTGTCGCAGAGCATCACGTCCGTGTCCACCAGCCGGGCCACGGCCCCCAGATAGTATTGGAAGGCGTCGTCCTGGAGCTCGTCCCCCCTGGTGACGACCTGGGCGGCCATGGCCGCCACATAGCCGGACTTCTCCTCCAGCCCGTCCTTCTGGTCCCGGATGGAGTATTGATAGCTTAGGGTGGTAAAGGCGATGGCCAGCACGACGAAGGAGATCAGGATCATCCCGGCAGTCAGGGCAAAATGCCGTTTGAACATACTATTCAAAACGATTTCCCCCTTTCAGGCGTCGTGTCAGTTCGCCGTCAGCAGCTCGAATTTATAGCCCACGCCCCAGACGGTTTTCAGGCTCCACTGGTCGGAAACCCCCTCCAGCTTCTCCCGAAGGCGCTTGATGTGAACGTCCACCGTCCGGCTGTCGCCAAAGTAGTCAAAGCCCCACACCTCGTCCAGCAGCTGGTTCCGGGTGAACACCCGGTTGGGAGAGGAGGCCAGGTGGAACAGCAGCTCCATCTCCTTGGGGGGCGTGTCCACCCGCTTGCCATCCACCAGCAGCTCGTAGGATTCCATGTTGATGGTCAGCTTGTCGAAGGTCAGCTTTTTGGGGTTTTCCTCTTCCGTCCCGCCGTAGCGCCGGAGGACGGCGTGGATGCGGGCCAGGACCTCCTTCATCTCAAAGGGCTTGACGATGTAATCATCCGCGCCCATCTCCAGGCCGGAGACCTTGTCGCCGGTCTCGCCCTTGGCGGTGAGCATAATGACCGGGGTTTTGGAGGTCTCCCGGATTTTTTTGCACACGCCCCATCCGTCCAGCACCGGGAGCATCAGATCCAGCAGCACCAGATCCGGCTGGTAGCTGCGAAACAGCTCCACCCCCTTGCCGCCATCCGAGGCGATTTGCGTCTCAAAGCCCTCCTTCTCCAGATAGAGCTGGAGCAGCTGGGCGATGTTGTTGTCGTCTTCTACGATCAATACCTTCGTCATGGCAAAGTCCCCTTTTCTGAGGCGATCCCTCCGCAGGAAACGCCAATCGTTACAAGAATTATAACGCAAATGACCGGAGAGGGGTGAATTTTTTGTAAATCACCGGAAGAAACGGTCATAATCCTCCCCCGCGCGGCGGCTGACCGCTCCGGCCAGGGCCGGATCTCTGCGCACCCCGGGGGGCAGAGCCCAGTATGCCCGGATCAGCCGTCCCTCCCTCTCCCGGTCTCCCGGCGGCGCAGCCAGCCGGAGCACCACGGCGGGGGGCAGCTCCGCCGCCGGAGGCGTCGGCCGCCCGGCCAGCGTGCGGCACCGGCAGGCGGTGTAGCTCAAAAGAAATTTCAGGTCTTCCCGGTCTCTGGGGCCGGGCGCCACAGTCGGCGGCGACGGCGCCGTCCCGGCAGCCAGCGTCTTCGCTGCCTCCCGCAGCCAGCGGGAGGAGATGTGGAGCAGCACCAGCACGCCCCGGGCCTCGCCCCGGTCAAAGGGCGTTCCCTCCAGAGACAGCTCACCCGCCAGGCATCGGGCCAGCGCCCCGGCGTCCCCCCGCCCGGCCAGGGCCGGGGCCAGGCCGGAGGACAGCGTCCCCGTGTCCTCCCGGAGCCGCAGGGGGATGGGCTCCGGCAGACGCACGAAGCCCACCGCCCGGGCGGCGGCAGTCAACCGCTCCGCGGCGGAGCGGTAGCAATCGGCGAGCAGGTTCATGAGGGCCTCCCTTCCGGAGCTTTTCCTTTATCGTTTATTATAGGGGAGTTTGGTCTGTTTTACAAGGAAAATCATGCAGCGGAGGGACAGAGCCTCTCTGTCCCTCTTGTCTCTGCGCGACGATTTCAGAAAAATCCCGTCGCGCCCGGGTTTTTCTTTCCAAATCCTGCGCCGTATGTTAAAATAGGTTCGAAGCTATCATGACATCTTCACGGAAAGAAAGGCAGGTCATACCATGTCAAAGTTGAAGCGCCTGACTGCACTGATCCTCACCCTGGCCATGCTCCTGTCCAGCCTCCCCGCTGCGCTGGCTGTGGACGTGGACGCAGACGCCGCTGCCGAGGAGGCCGCCGTTGTTGCAGCGGAAACCTCTGCCGAGGAGGCCGCCGTTGTTGCAGCGGAAGCCTCTGTCGAGGAGGCCGCCGCTGTTGAAGAAGAAACCTCTGTCGAGGAGGCCGCCGCTGTTGAAGAGGGAACCTCTGCCGAGGAAGCCGCTGCTGTCGAAGCGAAAGCCTCTGTCGAGGAGGGGGCCGTTGTTGAAGAAGAGCCCTCTGCCGAGGAGGAGACTTCTGGTGCGGAGGTCGCCGCCGTCAGCGAGGAAACCACCACTAATCTGGATTTTCAGGTTTATGTCAACCCTCTGTATGAGGACGTCATCGATGCGGATGACATCGACCTGGAGGCAATGGAGGCAAACCTTGAGGCGGCTCTCTGCAGTGAGGACGGCGCTGACTATCTTTCCCACGATGAAGCCGTCAAGGTCATTCGCAACTATCTGGCCAATCGTACCACAAGCTTTACTGTCTACTATTACAGCAGCAGCGCACCGGATGAGTACTATTCTCTCGATCTAGTGGATGACGCCATGGCTCACACAGGTCTCTCCAATCAGGGAGACGCTATCCTGTGGGATTGGAGTGTCTGCGGATGCTCGCAGTCGTGGAGCACCCCCTCTGGAAACAGCGCTTATTATATCACGTTGGTATACAATGTGCAGTATTACACGACCACAGCGCAGGAGTCCTGGCTCAAGTCAAAAATTACCAGCATTGTCAATTCCCTTGGGCTGGAGGGGAAGAACGACTATGAAAAAATCAAGGCCATCTATGATTACATCTGTGAAAACGTTGACTATGACTACGATCATCTGAACGATTCCAGCTATACGCTGCAATATACCGCCTACGCTGCTCTCCATGACGGCGCCTCTGTCTGCCAGGGATATGCGGTACTGTTTTACCGCATGGCGCTGGAGGCCGGGATCGACGCCCGGGTGATAGCGGGTGAAACGGATGGGGGAAGTCATGGCTGGAACATTGTCCAGCTCGGCAGCTATTACTACAATCTCGACTCCACCTGGGACGCTGGCAGCTATGTCTACAGTTATTTTCTGAAGTGCTCCGACAGCTTCGACTCCTCTCATATACGCTGGTCGACCTACACCACCAGCGCCTTCCAGTCCGAGTATCCCATTGCCGACTGCGACTATGGCGATGGCGAAACTCTGCCTGACACCCCCGTCCTGGAGAGCATTTCCAACGTTTCCAACGGCGTGAAGATCACCTGGAGCGCCGTCGACGGGGCCACCAGCTACTATGTCTATCGGAAGGTCAGCGGCTCCAGCTCATGGTCGAAGGTGGGCCCCAGCACCACTACCAGCTATACCAGCACAGGGGTGACCTCCGGCATCACCTACACCTTCATGGTCAAAGCAGTCAACTCCTTCGGCGTCAGCGGCTATGACACCACCGGCAAGACCATTTGTTATCTCTCTGTGCCTGCCGTCACCCTGAGCAACGTCACCGGCGGCGTGACGATCACCTGGACGGAGTCTGCCGGAGCTACGGGTGGGTATTATGTCTACCGCAGAACTGAGAGCAGAAGCTATACCCAGATCGCCAAGGTAGCCAGCGGCACACTGACCTATACCGATAAGGCCGCCAGTGCAGGCGTGAGGTACTACTACATGGTACGGGCCTACAGCAACGGGTACTACAGCGCCTATGCGTCTCAGTACATCACCCGGCTGGGGACGCCCACAGGCATTGCCGTCAGCAA
>JAJPXB010000061.1 GCA_021205695.1 Clostridiales bacterium
GCTCCACCACTGCGCGGCGGAGAGCGGATTCCTGTACGCCATGGCGCAGCAGCAGCTGCGCCCCCTGCCCCCGCTCGAAGTGGAGCAGGGACAAGAGCAGATGCTCCGATCCCACATATCCGTGGCCCAGCCTGCTGGCAATCTCCCTGGAATATCCAATGGCCTCCTGGGCCGTTGCGGAAAAGACTGCGTCTCCCATAGTGTGTCCTCCTGTCAGAAAAGGCCCGTCCTTCGGGCCGTTTTCTCTATTGTAGTCCGTCGGGGGCGCATTCAAACAGGAATTCTGGGAGAGGGGCGATTTATTCAAAAACCCCCTCGAAACCCTTGACATTTTCTTCCTTATCCTATATTCTTTTTACCGGAAGTGTTCGGAAATGCTCCGGGCGCTCCCTTTCCCGCAGGGGGGAGTAGCTTGCGGTCGGTTCTCCGGCTGTGGTGGCCCCGTCAGTACGGCGCAATGCCCGGAGCCATCTCAAAGAGCGAGACCTTTGCCGGAGACAGAGTGTTTTCTTCTGTCCCCGGCAAAGGTTTTGTCTTTCCTCCCTGCCCCTGAGAAACAGAAAGGAGCTTTCCCCTATGGCAGACCTGTTTGGAAACATCCTCAATCTCCAGTGGCAGCAGGTGGTCATGTGGCTCATTGGCGGGCTGCTAATCTATTTGGCCATTGCCAAAGACATGGAACCCACGCTGCTGCTGCCTATCGGCTTCGGCACCATCCTGGTGAACCTGCCACAGTCCGGGGCAGTGACCCAAATCATCGACGGCATCGAGGAGACAGGCGTCCTGGACGTGCTCTTTGACTCCGGCATCTCCAACGAGCTGTTTCCCCTGCTGCTCTTTGTGGGCATCGGGGCGATGATCGACTTCACGCCCCTGCTCTCCAACCCCAAGCTGATGATCTTCGGCGCGGCGGCCCAGTTCGGCATTTTCTTCACCCTCTGCATGGCCTCCCTTTTGGGCTTCGACATTGCCGACGCCGCCTCCATCGCCATCATCGGCGCCGCCGACGGCCCTACCTCCATCTTTGTAGCCAACTACCTCAACAGCCAGTATGTGGGGCCGATCATCGTGGTGGCATACTCCTATATGGCTCTGGTCCCTATCATTCAGCCTCCGGTCATCCGTCTCATCACCACACAAAAGGAGCGGCGCATCCGGATGAAGTACGCCGGTCGTGAGGTCACAAAGACCACCAAAATCCTCTTCCCCATCTGCATCACCATCATTGCCGGTCTGGTAGCCCCCCGGAGCGTGGCCCTCATCGGATTTCTCATGTTTGGCAACCTGATCCGGGAGTGCGGCGTGCTGGACAGCCTGTCCGACACAGCCCAGAAGGTACTGGCCAACCTCATCACTCTGTTCCTGGGCATCACTGTGGCCTCCAAAATGCAGGCGGAGTCCTTTCTGAACAAGGAGACGCTGATGATCCTGGGCCTGGGCCTGATCGCCTTTATCTTCGACACCATAGGCGGCGTCCTGGTGGCCAAAATTTACAATCTGTTCGCCAAGGAAAAGATCAACCCCATGATCGGGGCGGCGGGCATCTCTGCCTTCCCCATGTCCGCCCGGGTCATCCACAAGATGGGCCTGGAGGAGGACCCCCAGAACTTCCTGCTGATGCACGCAGCCGGGGTCAACGTCTCCGGCCAGATCGCCTCGGTCATCGCCGGGGGACTGATTTTGACGCTGTTCGCCTGACGGAGCGGATCTGTTGATTTTTCGGGATGAGATTTGTGCGCGGGTTCTTTTTAAGTGCCGCTGAATGGGACGCAGCCGAGCAGGTTCTCTTCCTCATCCGTCTGTCTCCTGTATTCTGGTGGCTGCGCCATGGCATGGCTCATGCGGGGCATTGGGGGAAAGAAAAAGCCGAAAATGTCCTGTCGTAAGGGAGCAAACCGTTATCGTTCAAATCATTCATAAAGGAGCGTTATTCATGGAATTTGGAGCTGTCGTCCTCAAGTGCCTCCTGGGCTGGCTGGGGGTATTTATAGTCACTCTGGTCATTATCGTGGTGGTCCAGCTACTCAACATCGTCACTCTGATCACACAGCGGCGGGACAAAAAGTAGGCCGTACTCTGCGTTTCAAATCTCAATAAGCCGCTATCGTTACCATATCAATACGCCAGTGCAGCCGGATAAATGTCGAAATCCGCGTGATCGGTCCAAAAATATCCACACCCCATGCAGGCAGCGACAGCAGGTCGATTTTCGCATGCATCTCCTCTGTTGAAGCTCCCCCTGGGCAAACCCTCCTTTTCTTTCCTGACGTGTAACACATCATTGACAGGCCTGCAAAAACTGCATAAACTTCTCCCATCTGTGCTTGCGTTCCGTGGGAAAAGCGGCTACAATATTATTGTGCGTAGTTATGTCCCGGCGCTCTGCCGCACTGGGTCCATATCGATTCATTTGTCTTTTTTTCGGGAAAGGAGGGAGCGTCTTGTCCTGCATTCTCTGCCTGAGCAGCTCCCGTTGGCTGAAACAGCCCACCCGTACGCAATGGCTGCTGACACAGCTCAGCCAACGCCATCAGATCCTCTATTTCCAGCCCGCCCCGGCAAGATTTACCCGGGACCCCCGGCGGAATGACTATAAAAAGAAGGGCTGGCACCCTCAGCCCAATATCACCGTCTACACGCTGCCCCCTATCTACCACCTGGTAGATTATGACCACCCCCGTCTGCTTCGCTCCAATGTGAAGCGGCTGACCAAATATATTGCGGAAAAGGCCGCGGAAACCCACATACAAAATCCGCTGCTCTGGGTCTGCTCCCCTCTGTATGCCACCCTGTTGGACGAGCTGGATTGCCGGGGCATCGTCTACGATTGCTTTCAGGACTGGCCCCAGTTCGATATCCGCAGGGAGAGTATTCTGGCCAATCGGGCGGACGTGCTGTTTGCCGCCTCTCCGGGGCTGGTGGAGCATCTGGCTCCCTGTAATTCCAACATTGCCCTGCTGCCCAACGGCTGCGATGTGAAGCTGTTCTCCCAGGCGGACGATCTGACCCTCCGTGTCCCCTCTCCCCTGCTGAAAATCCGGGGGCCTCTCTTCGGCTTTTTGGGGGATGTGAGCGGCCGACTGGATCTCCGTCCCGCCTATCGAGCTGCCAGGCAGCATGCCGCCTGGAGCTTTGTCTTTGCCGGACGGTGCAGCCGGGTCAATCCGCTCTACGAGAAGATGTCCGCTCTGCCCAACGTCCATTTCCTGGGAAAGGTCGACCCGGCGGAGCTGCCCGCCTACGGCGCGCAGTTCGACGTGCTCATCGACCTGCTGGAGACAGACGACCCGGACGAGGACGTGGTCCCCAGTCGGATTTACGAATATCTGGTCATCGGTAAGCCCATCGCTGCCATGTATCCCCTCCGGTTCATTCCGGTGTTTTCCGATGTAATCTATGCCGGGCGGGATCCCAAGGAGTTCGTGGACGCCTGCTATCAGGCCCTGATGGAAAACAGCGCCTGGGCCCCCGCCACCCGGAAGCGGTACGGCCGGCAGGCAGACTGGTCCGCCCGGGCAGGAGAGGCGGAGCGTATCCTGGAGAGCAACAGCCTGCTGTGACGCTCCTCTCCCGCCCACTGTCCGCAGAAAAACCAATTCCCCTCTCAAAAAAACCGGTTCCATTGTACAAGCGTTACAAAAAACTTTTTCCCTCCCATTTTCCCTTGAAACTCCCCATAATATGGGCTAAAATACACTTGAATAAAGGGTAGGAGGGATCCGCAATGGCGCAGCGGCTCATTTTGCAGCACGTTTTCGACACCATGGATACCATTGCAGGTTCTTCCTCTGAAGGGCCGGGCTCGCCATGCAGGCAGATAGTTTCTATCTGTCTGCATTTTTGTCTCCCGCCCCATCTCTGCTCTGCACTGGGAGGAATCTGACATGAACAAGAAAGTCGCCGTCATTATGGGCTCCGACAGCGATCTGCCCGTCATGCAGGAGGCGGTGGACAGGCTCCGCTCCTTCGGCATTCCGGTGGAGGTGCGGGTCATCTCCGCCCACAGGACGCCCCGGGCGGCGGAGGAATTCGCCTCCCATGCGGCAGAAAACGGCTTCGGCGTCATCATCGCCGGGGCGGGGAAGGCCGCCCATCTGGGGGGCGTTCTGGCCGCCTATACCACCCTGCCGGTGATCGGCGTGCCCATCAAAACCAGCATGATGGGCGGGCTGGACAGTCTGCTCTCCATGGTGCAGATGCCCAGCGGCATCCCGGTGGCCACGGTGGGCGTCAACGCCGGGGCCAACGCCGGCATCCTGGCCGCCCAGCTCCTGGCTGTGGGGGACGAAGCGCTCACCGCCAAGCTGGCCGCCTTTAAAGAGGAGATGGCCACCTCGGTGGTCGCCAAGGACGAGAAGGTTCGGGCGCAGTTCCAGGGCTGAGTCCACGCCGCCCCAAGCGTCCCCACTGATTTGTCATCCATTTTGTCACAGGAAAGGAAGTCATTGCCATGGAAAAGCGCCAGCAGCTCTATGAGGGCAAGGCCAAGAAGGTCTTTGCCACCGACGACCCCAATGTTGTCATTGTCTCCTACAAGGACGACGCCACCGCCTTTAACGGTCTGAAAAAAGGTACCATCGCAGGAAAGGGCGTCATCAACAACCGGATGAGCAACCACATGATGCGCCGTCTGGAGGCCGCAGGTGTCCCCACCCATTACATTGAGGAGCTCTCCGACCGGGAAACTGCCGTCAAAAAGGTGGAGATCGTTCCCCTGGAGGTCATTATCCGCAATATTTCCGCCGGTTCCTTCGCCAAGCGCTTTGGCGTGGAGGAGGGGATCGTCTTTGACGAACCCACCATCGAGTTCTCCTATAAGAACGACGAGCTGGGCGATCCTCTGATGAACGCATACCACGCCGTCGCGCTCAAGGCCGCCACCTGGGAGGAGATCGACCTCATCAAGAAGTACGCCTTCCAGGTCAACGATCTGCTCAAGAGCTTTCTCAAAGGCGTGGGCATCGACCTGGTGGACTTCAAGCTGGAGTTCGGCAAACTGCCGGACGGCACCATTGTCCTGGCGGACGAGATCAGCCCGGACACCTGCCGTCTGTGGGACGAGACTACCCATGAGAAGCTGGACAAGGATCGCTTCCGCCGGGATATGGGCGGCGCAGAGGAGGCCTATCAGGAGGTCATGCGCCGTCTGATGGGCGATAAGGACTGATGACAGAGAAGCTACATTCTTTTGATGCGGACAGACTTCGGGAGGAGTGCGGCGTCTTTGGACTGATTTCCGGCCCGGAGGAACACCGGGAGCCCGCCTTTGACACCTACAACGCCCTCTATGCCCTCCAGCACCGGGGACAGGACTCCTGCGGTATCGCCGTCGCCCAACGGGGGCAGCTCCGTGTCCACAAGGGCAAGGGCCTGGTGCCTGACGTGTTTACCATGCAGGATCTGGAGGCCTTCCGTGGCGCCAACGTGGCCATCGGCCATGTGCGCCACGCCACCAACGCCGCCTCGGTCAATCCCGCCAACATCCAGCCCCTGCTGGTGCGCCATGCCTCCGGCTCCATGGCCCTGTGCTACAACGGCACCCTGGCCAACGGCCGCTCTCTTCGGGCGGAGTCCGAAAACCGGGGCGGTATCTTTCAGGGCACCAACGACGCAGAGGTCATCGCCTATCTCATCGTCCGGGAACACCTTCGCACCCACACCCTGGAGGATGCGGTCATCAACGCCATGGAGTATATGATCGGGGCCTATTCCATGGTGCTGCTCCAGTCGGACAAGCTCATCGCGGCCCGGGACCCCAACGGCTTCCGGCCCCTGTGTATCGGTCGTATGGGCGATGCCTATATGTTCGCCTCCGAGTCCTGCGCCATCGAGGCTCTGGGGGGCGTCTTTCTGCGGGATGTGGAGCCGGGCGAGGTGGTGGTGGCCCAGGATGGGGAACTGAGGAGCTTTCACTGCCGTATCCGGGCCGCCCGCCGCTCCCTGTGCCTGTTTGAGCTGATTTATTTTGCCCGGCAGGACTCGGTCATCGACGGCTGCGCCGTGGGGGCCGTGCGGGAGGCCGCGGGCCGGGAGCTGGCCCGGCGGAACACTGTCCAGGGCGACCTGGTCATCGGCGTCCCCGACTCCGGCATCGCCGCCGCCATGGGCTTTGCCAGCGAGTCCGGCATTCCCTATGACATCGGCCTGATGAAAAACCGGTACATCGCGCGCACCTTCATTCAGAGCCAGAAGTGGGAACAGGAAAAGAGCCTGCGCATCAAGCTCAACGCCGTCAG
Source organism: Clostridiales bacterium (assembly GCA_021205695.1). Lineage (GTDB taxonomy): Bacteria > Bacillota > Clostridia > Oscillospirales > Oscillospiraceae > Onthomonas. The sequence goes on from JAJPXB010000061.1 coordinate 6,237, forward strand.
CGCCACTGTCCGGGGCAAACGGGTGATCCTGGTGGACGACTCCATCATCCGGGGGCGCACCTGCGCTCGGATCGTCAAGCTTCTCCGGGACGCCGGGGCGAAGGAGGTACATATGCGCGTCTCCTCTCCCCCCTTCCGGTATCAGTGCCATTTCGGCACTGTCACTCCTCCTGCGGAGGACATGGTGGCAAACGGCCGCACCCCGGAGGAGGTCTGCCGTATCATCGGGGCAGATTCCCTCCAGTATCTCTCCCTGAAGAGTCTGAAACAGCTGGCCGGAGCGGAGTGCCTGGGCTTCTGCGACGCCTGCTTTACCGGGGACTATGTACTCCCCGTCCGGGAGGCTGACCCCCGACAGCTCTCCATTTTCCCGACCTTAGAATGACAGGAGGAACCCGAAAGATGAATCCCAACAGCAACAGCAGTCAATCCGCCTCCTATGCCGCCGCCGGTGTGGATGTCACCGCCGGTTACGAGGCGGTCAGCCGTATCAGGCCCCTGGTGGCCTCTACGGTCGTCCCCGGCGTTCTGGGTGGTATCGGGGACTTTGGCGGTATGTTCGAGCCACAGATGCAGGATATGCGCCGCCCGGTGCTTGTCTCCGGCACCGACGGGGTGGGCACCAAGCTCAAGCTGGCCTTTCTGCTGGACAAGCACGACACTGTGGGCATTGACTGCGTGGCCATGTGCGTCAACGACATCGTATGCTCCGGCGCCCTGCCCATGTTCTTTCTGGACTATATCGCCTGTGGTAAGAATCAGCCGGCAAAAATCGAGGCCATCGTCTCCGGCATTGCCGACGGCTGCCGCCGGGCGGGCTGCGCCCTTATCGGCGGAGAGACCGCCGAGATGCCTGGCTTCTACCCGGAGGACGAATATGATCTGGCAGGCTTCTCTGTAGGTCTGGTGGACTACGACAGGCGCATTTCCAGCGACCGGATAGAGGAGGGAGACATCCTCCTGGGCCTGGGCTCCTCCGGCGTCCACTCCAACGGCTATTCCCTGGTGCGCAAGGTGTTGGACGTCAACAATACCTATGACCGGTACTACGGCGAGCTGGGCTGCACCCTGGGCGAGGAGCTGCTCAAGCCCACCCGCATCTATGTCCAGGCCATCCGCTGTCTGATGGAGTGCGGCATTGATATCCATGGGGTGAGCCACATCACCGGCGGCGGTCTGTACGAAAACGTCCCCCGGATGATGCCTCAGGGGCTTACCGCCCGGATCAACGTCAACTCCATCCCCCAGATGCCCATCTTCTCCATCATCCAGCAGGCCGGAGACATTCCCGCCCACGATATGTACAACACCTTTAACATGGGCGTGGGCATGGTGCTGGCCGTCCCCAGAGATCACGCGGGAGAGGCTATGAACCTGCTGGTCCAGAACGGAGAGCGGGTCTCGGTCATCGGCCACGTCTGCAAGGGGGAGAGCGGCGTAGAGGTGCTGCTGTGAAGCGGATCGCCGTCCTGGTCTCCGGAGGAGGCACCAATCTCCAGGCCCTCATCGACGCCCAGAGCCGGGGGGAGCTGGGGCCGGGAGAGATTGCCGCAGTCATCTCCTCCTCCCCGGAGGCCTATGCCCTCCGCCGGGCGGAGCAGGCCGGTATCCCCGGCTATGTAGTCAGCCGGAAGGATTTCCCCTCCAACCAGGCCATGACCGCCAGCCTCACCCGGCTGCTGGGTGAGCTGGAGATCGACCTGGTGGTGCTGGCGGGCTTTCTCTATGTGCTCACAGAGGAGCTGATCGAGGCCTATCCCAACGCCATCATCAACGTCCACCCTGCCCTCATCCCCTCCTTTTGCGGCGAGGGGGCCTACGGCCTCCACGTCCACGAGATGGCCCTGGCCTATGGGGTGAAGGTCTCCGGCGCCACCGTCCACTTTGTCAACGAGCAGTGCGACGGCGGCCCCATCATCCTCCAGCGGGCGGTCCCGGTGGAGGAGGGAGACACCCCCCAGACCCTCCAGCGCCGCATTATGGAGCAGGCGGAGTGGAAGCTGCTGCCCCAGGCGGTGCGTCTGTTCTGCCAGGGAAGGCTCCGGGTGGAGGGGCGGATCGTCCACATTTTGCCCGACAATTGATTTCATTCTGATACAGTGAGGTGTGCCATGAAACCCCTTGATCTCATGCAGGAGCTGCGGCGCAATCCCTATCCCGGGCGGGGCATCGTCCTGGGCCGGAGCGCAGACGGAAACAGGGCCGTCATTGTCTATTTTATCATGGGCCGCAGCGAGAACAGCCGGAACCGCATTTTCTCTGTCACCGGGGACGGCATCCGCACCGAAGCCTACGACCCCTCTAAAATGGTAGACCCCTCTCTCATCATCTACCACCCCGTGCGCAAGGTGGGCGCCCTGACAGTCGTCACCAACGGCGACCAGACGGACACCATTATGGAGGCGCTCAACGAGGGGCACTGCTACCGCCATGCCCTGCTCACCCGCACCTTTGAGCCGGACGGCCCCAACTACACTCCCCGCATCTCCGGGGTCATGAAGCCGGACGGCAGCTATGACCTGTCCATTCTCAAGAGCTTCAACGGAAATCCGGATTTCTGCAACCGGTATTTCTTTGCGTATGACGGCGTTCCTGGGGGGTATGGTCACTTTATTCACACCTACCGGGGAGACGGCAATCCTCTCCCCTCCTTTGAAGGAGAGCCGGAGCTGGTCACTATCCCGGCAAACACCGCCGCTGAGCTGGCCGGACTGGTGTGGGACAGCCTGAACGCCGAAAATAAGGTTTCTCTCTTTGTCCGCACCATCGACCTGGCGACCCAGGAAACCGACGATACGATCATCAACAAGCATCCCCAGTGAGGAGGCACTGTCATGAAGGAACTGGAACTGAAATACGGTCTGAACCCCAACCAGAAGCCCTCGAAAATCTACATGGCGGACGGCGGCGACCTGCCCATCACCGTGCTGAACGGTCGTCCGGGGTATATCAATTTTATGGACGCCTTCAACTCCTGGCAGCTGGTCAGCGAGCTGAAAGCCTCTACCGGACTGCCCGCTGCCGCATCCTTTAAGCATGTCTCCCCCGCCGGTGCCGCCGTGGCCAGGCCGTTGACGGACATCGACCGGCACATCTATTTCGTGGAGAAGGATGCGGAGATCTCCCCCATCGCCTCCGCCTACATCCGGGCCAGGGGAGCCGACCGGCTCTGCTCCTACGGTGACTGGGCCGCCCTGTCCGATGTCTGCGACGCCGCCACCGCCGCCTATCTCAAGGGCGAGGTCTCCGACGGTATCATCGCCCCCGGCTACACCGACGAGGCCCTGGCCATCCTGAAAAGCAAGAAAAAGGGCAACTATAACGTTATTCAGATCGACCCCGGCTATGTGCCCAAGGCCCAGGAGCGGCGGGAGATCTTCGGCGTGGTCTTTGAGCAGGGACACAGCTTCCTGACCATCGACGAAGCCATGCTGTCCAACATCGTCACCGAAAACAAGGCTCTGCCCGGCAGCGCCAAGACCGACCTGATTCTCTCCCTCATCACCCTGAAATACACCCAGTCCAATTCCGTCTGCTATGTCAAGGACGGCCAGACCATCGGCGTGGGGGCAGGCCAGCAGAGCCGCATCCACTGCACCCGTCTGGCCGGGGACAAGGCCAACAACTGGTGGATGCGCCAGCATCCCAAGGTGCTGGGCCTGCAATTTGTGGATGGCATCCGCCGCCCTGACCGGGACAATGCCATTGATGTCTACACCTCCAACGAGTACGAGGACATTCTGGCCGACGGCGTGTGGCAGCAAAGCTTCAAGGTCAAGCCGGAGCCGCTCACCGAGGCGGAGAAAAGGGCCTGGGTGACCCAGCTTTCCGGCGTAGCCTGTGGCAGCGACGCCTTTTTCCCCTTTGGCGACAACGTGGAGCGGGCCTTCAAGTCCGGCGTGCAATATATCGCCGAGCCGGGCGGCTCTATCCGGGACGATAACGTGATAGAAGCCTGCAACAGCCACGGGATCACCATGTGCTTCACCGGTATGCGGCTGTTCCATCACTAATGACAAACCGTGCCTGCCGCGCGTTTCCCGGCAGGCGCGTCGCCTTTACTCTAAACGGAGGAAATGCTATGGATATGGTCACGCTGGGCAGCACCGGCATTACAGTCAACAAGAACGGCTTCGGTGCGCTGCCCATTCAGCGCATCTCCCAGGAGGACGCTGTTCATCTGATTCGCAAGGCTTACGACGCCGGTATCCGCTTCTTTGACACCGCCCGGTTCTACACCGACAGCGAGTGCAAGCTGGGCGAGGCGCTGGACGGCATCCGAAATCAGGTGTACCTCGCCACGAAAACCGCCGCCGAGACGGCGGAGGACTTCTGGAAGGATTTGGACACCTCCCTGCACAATCTGCGCACCGATTACATTGATCTCTACCAGTTCCACAATCCGGCCTGGTGCCCCAAGCCGGGGGACGGCACTGGAGTCTATGAGGCCATGCTGGAGGCCAGGGCCAAAGGGATGGTACGCCACATCGGCATCACCAACCACCGCCTGACCGTGGCAAAGGAGGCCATTGCATCCGGTCTTTACGAGACGCTGCAATTCCCCTTTTCCTATATCTCCGGGGAACAGGAGCTGGAGCTGGTGAAGCTGTGCCGTGCGCGAGGTATGGGCTTTATCGCCATGAAAGCCCTCTCCGGCGGTCTGATCACCAACTCCGCCGCCGCCTACGCCTTTGAGGCCCAGTTCGACAACGTGCTGCCCATCTGGGGCGTGCAGCGGGAGCGGGAGCTGGACGAGTTCCTCTCCTACATCAACAATCCCCCATCGTTGACACCGGAGTTGCAGGCAGTCATCGACCGCGACCGCGACCAGCTTCGGGGCGAGTTCTGCCGGGGCTGCGGCTACTGTATGCCCTGCCCGGTGGGCATTGAAATCAACAGCTGTGCCCGGATGTCCCTGATGCTGCGGCGGGCCCCCGCCCAGTCCTGGCTGACCCCGGAGTGGCAGGAGAAGATGAAGCGCATCGAGCAGTGCCTCCACTGCGGCCGGTGCAAGGGAGAGTGCCCCTACGGGCTGGACACCCCCTCCCTGCTGGAGAAAAACTATGCGGACTACCAGCAGGTTCTGGCCGGAACGGTCAGCGTGCAGTAATGCGATCATATGGAACCGATGGGATACCATAAAAGGAGCTGTGAGACATGAAAGTATTAGTGGTCGGCGGCGGCGGCCGGGAGCACGCCATCTGCTGGAAGCTGGCCCAGTCGCCCAAGGTAACGGAGCTGTACTGCGCCCCTGGAAACGGCGGCATCGGGCAGGTGGCCGCCTGCGTTCCCATCGGGGCGACCGACATAGAGGGTATGGTCCGCTGGGCCAAAGAGAACGCCATGGACTTCGTGGTGGTAGCTCCGGATGACCCTCTGGCCCTGGGCATGGTGGATGCGCTGGAGGCGGCGGGCATCCGTGCCTTTGGTCCCCGGGCCAACGCCGCCATCATCGAGGCGTCCAAGGCCTTTTCCAAGGAGCTGATGGCAAAGTACCACATCCCCACCGCAAAGTACCGGACCTTCACCGAGGAGCAGGCCGCGCTGGACTATATCGACGCCCAGGGCGCGCCCATCGTGGTCAAGGCGGACGGCCTGGCCCTGGGCAAGGGCGTCACCGTGGCCACCACCGTGGAGGAGGCCAGACAGGCCGTGCGGGAGATGATGGAGGACGGCAAGTTCGGCGCATCCGGCTCCACTGTGGTCATCGAGGAGTGCATGACAGGGCCAGAGGTCACGGTCCTGGCCTTTGCCGACGGGGAAACCGTTGTCCCCATGCTGTCCTCCCAGGACCACAAGCGGGCCTATGACGGCAACCAGGGTCCCAACACCGGCGGCATGGGTGCCTTCTGCCCCTCCCCCAACTACACGCCAGAGATCGCCCGCCGGTGCGAGGAGACTATCTTCCGCCCCACTCTGGCGGCCATGAAGGCGGAAGGTCGTCCCTTCAATGGGGTCATCTACTTCGGCCTGATGCTGACCCCCGACGGCCCCAAGGTAGTGGAGTACAACGCCCGGTTCGGCGACCCGGAGACGCAGCCCCTCCTGTCCATGCTGGACACCGACCTGATGGACATTTTTGAGGCCTGTGTGGACGGCACGCTGGGCCAGATGGACATCCGCTGGAAGGACGGGGCGGCCTGCTGCCTGGTGCTGGCCTCCGGGGGCTATCCCCTGAGCTATCAGAAGGGCTATCCCATCTCCGGTCTGGAGCAGGTGCCGGAGTGGGCCACCGTGTTCCACGCCGGTACCAAACTGTCCAACGGGGTCTACACCACCAACGGAGGCCGGGTACTGGGCGTCACCGCCACGGGCGATAATCTGAATCAGGCGGTCGCCAGGGCCTACGAAGCGGCCTCTCCCATCCGGTGGACAGATATGCACTACCGCACCGACATCGGGAAGGTATGGGTGGACTGATCAACGCTCCTCTGACATGGTCCTCTGCCCTCAGATGTGTGTGTGAAAAACACATTATAGAACCCAAAACAGCTCCCATCGCAGGAAAAACGCTGCGATGGGAGCTGTTTTCTCGTTGTGGCTGTGGCGGCTTACCCGATAAAGGCAGCCAGCTTCTGGATCAGGTTCTCCGCCCGGGTGGTGGAGATGGTGTTCAGGAAGAGTACGTCCTGGATATTCAGATCCTCACACATCTCCTTGATGCCCCGGCTGTCCACCTGAGAGATATATCGGTAGTCGATGATATAGACATACTGATAGTTCTCAATGAGGAAGGGGGCAAAGGCGTTGCCATAGGACTCCTTCACCAGCATAATGGCGGAGCCATCGTCCAGATTGGGGTTCTCGATATAGCTGTAGGCGTTGTCCCCGCCGATGAAGGTGCCGTACTTATTGGCCGCGGAGGAATTGTCCACGTTGGCGATGACCAGATAGAGCCAGTTGGTCATCTCACTGTTGGTGATGTGGATATTGTTGGTGGAGGGAGCTTCGTAGGCGTAAACGGTATCCGGAGTCTCCGCCATGGCGGCGGAGTTGGTGTCGCTGTAGAACGTCCCCAGGAAGCCCTCATAGACGTGCTCCGTGTAATCCTCCAGGGGCGTGGCAGTGAAACCTGCTGCCTCGGCAAATTTTTCGTAGGCCCGATAGGCTCCCAGCGCCGTCCAGTGGTGGTCAGTGCGGAAGTAGAGGTACTCCCCCTCCAGATAGTACTTGAGCAGCGTATGGTACACCGGAATGGCAGTCACCTGGTCGCTGAGGCAGGAGTTCATATACTCGATAGCCGCCTCCTGATCGGAGGTGTTGGCATACTCCTGCACGTCCTCTGGGACACAGATTCCCATGCTGTTGGGGACGATGATGGAGTAGACGTTGGAGATGCCCTCCAGCTGCTCCGCCGCGCTGTTGATGGCGGCAGTGTACTCGTCGGCATAGGAGAGGACAAAGTTGTAATACTCATACCCCGCATTGTCGATGGTGAGCACAGCGCTGAGCTTCTCCACCTCAGCGTCCTCATCCAGCTCCGGGACGACCAGCTCTTCCTCTTCCTCCTCGGACGCTGTCTCCGCCTCATCGTTGGAGATCGCCTCGGCGTCGCCGGGCGCGGCGGCCCCTTCCCCGTCCTCCGCCTGGGCGTCGCTGTCCGAAATCTTATTCTCCTCCGGCTCGTCGGTCTGCGTGTCGTCTTTGACCGGAGACGCCTCCTCGCTGCTGTCTCCGTCCTCCGTGCTGTCGCCGGAGGATACCTCCGGTATCTCGTCTCCCTGTGTCACCTCGCCGGTGATGGTATGGGTCTGGATGCCATAGAGCCGCTCCACGCTGTTTTGCAGTGCGAGAAAGGTGTCCCGCAGGGGAAAGGTATCTGCAAACCAGGTGCTGATGTCCTCAAAATAGCTGCCGTCCGCCACTGCGCTCAGGGAGAATTCCGGGAACTCCGACAGGGTGCGCCTCTCCTGATCCGAATAGGTGGGCCGCAGAGGGTAGATCATAGCCAGGATGGTAAAGGCCGCCATCGCCACCCCGAAGGTGACGATCCGGGGACGAAGTCCCCTTGCCCTTTTGCGGGGCGCATGCTCCTCATAGAGTGCATAGGTCTCCTGCCGGGAACGGTGGAAAAAGGCATAGGCCCGCCACTGGATGCGATTGATCAGATGCCTGAGGCCCTGAAAGGGGGAAGGCCGCTTGCCGTCCGCCATTGTTACACCACCTTAGAAACGGAAATAGAGAAATGGGTTGTACTGATCTCCCACCAATGCGGCAGTGGAGAGGATGAGCAGAAGCACCGGAACGGCGCACTGAACCACCGTCCACGCCTTTTGCAGAATCGGCATCCCGCTCACGGCCCGGTCTGCCCTGCGGTAGAGATTGCGAGCCAGAGGCGTACAGGCCAGAATCGCCACAATGAGAAAGACGAAGTTGCTTCTGAGCTGGATGATCGTCTCCATGTCATAGGCCGAGACGCCGATACCCACCAGGCCCTTGAGGGCCGTCCAGAGACTGGGCAGGTCGGTGGTTCGGAAGATGAGCCACCCCACCGCCGCAACCAACAGCAGGTAACAGTGCCGCAGGAGCGAAGGGGTCCTCTCCAGGAGGCCCTGCATCACATACTTCTCCAGAATCAGGAAGATGAGATAGTACAGCCCCCACAGCAGGAAATTCCAGTCCGCCCCGTGCCAAAGCCCGGTGAGCAGCCAGACCACCGCCATATTCCGCAGATGGCACAGCGTGCTGCAACGGTTGCCACCCAGGGGGATGTAGACATAATCCCGGAAAAAGCTGCTCAGAGAGATATGCCACCGCCGCCAGAATTCCGTGACCGACTTTGCGATGTACGGATAATCGAAGTTTTCCCGATAGTGGAAGCCGATCATCCGCCCCATGCCGATGGCCATATCCGAGTATGCGGAGAAATCCAGGTAGATCTGCAAGGTATAGGCCAGCACTCCCAGCCACAGGGAGAGGGTAGACCGTCCAGACAGGGTGGACAGCGCCTCCGCCGCCGTGGCAGAGGAGGAGACCAGGAAGGTGTCCGCCAGATTTCCGCAGGGGTTAGCCAGCATGGCCTTCTTCGCCAGGCCCACCACAAATCGGGCAGAGCCCTCCGCCATGTCCTTTCGGCTGACAGTGCGGTAGTCGATCTCGTCCGCCACGTCCTGATAGCGAACGATAGGACCGGCGATGCACTGATGGAACAGGCTGACATACAGCAGCAGCTTCCAGAAGCTCCGCTGCGCCTGTACGTCCCTGCGGTACACGTCCACCACATAGCTGATGAGCTGGAAGGTATAAAAGCTGATGCCGATGGGCAGGACGATCTCGGGAACCGATTCCGGCCAACCGAACCAGCTGTTGGTGGTATCCAACAGGAAGCCCAGATACTTAAAAACACACAGCAGGCCCAGGTTGACGGCCACCGCACCGATCAGACAGAACCTTCGGAACCGGTAGCCGCTCCCGGCTCGGTCCATCCCCAGGCAGAACAGCCAGTCGGCCAGAGTCATCCCCACCAGCAGCAACACATATTTCGGCCCCGCCCAGGCGTAAAACACCAGAGAGAAGCAGAGCATGACGATATTTTTTGCCCTGATCCCCGGCACCAGATGGTAACACAGCAGGTTCAGGGGCAAGAAGGCGAACACAAAAAGCAGGCTTGAAAAAACCAAGTAAGATCACCATACCCAGCGGCAGCACAGGCCAAATACAGCACCCCAGCCTATGAACAGTGCCGGGGAAAAAGAACCGGAAGAAATTTACACCACCCGCTTCCGGCAGGATTCGACATCAGGACGCCGTCTCCCCCCGCATACCGGGTTGCTTTTTAAGTTTACCATAACAAAAGGACGGACGCAAGAGAAAGAAAGCACAAGTCTGCGGAAAACAGCAGGTTCTAAATTTGTGCGATACGGTATGGCAAAAGGATTCCCCTCCGAAACAGCGTCCGGAGGGGCGGCCACGGCAGAGAAAACTGCCGTCCTTACCTGGAGGCGATCAGCTCCATCTCCATCTTCGCCCCGGCGGGGAGAGCCGCCACCTGGACACAGGAGCGGGCAGGCGGCGCAGAGGGGAAGCGGGTGGCATAGATGGCGTTGACCGTGGCGAAGTCCGCCAGATCGGTCAGGAAGATGGTGGTCTTGACCACGTCGGCAAAGGTCAGCCCGGCGGCCTTCAGGACCTGCTCCAGGTTATCCAGCACCTGGTTGGCCTGGGCCTCGATGGTGTCCCCCGCCAGCTTGCCGGTCTCCGGCACCAGGGGCACCTGCCCGGACGTAAAGAGAAGATCTCCCGCCTGGACGGCGTGAGAATAGGGGCCAAGAGCGGCAGGGGCTTTGGGTGCAGTGATGATCTGTTTCATAATGCAGCTTCCTTCCATGATATCGGCATTTCTGATTTCTGCCGTCTGCAGATTGATTTACAACTATTATTATAGGCTGACCCGGCCCCGCCGTCAACCGGGAATAAACTGCGTCTGCAAATTATACTGTGGGTATTACAATAATTGCCTGCCGGAACCGCTTTGCCTCTGTTAAAGTAATCATGGCGGACAGAGCGGCTCCTTTCTTTTTTCAGCTCAGCCCTGCCACAGTCCGCTTCTATTTGCTGATTTTTATGCCCTGTATTATATCATCGCAACGCCGACACGCCGATTTCGGCAAAATTTGACAAAGGCTCTTTTCTTCCGGCAAAATCTGTGGTATTATTTCTTGGTAAAAGATATCACACAGCAAAGTCGGTGATCCTTTGGAGAGAGAAAACCTTCCCATCTGGTCGAGACGGAGCGCTCCACAGTGGGCAGCACCCTTCTTCGGGGCATCCGTATACTGGCCATTGCCGTCGCTGCCGGGCTTTTAGTCGGCCTGGTCTGGCTCTTTACAGAATATGCGCAGCTGCCTGCCACAGCAGCAGACAGCGACACCGCCGAGGTTGTTGACTCTGACGACCCGGCTGACAACCAGGCACTGGCCGACGCCGCCGCTCTGGCAGAGTCCGCTGCCGAGGCTGCCGCTGAAGCCGCTGCCGAGGCAAGCGTTCCCACTGTTCTGGACGATCTGGATTGGGTGACGGTAGACCTGATCCCTGTCAACGAGTATTCCCGCCCTGGGGATGCGCTGGACGCTGTCAACGCCATCGTCATCCATTACACCGGCAATCCCGGCACCACCGCCCAGCAGAACAGGGACTATTTCGCCTCCCTGGCGGACACGGGAGCGGACTCGGTGAGCAGCCACTTTGTCATCGGCACTGACGGGACGATTATCCAGTGTATCCCCCTGGATGAGAAATCTTATTGCAGCAACGACCGCAACCATGACACCATCTCCATCGAGTGCTGTCACCCGGACGCCACCGGAGAGTTCACCCAGGAAACCATCGATTCTCTGGTCAAGCTGGTGCAGTATTTAGCGGACTGCTACGGCTTGGACGAGGACGGGGTCATCCGCCACTACGACGTCACCGGAAAGCTCTGCCCCTACTACTACGCCACCAACGAGGAGGCGTGGCTGGAGCTGAAGGCCCTGTTCTTCCCTGGTTGACACTGTGCCCCATATAAAAATGCCCTTCTGCCAGCGACGGCAGGAGGGCATTTTGCACTTTCAATCTGTGGCCTTTTCCGACCTCATCCGGATGATCGCCGCTCCGATGAACTGATAGGCCTCCTCCGGCGTCCTGGCCGTCTGCACAGCCTGTTCCATGGGACAGGGGCCGGTATCTGTCCGGTTCCTGATCTCCGGAACCAGGGTGTCCCAGGATGCCTGGATGTCATAGGCTTCCAGCACCTGTCGGCCGCCCTCGCTCATCAGGACGCCGTGGACAGCCTTCACTTTCATCCGAGCATAGAGGAATGCCGCCGCACGGCCCACCACCCGATCTGCCGCGGAGCAGCCCCGGAGATCGGCTCCCTGGCGGATCCAGTCCATCAGGGGACGGACGCCGTGCCCGGTTCCGGTGAACGTCTCCTCTCCCCGGCACAGGGCACAGGTATATCCGCCCCGCTCCAGTGTCAGACGGGCGTTGTCCAAATCAGTTTTCATTCCGATCCAGACGCTCCACCCGGTAAACCGTCAGAGGGATCAGCGTCCACTGAAGCAGCAGCCCGAAAACGCCCGCAGAGATGCTGGTCCAGATGGTGGCGACGGCGACCCCCTCATAGCCAAAGGCGTTGACGGCCAACAGGATTGCCACCGCCCGGACAGCCCGGCCGGAAACCTGCGCAATAAGCACCTTGGCGATGGTGGGCATACGGTTCTCCCGGAGCAGCCCGGCCACCAGGCCATAGGTGAACAGCTCGATCATCATAAAGGGCAGCATGACCACACTGGGCATCCCAGTGAGGGCAAAGCTGACCAGCGGCCCCAGCAGGCCGGAGATGGCCCCGGCATAGGGACCGGCCAGCAGGCCCACCAGCAGGATGGGCAGGTGCATGGGGAGGAATGTCTCTCCCAGAGAGGTGCCTACGCCGGAGACAGCCCCCAGAACGTGGAAAATCTGAGGGACGACCACCGCCCCGACAACGGCGGCCACTGTGGCCAGAGTCTGCGCCCTGAAAGACAGGCGGGGCTTGGTCAGGGCCTGAGAAGCTGCGTTTTGCATGATGATTTCTCCTTTCAAACGGTCATATGATTGTCTGATTGTCATTCAAATGTCTGGGCCACCGTCTCCAGCAGATGACGGATGGGCAGGTGCTGGGGACAGGCCGCCTCGCACTTGCCGCATTTGATGCAGTCGGAGGCCTTTCCGTGTTTGGGTTTGGCGGTGTAGATTCCGTAATAGAAATCGGCATTCCAGCTGCGATAGATCTGCTTGTTGTTCATGCAGGCGAACAAATCCGGGATGGAGATGTGCATGGGACAGCCGCCAGTACAGTACCGGCAGGCGGTACAGGGGATGGTATGCATCTCCTTTAGAATGGCGCAGACCTGGTTCACGGCCTCCCGCTCCTCCGGGGAGAGGGGCTGGAAGTCCTTCATAAAGCCCACGTTCTCCTCCATCTGCGCCATATTGCTCATGCCGGAGAGCACCACCAGCATCCCCTCGAATCCGGCGACAAACCGGATGGCATAGCTGGCGGGCTTGCCCTTTCCCAGGGCGTCCAGCACCTCCAGGGCGCGGTCAGGCAGGTCGGTCAGCTTGCCGCCTTTGCACGGCTCCATGACGATGACCGGCTTTCCATGCTTCCGGCAGACCTCGTAACAGGCCCGGCTCTGTACCGACGGATCATCGTAGTCCACATAGTTAAACTGGAGCTGAACCACCTCGATCTGGGGGTACTCCGTGAGGATGCCGTCCAGAACGGCGGCAGAATCGTGGAAGGAAATGCCGAAGTGGCGGAGCTTCCCCTCCCCTTTCAGCTCCAGCGCCGTCTCGTAGGCTTTGCACGCCTTGAAATGCTCGAAGTTGCGGGCGTTCTGGGCGTGCATCAGGTAGAAATCGAAATAGTCCACGCCGCAGGCTTCCAGCTGACTCTGGAAAAAGGGGCGGATATCTTCCTGCCTTTTGAAGTATTCATCGGTGAGCTTGTCTGTCAGGATGTAACGCTCCCGGGGATAGCGGCTGGTCAGGCAGGTACGAATTGCCGTCTCGCTCCTGCCGCCCAGATAGCCGTGGGCGGTATCAAAATAGTTAAAGCCGTTTTCCAGGAAGGTGTCCACCATACGGGAAAACTCATCCAGATCCACCTCGTCCCCCTGCATGGGCAGACGCATACAGCCGAACCCGAATTTCTTTTGAACGCGTTCCATATTGGCCTCCTTTCCTCCGCTCCGGCACAGCGTCGGAGCCGGTTCGCTAGGTTATTATATCACACGACGGACGAAAAAGCAATTCGTGAGAGCAGCCTATCTGGGACAATATATGTGTATCGATCTCCCGGAGCAAAAACCGCCGGGTGCCGCCTGTTCCGGCAGCTCCCAGCGGTTTTCTCTCACGCAGGTCTCTTTAACGTTGCTCGGCAGACAGTTCATCCGACCCACTTCTTCATGGCGGCGTCTACCATGCTCACACAGACCTCTACCTGGGGCATATCCGCCTCCACCAGATTGTAGAGCGGCTCCCGCACGCCGCCCACGTCCAGGCCCTCCCGGCGGCGCAGGATCTCCTTGATGACAGCGTACATATTGCCCTTGGTGGCGCAGGTGGCGTAGATGATGTTGTCCACGTCGTATTGCAGCGCCCTGGCGCTGACAATATCTCCGGCCTTTACCAGCTGAAACAGCTTCAGGTATAGCTCCGGCATAAACCCGTAGGTGCCGCCAATGCCGCCGTCTGCGCCCATGGCCAGACCGGACACCAGCTGCTCGTCCGGGCCGTTGAACACCACGAAGGGCCGTCCATTGCGGGTGCCCTCGTCCTTGAACATCTGAATGTCCTGTACCGGCATGGAGGAGTTTTTGACGGCAATCACATTGGGGTTCTTCAGCATCTCCCGGAACAGAGGCATGGTCAGAGCCACCCCCGCCAGCTGAGGGATGTTGTAGATGACGAAATCGGTGTTGGGGGCGGCTTCGCTCATATCGTTCCAGTATTTTGCGATGGCGTAGTCGGGCAGGTGAAAGTAGATGGGGGGAATGGATGCGATGGCGTCCACCCCCAGGCTCTCCGCGTGGCGGGCCAGCTCCATGGAGTCCCGGGTATTATTGCAGGCTACATGGGCGATCACCGTCAGCTTGCCCTCGGCAGCCTCCATGACGTTTTCCAGCACCAGCTTGCGCTCTGCCACGGATTGATAGATACATTCGCCGGAAGAACCGCCCACATAGACGCCCTTGACTCCCTTTGCCGCCAGGTGACGGGTCAGCGCCCGGACAGCGGCGGGAGAGATGTCCCCGTTTTTGTCGTAGCAGGCATAGAAAGCGGGAATGATACCCTGGTATCTGGTGATGTCCTTCATGTTCAGTCTCCTTTTCCTAATCTGATCGTTGAACGAAGCAGTTCAAATGGGGGAGGTGCGGCACAGCACCTCCCCCACTGCATTGTTGATTTGGGAGGGCGCACGGGCAGGGGCGTCGTGCAGAATCAGCCCTTGACCGCTCCCATAGTGATGCCCTGGGTGAAGTACTTCTGGAAAATCAGGAACACGGTGATAATGGGCACAGCGGCCAGGGCGGCGCCGGCCATGAGGATGCCAAAATCGGTGGAGCTCTCACCCTGGAGGGTGGCGATACCGACGGAGATGGTGTAGTTGGAGCTACTGGTCAGCATAATCAGCTGCGTGAAGTAGTCGTTCCAGCTGTTGATGAAGGTGAAGATGGCCAGTGCGCCGATGCCCGGCTTAATCAGGGGCATCACGATCTGCACAAAGGTCTGGGCCTCGCCTGCGCCGTCGATGCGGGCGGCCTCCAGCATCTCGCCGGGGACGCCCTCACAGAACTGCTTCATCAGGAATACGCCGAAGGGCCAGCCCACTGTTGGCAGGATGACAGCCCACAGGGTATTATACAGGCCCATGGCAGAGATCTCACGGATCAGGGGGATGAGGATGACCTGCTTGGGTAAGGCCATGGCGCACACGATCAGAGTGAATACCGCGCCCCGACCGATAAACCGCTTCTTTGCGATGGCATAGCCGGCCATTGAGGCGGTCACGCAAGTCAGGAGCATGGCCATAACAGACATGAACACGCTGTTGACCAGCCAGCGGATGGCGGCGGGCACCGTCGGCCCCTCGATATCGCCGATGGTGAACAGGGGCGCAGAGCGGGTGGAGAACAGCTTCTCAAAGTTGGTCGTCACCCACTCGGTGGGCCACCAGACCGTATCAGTGGAATAGATGTCGGTGGTAGGCTTGAACGCTCCGGTGATGATCCAGTACAGCGGAAACAGGAACAGGATTGCGAAGATGATCAGGACGATCAGGGAGACCACCCTGTATGCGCTGGGATGCTTACTCTTAACACTTGAATTCATACCGACACCCCCTTACCGTTCCTCGGCCAGCTTGAACTGCAGCGCAGACAGCAGGGCGATAAAGATGGCGAGGATCACGCCCATGGCGTTGCCGTAGCCCAGGCGGTAGAGCTTGAACGCGGTGTAGTAGATATAGTACATGACCGTGTTCGTGGAATTGGTGGGGCCGCCGGAGGTCAGCAGCTGGATCAGGGCAAAGCACTGGAAGCTGTTGATGGTGGTGATGACCAGGATGTAAAGCGTGGTGGGCATCATCTGGGGCCACTTGATCCTCCAGAACACCTGAAGGTCGGTGGCGCCGTCCACCTCGGCGGCCTCGGTCAGAGAGGTGTCTACGTTGCCCAGGGCGGACACATAGAGCACGATGGGCTGACCCACAGAGGTAGTCAGCAGGATGACGATGATGCAGGCCAGGGCGGTGCTGGAGTCGCCCAGCCAGTTCACATTGCTGTCAATGACGCCCAGGCTGGTCAGCACATCGTTGAGCACGCCGGTACGGTAGTTGTAGATCCACTTCCACACCACAGTGACGGCCACAGATCCGGTGACCACAGGCAGGTAGAAGATGCAGCGGAAGAGGGACAGCAGGGGCCCCTTCAGCTTGTAGATCACCGAGGAGACCCACAGAGAGAACACGCAGGTCACCGGTACGCTGACCACCACGATGATAAAGGTGTTCAGCAGGGCCTTGCGGAAGATTTCATCGTTGAACAGCTCCACATAGTTGGCGAAGCCGATAAAGACATCCTCTCCATTGGCGGTCAGGTTTGCGTCAAAGAAGGAGGTATAGATGCACAGGATCATGGGAAGGATCACGAAGCCAACGAAGAAGATCAGGCTGGGCAGCATAAAGAGATAGCCGGAGACTGTCTCTCTGCGCACCAGTGCCCGACTCGGCGCCGGCTGGTTTTTGTTTCTTGCCAAGAAAAACGCCCCTCTCTTAAAGAAACGGTTTCAGGGAAAGTGGGCCGCCTGGGCTGACCCTGTATTCCCCCGCCTGTGTAAAAACACCCCACCCCCGCGCATCGCGGGGATGGGGTGCGCGACCCATCAAACAGCTATGGATGGTTACGCTTTGCTCAAGGGCACAGCTTACTCGGAGATACCGTTGTCAGCGTTGGTGGCATAGGTCTCCACGGCCTCCGCCACGTCACCGCCGGCGCCGATGACCTGGAGCATGTTCCACCACTGATAGCGAGCAGCAGTCCAGTTGGTGGTGACCTGATAATAGTCGCCCAGGTACTGCATCAGAACATTGTACTCGTTCATGATCTCATTGTCGGCCCAGATGTCGGAGATATCGACAGTGCCATCTTCCACGGTGTCACGGACAGCAAAGTAGTTGGCAGCGGTCACGGCGTCAGCAGTGGCCTCAGAGTCGCACATGTACTGGATGAACAGCTTGGCAGCAGCGATCTTGGAGTCGTCGCCGTTGTCGAAGATGCCGAAGCCCCAGATGCCGCCGCACAGCTCGGGATCAGAGCCGTCCTCGGTGGGGAACGCCATGAACAGGATCTCGTCGCCGCTCAGGGTCAGACCGGAGCCGGTGCCGGCGCTGTTGGGATCGAGCTGCTGCGCGATGTTCCAGCAGAAGGCCACGTTCAGAGTGCCCTGATAGAACTGGGCGATCTCGTCGCCGCCGACGATGGAGGCGTCGAACTCAATGCCTTCGCAATCCACCAGAGCCTGCAGCGCCTGGATGTTCTCCTCGGAGTTCCAGGTGTAGGAGGTGTGGTCAGCGCTGGCGAAGGTGCCGCCGTACAGGTTGTTGACGAGAGCGCGGGTGCCCTGGTCGCCGCCCTGGCCGCCGCAGTAGACAGCGCCCACGGTGGCGCCGGTGTACTCATAGACGGCCTCGATTGCTGCGAAGAAGTCCTCCGAGGAGTTCCACAGGTGGGTCTCCTCATCCAGGTACTGCATTGCGCCAGCCGCCTCGAACACGGTCTTGTTGATGGCCATGCAGTGAGCGGTCATAACCAGAGGATACTCATAGACTGCGCCGTCCTCGCCATAGCAGGCGTCCAGAGCGGCCGAGTTGATCTCAGCGATGTCGGTGTCGTCCAGCAGGTCGGAGATGTCCACCATGTAGCCGCTGGCGCCCCAGTCGGCGACCAGGCGCTCGGGGCCTTCCATGATCAGGTCAGGGGCCTCGCCTGCTGCGAGGGCGGTGTTGACCTTTTCATCGCCGTTGGTGTAGTCCAGATACTCCACGGTGACGCTGATGCCAGTGGCCTCTTCGAAGCCGGCGACCAGCTCGTTAACGGTGGCCTCATCGCCCCAGTTGCCGATAGGATAGGTCCACAGCGTGATGGAGTCGGCGACCTCGCCGCTGCTGGTCTCCTCCGCCTCGGCGTCGGCATCGGTATCGGCCTCAGCCTCGGCCTCAACCTCTTCCTCTTCGGTTTCGGTCTCCTCAGCGGCGGTGGTATCGCTGCTGTCGTCGGCCGTGTCATCGGTGGAGGTGCTGCCGCATGCTACGAGAGACAGGGCCATGAGCATGGCCAGCACCAGAGCAAGGATCTTCTTCATGTTTTGTCCTCCTTTTTAAAATGATGGTGTTGCAGCACGAAGGCTGCCATATACCTGGGGGAGTAGATGGTGCTCCCCCGTTGAAACAAATTATATATAAATCTTTTCTGTACGAAAATTGCAAGTGCAAGTTGAACACTTCCGTGTAAAAGTTTAACAGAGTCCA
>JAJPXB010000080.1 GCA_021205695.1 Clostridiales bacterium
GGGAGGACGCTCTGATCAGCAATCTGGCCCAGCGGGAGGAGCTGGCCCGGGCGAGGGAGAACACCCTCCGCTGGCTGGCCCTGGTGGACGGCGCTCTGGGTGAGCTGACCGATGAGGAGCGGCTCATCCTGGAGCGGTTTTACATCCACCGCCAGCGTGGGGCGGCTGAGCGGCTCATGGAGGAGCTGAACATCGAAAAGTCCCATGTCTACCGGAAAAAGGACGCCGCTCTGCGCCGATTCGCCCTGCTGCTCTATGGCTGGACAGAGACCTGACCGGGAAAAGAGGGGAAAAAGAGGGGACGAAATATCCGGAAAACCATGTTACAATATTATCGTCGAAAGCGTCCACAAGAGGGCGACGGGTTTCCCTTCTTCTTCCCCGTCTAAAGGCTGCTGCGGCCTACGCTTCTGGCCCTCCTAACTCTGGAGCGTTCCGGGCTTTGTTGTTTCCCCCGGGGCGCTCCGCTTTTTCTCCACAAAAAACCGCCCCACGGGGATGGCCCTGTGAGGCGGGGTGAGGGGAGTCAGGTTGTCTGGTACAGCTCCTGCAGGGCGTCTTGCAGAACCTTGGAGAAGTTCAGGTTCAGGCTTTCTGCGTAGGTGTTCAGCCATGCCGGGATAGTGACGTTTTTGCGGACGGCTTTTGCACCGTACTTTTCCGCATACCGATCCATGTCCAGGGCAAGCAGGCTGACAAATTGGCCGTTTTCCGTGTGTACTGCGGCCAGTTCCGAGGCCTTCGGGGGCTGCTTTCCGTCCTCCAGTTCATCCAGTACCCAACCAGAGGCGGCGTCCTCTGCCATAATGATGGCGTCTGCCAAACTGTCCCCTTCGGTGACACAGCCGGGCAGGTCAGGGACGGTGACGGTATAACCCGGAGCATCCCCCAACGGCTCAAAAACGGCCGGATAGGTGAGTTTCATTTTTTGCTTTCCTCCTGTTTTGAATTTATGGTTTGCGCCCCCAAGGGGCGAGGTCTATTTCAACCCCGCCTGCTTGAGGATGCTGTTGACTGTTTTGGGGTGCAGGTCGCTTTTCTTTTTGCTCATGGGAATCGTGACCTTTCCCGGCTTTGTCGGATGGATGTAGTGATTGTGATCGCCTTTGGAGTTTTTATACCTCCAACCATCCGCCAGAATGATTTTTTCAATCTCTTTTGGAGACAAGCGGTTCACCTCCTGACAACATTATTATACGCATTATGCGCATAAATGTCAAGCGTTTTTCAAGAGAAAATCAAAAAATAATTGCGAAAGCTGCCCCACAGGCGGCTTTTTTCATGCCCGCAGAGAGGTGGTGAGGCCCGTTGTGGCGAAGGGCAAATATCAAAAATGGCTGGAGCCGGAGGGCCTTCTGCTGCTGGAGGGTTGGGCTCGGGACGGGCTGACGGATGAGCAGATCGCAAAGAATTGCGGGTGCTCATACTCTACATTACGAGAGTGGCGAGATAAGTATCCGGCAGTTTCGGCAGCCCTAAAAAAGGGCAAGGAAGTAGCCGACTATGAGGTGGAAAATGCGCTGTTCAAACGGGCTACCGGGTATGAGGCCACGGAAACCAGGGTGGAGGAAACCGGAGAGGGGACGAAAACGGTGACGACTACCAAGCCGGTGCTGCCGGATGTGACCGCCCAGATCTTCTGGCTGAAAAACCGCCGCCCGGACAGGTGGCGGGACAGGCCGGAACGTGAGCAACCGGAAAACGGCGGAGGGGTGACCATCGTTGACGACATACCGGATGCAGACAAGGCTGACTGATGTAATCGCCCCGGCCTTCTATGGGGTACACCGGGATATTGCGGCGGGGCGGCACACCTATTACGATCTGTACGGGGGCCGGGGGAGCGGCAAGTCTACCTTCGCCGCTTCGGAGATCGTGCTGGGGATGATGAAAGACCCGGCGGCCAATGCGGTGGTATTCCGCAAGTACGCCGTGACCCTTCGGGACTCCGTCTTTGAGCAGATCCAGTGGGCGATCTCCGCACTGGGGGCGGACAGCCTGTGGACGTGCTCCGTCAGCCCCATGCAGTGCGTCTATCACGGGCGGCCCGACGCACCCCAGAAGATCATCTTCCGGGGCCTGGACAAGGCGAAGAAAACCAAGTCCATCAAGGCCAACCGGGGCTACTATAAGTTTCTCTGGTTTGAAGAACTGGACGAGTTTGCCGGGCCGGAGGAGCTGCGGACGGTGCAGCAGTCCGTTCTCCGGGGCGGGGAGACCTTTGTCGTCTTTAAGACATTCAACCCGCCCATCAGCCGGAACAATTGGGCCAACGAGTACGTGACCGAGCCTCGCCCGGACAGTCTGCGCCACAGGAGCGACTACCGGGCAGTTCCGGAGAAGTGGCTGGGAGCCCAGTTTCTGGCGGACGCAGAGCGGCTGCGGCAGGCCAACGAGCAGGCATACCGGCACGAATATCTGGGTGAGCCGGTGGGACTGGGCACCAACGTGTTCACCTTCCTGGAGCTGCGGGACATCACGGACGAGGAGATCCGTGGGATGGATCGTATCTACCAGGGGCTTGACTGGGGCTTTTACCCTGATCCGCTGGCTTTCGTCCGTCTGTATTACGACAGCCGACAGGAGAAAATCTATCTGCTGGACGAGCTGTACGTCAACCGCTGGAGCAACAGGCGGGCGGGCGACTGGCTCCTGGAGCGGGGTTATGGCGACTATGAGATCACTTGCGACGGTGCAGAGCCGAAGTCGGTGAACGACCTGCGGGACATGGGGCTGCCCGCTCGAAGGGCGGTCAAGGGCCCTGGCTCGGTGGAGTACGGATTCAAATTTTTACAGGTGCGCACCATCGTCATAGACCGGCGGCGGACGCCCAACGCATATCGGGAGGCGCTGGAGTATGAGTTTGACAGAGACGCAAAGGGCAATCTCATATCGGCCTATCCGGATCACGACAACCACACCCTGGACGCCATGCGCTATGCCCTGGAGCGGGTGTCCGGTCGGCGTGGAAACCACGCATAGACGGGAGGCCGCAGTATGGGCCTGATTGCACAGATTCGGAGGTGGTTTGGTATGCTGTTTCGATCTCAGGCGGAACAGGAATTTCAGGTGAGGGCGCCCCGCTCCACCGAGATGGACGAGGCGTTGACGACCTGCGCCCATATCTACCGGGGAACGCCGGAATGGGCCGGAGGCGCCGACGGCGTGCGGACGGTGCATTTTGCCCGCTCCGTCTGCGCAGAGGTGGCGAGACTGACCACGCTGGCCATCGGGATACACATTGACGGCGGGGACAGGGGCGCATGGCTCCAGTCCCAGCTTGACCGGGACTATTTCCAGCTCCGGGCCTGGGTGGAGCAGGCTGCCGCCTACGGCACCGTCCTCCTCAAGCCCAACGGCAGGGGCTTTGACCTGTTCACTCCCTTTGACATCCTCCTGGTCAGCTACAGCGGCGATGACATCCAGGGAGTGATCTTCAAGGACAGCTACGTGGAGGGAGAGCAGTATTACACCCGTCTGGAGTACCATCGGTTCGAGCAGGGGGAGGACGGGAGCCGCCCTTACTACATCTCTAACCGGGCCTTTGTCTCCCGGTCTGAGGAGGCGCTGGGGCGGCGTGTGGCCCTGGAGGAGACCCGCTGGGCGGGACTGATGGAGGAGACGCCGCCCATTCTAAAAGCCAACGGGGAGAGTCTGGACGGGCCCATGTTCGGCGTGCTCCGGATGCCCGGGGCCAACCACATCGACCCCACCTCTCCTCTGGGCCTGCCGGTATTCTGTAACGCCCTGGAGGAGCTGCGGGATCTGGACGTGGCATACAGCCGGAACGCCGGGGAGATCTTCGACAGCGAGAAGCTCATCCTGGCGGACGACCGGCTGCTGCTGCCGGACGGAGAGAAGGTGAAGGGCAAGCACCGGCCCAAGCTGCCCCACTATGTCCGGAACGTGTTCGGCAGCGGGACAGAGGACTTCTATCAGGAGATCGTCCCGTCCCTGAACACAGAGACTAGGCTGGCGGGCATCAACGCCCTGCTGTCTCAGATGGGGTACAAGTGCGGGTTCAGCAACGGCTATTTCGTGTTCAGCGAAAAGACAGGCATGGTGACGGCCACCCAGGTGGAGGCGGACGACCGGCGCACCATCCAGCTCATCAAGGACGTGCGTGACCGGCTGGAGAGCTGCCTGGACGGGGCGGTCTACGCCCTGAGCGTCTACGCCGACCTGTACGCCCTGGCCCCCGCCGGGACGTATCAGATCACCTATGACTTCGGGGATATCACCTTCAACGCCGAGGAGGACAAGCAGACCTGGTGGAAGTATGTGACCCAGGGCAAGGTGCCCTTCTGGTACTACCTGACCAAATTCGAGGGCTTTACAGAGACGGAGGCCAAGGCGCTGGAGCAGGCGGCACAGCCAAAGGACGGCGGCCTGTTCGGGGAGGAATGAGCCATGCGCATCCGTTACTTTTCCGGCGGTGTGGACATCGACATCGACACGAAGCGGCTGGACGGAAATCTGAAGGAGGCCCAAAAGCTGCTCAACCTCCAGGTGGCGGCGGACTGTGAGCCCCTTGTCCCCTTCCGGCAGGGGGGACTGCGGGGCAGCGTGCGTTATCCGAACGGCATATACGGGGGCGTGCTGGAGTACGATTCTCCCTACGCCCACTACCAGTATACCGGCGTGGTGTACGGGCCGAACCTCCCCCAGTATGACGAGGCGGGGAACCTGGTGGGCTGGCGGTCTCCGCCCAAGAAGTATCCGACCCAGAGGAAACTCCAATACCACCACCGCGGCACCGGCGGCGCCTGGTTCGAGACGGCCAAACGGCTGCACAAAAAGCGCTGGCTCCGGCTGGTGCAGCGCACAGCGGGAGGCAGATAGACCATGCTGACCCCGCTGGACTTTGTGCACAAGGAGGACCGGCTGCTGGAGCTGTACCGGGGGCTGGAGGACTTCATCCTGGAGGACACCGCCCGCCGGATGATCGCCGCCGGGAGCTTGACCGCCACCGCAGATCGGCAGGTGTATAAGCTGCTCCAGCTGGGCAAGAGTCGGGAGGCCATTCTGGAGCGGCTACAGGCGTTGACCGGGGAGAGCCGGGCCGAGCTGAAGCGGCTGCTTCAGGAGGCGGTGCTGACCTCCTGGGCGGACGACGCAGCCACCCTGGAGGAGATGGAGATCTCCGCCGCCTCCCCGCTGGAGAACGAGGCCGTCCGCTCCGTGATGGAGGCGGAGTATCAAAAGACCCGGGGCGAGCTGGAAAACCTGACCCGCACCACCGCAGACCAGGCGCAGCGGGACCTGATGAATCTGATGGACGAGGCGGAGCTGCGGGTGGCCTCCGGCACCCAGAGCTACTCTGCCGCCGTCAACCAGGTGCTGGACGAGTACGCGGGGCGGGGCGTGTATGTGGACTACCCCACGGGCACCCGGCGGAGCCTGGAGGCTGCCGTGCGCTGCTGCGTGGTGACCTCCATGAACCAGACCTCCGCCCAGGTGACCAACCAATACATCACGGAGGGCGGGTGCGAGCTGGTGCTGGTCTCCGCCCACCTGGGAGCCAGGGTCAAGGGGAAGAATCAGCCGGAGCTGGCGGGGCATGACCGGTGGCAGGGCCGGGTCTACCGCATCCGGGGCAGCGAGCCGGGGTATCCCAATCTTCTGGAGACGACGGGCTACGACATCGACCCGGAGACGGGGGAGGGCAGGGTAGTCAACCCTCTGGGCCTGCACGGGTACAACTGCCGCCACAGCCACAAGCCATGGGACAAGCGGCTGCGCAACCCCTACCTGGACGAGAACGGCGACCTGACCATCGACACGGAGGAGAACCGGCAGCGGTACAGGCTGGAGCAGCGGCAGCGGGCCATGGAGCGGGCCATCCGCCAGACCCGTCGGCAGCTGCAGGTCAAGGCCCTGGAGCTGGAGGCCGACCCGGAGAACGCCGATCTACAGGCGGAATACAGCGCACTGGAGAACAGGCTCAGCCGCCAGGATGAGGCGTATAATCAGTTCTGTCAAGAGAACGGGCTGACGGCGCAATATGATCGGCTGCGGGTGGCGGATAGGGAGAAAACCGTTGCAAGTTCGGGGGAAACTGGTATAATAAAATTAGGCAATAACAGCGTGACTATTAGCAGCATCGACAGCCCGATAGAGCAGCGGAATACGAGCCGGGGAAAACCCGGGGCGATTTTGCATTTCGACGTGGAGCTGAATACCAGACAACAGGCGTTATTGGACAGCTTACAGGAATACGACAGCCGGGTGACAATTTCCAAGTCCGATGTAAACATGACAGACCTGTCGGCACTGACCGCAAAGACTGGAGACGAGTTTGCCATGTTTACAAAGGGAGGAGACCGTCTTATTGTTCGAGGGAACAGCGTTATGGTCAACATTACTCTGGAAGAGGCGAGGGAATTGGCGGCTGCGGGGTATACCTGGAGCGGACATACCCATCCGGGAACTGGGACAAGCTGCTTGATTCCGTCATCAGGGGATAAAAGTGTGTTGGCTTGCTTTGACCAGCCTAGCAGTTGCATTTATAATTCTGTTGGTGATTATTATGTGTTTTGGAAGGAGTGATTATGATGTGTGACCGTTTTGAAGAATGGGAAGGGTCTATTACAGAGTATTGCGCACAAAATGGGCTGAGCTTCGAAAAAGCGAAACACATGGTAAAAGCTTCAAACAAAGACTCACTGGTGCTGTTGTATTATGGCCCAGAGCTCGAATCTGGGGACGGTCTGCTTGATGAAACGCCGCTCCCTGATGTCCTATGGGTGAAACGAGAAGCTGATGGGCTGAGATTTGAACAGACGGAGCATACCCAAAAGTATCTGGCGCAGTAAAAATCAAATTTGACTTGAGAAGCACGGTGCAGAGACATCGTGCTTTTCTTATGGCTGGAATATTGCAGCCATCAATCTAAAATTGAAAATTACAATGAGCCGCGAATTGCTGACCTGAGCAAGACGTGGTTTTTTCATGCTCATTTTCAGGAGGTACGAATGGAAGAACAGCTCTCATTGTTCAGCAGACCGGCAACGCCTGAGCCGTCTGTGACCGGGCCGCCCGGCGGAAAAACACTGTCCGACTGGGCTTTTCTATACACAGCAGGAAGGGCAGGCCACAACACCGGCATCCGGTTCATGATGAGCCGGGAGGACGCTGTGGCGTGGTGCGAAAGCGACCTGTCCCATGGAAACGTACACGGCAACCCCTGGGCCTATTTCTTTACTAGCGTGGAGAACTTCTGCAACTGCCACTGGGGGCAGCTTAAAGGCGTAACGCTGGATCTGCGCAAACTGACCGACAACGGCCAGTGGGACGAGAAGATATCCGGGCTGGGCCTGACCAAGTACGGCAAGGGGGACATCAGGAAGATTCTGGAGCCGTATGGGATTCGGGTCTTGATCTGACCATGCCGGATATGGATGAGGCGCAGCTGAATCGGGTGAACCGGGCGGCCCGTGACCCGGTGACGGGGAAATCTGTTACCATTCCGGGGTATATGACTTATCGAGAGTGGTATGAGAAGTATGTGGAGGGGAAGAACGGAGTTGCAAATTCGGGGGAGTCTGGTATAATAAACCAAGCATCAAAGAGAGATGAGGTGCAGGATGTGCGCCAGGTATGCAGACTCGACCCGGAAATATACCATTGCGTAACGAGCGATATTGCAACAGACGAAGTTGTTATCACGGAAAAGCAAATAGAGCACATCAAAGAGCGGCACCCGGATGACTACGAGATTTGCGAGAGATGGGCGGAAACGATTATTCGAGACCCGGATTACATCATCAAATCAGAAAAACCAAGTACTGCTATTGTCCTGAGACAGATTGAAGAGAACGGAAAACAATATCGCCTAGTTCTTCGCCTGAAAACGTCAAAAGACCCAGAAGATTACAAAAATTCCATCATTACATTCCAAAAAGTGAAAGAAAAGGAATGGAAACGCCTGTTGAGGAACAAAAAAATTCTTTACAAGCGGGAATAATCATGGTATAATCACCATAGAATAGAAGAGGCTATTTGAGGTGGTAGATTTCGTCCCAACCACACGCCGATGGTACTGACAGGGGAAACCCGAGAGATGCAGGAGAACGGGACGCCTGCCAAATAGCCGCTCTATTGGGGGTCGCTTTCGGGCGGCCCCTTCGCCATACAATAAATGGGCTTTGAGGTGGTAAATTTCGTTGCGACCACACGCCGATGGTATGACAGGGGAAACCCGAGAGATGCGGGAGAAGCGACGCCCGCCAAAGTCCATCTTAAACAGGGAAAGGGGATTGCACTAAAAATGCAGTTCCCTTTTCTCTTGCAAGCACGACGTAAGCCGTGCTTTTCTTATGCCCAAAAGGAGGAACAATATGGCCATGGATATGACAGAATACAACCAATGGCAGCTTGAGACAATGATTGTCGGCATGGAGGCGTGCGGCAAACAAATCGCAAGGGACGCCAAAAAGATGATGACTATTTTCGGGATGGAATCAGGCTTGCAGATTTTGATTGCTGCCAAGCCGGATGAGCTGGTGTCTATGCGGGTGATTGCAGATGGGATGCCCAATGAGGAGTTCTGGCCAGTATAACAGAAGCCTCCAACGCACGCATGCGCACCCCAACCCACGCCGTGCGCAACAATCAAACACGATGATCAAAGCAGCACCAGCACCCGGCGGCTGCTTTTTTCATATGGGCGGCCGGGCCCTAAAATCGGCAGCCGTTGGTGGATGGTTACACGCCTGAAAACAACCTAATAACGGAAAGGCAGGTACAACACATGAAAACCGAGGAACTGAAAACACAGGGCCTGACAGACGACCAGATCGCCTTTGTCATGGCGGAGAACGGCAAGGACCTGAAGAAGCTCCAACGGGAGAACGAGACGCTGACCCATGACCGGGACACCTGGAAGGGCAAGGCGGAGACGGCGGAGAGCACCCTGAAGAACTTCGAGGGCATTGACCCGGCCAAGCTCCAGCAGGAGCTGGACAGCTGGAAGGAGAAGGCACGGCAGGCAGAGGAGGACGCCAAAAACCAGCTCCAGGAGCGGGATTTCAACGACGCCCTCCGGGACGCTCTGGATCAGATCACCTTCTCCAGCGAGGCCGCCAAGCGGGACGTGACGGCCCAGATCCGGGCGGCGGGGCTGAAGCTGGACAACGGCAGAATCCTGGGGCTGAACGACCTTGTGGAACAGATCCGGGAAAAGGATGCGTCCGCTTTTGTGGACGAGCAGCAGCAACAGGCGCAGCAGAATGCGGCGAGATTCACCGCCCCGGCGGGGAAGCGGGGAGCTCCCGGCGGAACCGACACGGCAGACGAGAATCAGATGCGGAGCTGGTTCGGCCTGTCGCCTAAAAAATAATGTATTTGGAAAGGACTGATTGACAATGGCAAATTCTATCGAACTGGCGGCCCGGTACTCCGATCTTCTGGACGAGGTATACAAGCAGGCCAGCAAGACCAACGACCTGACCTCTCCGGACGGCGTCGTCCGGATGGGGGTCAACGCCAACGAGATCTACTATCCCCAGATCGACGTCTCCGGTCTGGGCGACTACGACCGGAACAGCGGCTACACCGACGGCTCGGTGAACGTGGTGTGGAAGAGCGCCGTGTTCAACTATGACCGGGGCACCAAGATCTCCGTGGACGCCATGGACGACGAGGAGACCTTCAACATCGCCTTCGGCCGGGCCTCCTCTGAGCTGATGCGCACCCGGGTGGCCCCGGAGGGCGACGCCTTCACCTTTGCCACTCTGGCAGGCAAGGAGGGCGTGACCGCCGTGACCGAGAGCTACACCGGCGGCGAGGACTTCCTGGAGGCTCTGCTGGCCGCCAAGAGCGCCATGGACGAGGCAGAGGTGACGGAGGAAGGCCGTATCCTGTACGCCACTCCCACCCTGCTCAACGCCGTCCTGGGGCTGGACACCTACAAGAGCCGGGAGGCGCTGAACTCCTTCGCCAGACGTGTGGCCGTGCCACAGAGCCGCTTCTACACCGCCATCGACCTGCTGGACGGCAAGAGCGACGGAGAGACCGCCGGGCATTATCAGATGTCCGAGGGCGGCGCGAACATCAACTTCATGATCGTGGAGCCCTCCTGTCTCATCAAGTGGGACAAGCACGTGGTCTCCTCCGTCATCTCCCCGGACAACAACCCGGACAGCGACGCCTACATCGTCAAGTACCGGAAGTACGGCATCGTGGACGTATTCGCCAACAAGGTGGCGGGCATCTACATTAGCCACCAGTAAGGAGCGCTGAGACATGAGGACGGTGGGATTACAGGTCAAAAAGGAGGCCGCCGCTGAAAAGGCGGTCCCCCGCAAGACCGTTAAACGGCAGAGCGCCTCCGGCAAGACGAAGTAAGGGCGGCGTGACATGGCGTACGCAGATTACACGTTTTATGAGGGCTTCTGGTACGGGAACGTGGTGCCGGAGGACGACTTTCCCCGGCTGGCGGAGCGGGCCAGCGACTTTCTGGACACCGCCACCGGAGGACGGTTGAGGGGCATCACCAACGAGTGGGCCCTGAAACGGATCGGCAAGGCCGCCTGCGCCGTGGCGGAGAAGCTGTATCTGCTGGAGCTGGCGGAGGCTGCTGCCGTCGCCGCTGCCTCCTCTGCCGCCTCCATTGCCAACGGGACGGCAACCGGTGCGGTGGCGTCCCAGTCCGCCGGGGCGGAGTCCGTCAGCTACGCCTCTCTGTCGCAGACAGCGGACGGCGCCCGTGACTGGAGTGCCGCTCTGTCTGCCGCAGGGAATCCCGGCGCAACGAACCGGCTGCTGTACGATGCGGCGAAGCTGTATCTGGGCGGCGTGAAGGACAGCCACGGCCTGCCGGTGCTCTATGCGGGGATGAGGTGATGAGATGTTCAGCGAAACCGTCACCTTTTTCCACTACCGGGAGAGCGTCGGCGCCTGGTATCCCTACGTCCTCACCGGCTGCCACCTGGAGACTGACCGGGGCCACATCCTGAAACGGTACGGCCCGGACAGCACAGACGCCGCCGTGCTCCACATTCCCTGCGAGGCGGACGGAGACGGCGGCGTGACGGTGGGCGGTCTGCCCTGGCTGGCGCCCAAGGCGTGGGCGGCCCTGGAGAAGGGGCTGGACAAGAGCATCAGCTTCGCCCCCGGGGACTGTTTCCTGCGGGGAAAATGGGACGGCAGCGGTGTCGTGGAGGACGCCGACTACACCGACCGGCTGGGCGAGGGTTTTTTCGCCTGGCTGAACCGGACGATGGACGAAGCCTGGCGGGTCTCCGGCGTCAGCGGCCCCTATCACGTCCTCCCCCACTTCGAGATCACGGGAAAGTGAGGCGGTTGCAATGGCAGACGAGGCGATCGGCACGGACGCCGCAGGGTACGAGGTGCTGACCGAGGCCATGCTGGAGCTGGCCAATGAGTTCCCCGGCCTGGAGGACGGGGAAAGCGTAAAGTTTGAGGAGCTGGGGCGGGAGAGCGGCATCGCCCTCTCCGGCAGCTCCGGCGCGCTGGTCTACCAGGAGCGGGAGGACATCATCGGCGGGGTGCATCAGACCTGCCGATATGCCTTTGTCCTGGTCTACCGGGCAGGGGCTTCGGCCCGGGAGGGGCAGAAGCGGGCAGTCTCGGAATTTCTGGACGCCTTCGGCAAATGGCTCTGCCGGGAGACGGCGGTGATCGACGGCGAGAGCTATGTCCTCTCCGCCTGGCCCGACCTGTCCACAGGGCGGGAGATCAAACGCATCACCCGGGAGAACGCCTACGGCACAGAGCCCCAGGAGAGCGGCGTTCAGGACTGGGTCCTGCCCGTCACCGTGGAATACACCAACGAGTTCAGCCGGTAGCACCGGCATTTTTCATCTATGAGGAGTGATTCATTATGGCTAAAGTCGAACGCAAGTATATGGCCCACTACCTGGACACCACCTTCTCCCTGGGAGATGAGACCGCCGCCTGGGAGCGGCTGGGCACCGACTTGGAGGAGTACAACGTGGAGATGAATCCTGACATCGAGCAGGGCAAAAACATCCTGGGCCAGAGCACCTTCAAGCACAGCGGCTATGAGCAGTCCGCCGACGCCGACCCGTTCTACGCCGACCCGGATTCCGCCCTGTTCCTGAAGCTCCAGGACATTATCGACAACCTGAGCACCGGGGACACCCTGAAAACCTACGCCCTGGAGGTCCACCTGTGGGATGGAGACGCCACCAGCGGCTACACCGCCATCCAGCAGGAGTGCTATGTGCAGCCCACCTCCTACGGCGGGGACACCTCCGGCTATCAGATCCCCTTCACCGTCTACTACGTGGGCGACCGGACGAAGGGGGCCTTCCTGAACAACGCGTTCACCGCGACGACCTGACAGAACGGAGGTAGCACGGTATGGAACCATTGAAGCTCACCATTGATACCGGGGCGGTCACTGTGGACGTGTACGACGCGGACGGCTCGGTGATCGGGCAGTTCCGGTTCAACCCCGCCGACATCGACCTGGCGACCCGGTATCAGCGTGTGATGAAGGAGCTGGGGCAGCTGGAGGTCCCGGCGGACGCGGGGAGTGAGGAGATGCTGGCACTGACCGACAAGCTGAAGGAGCAGATGAACTATCTGCTCAACTACAGCGTGTCAGAAGGTCTGTTCGCCAAGTGCAACCCGCTGACGCTGACGGGCGACGGCGACTTCTATGTGGAAAACGTCCTGGATGGCATCGCCGGTCTGATCAACAGCCAGACCTCTCAGCGGGTGGAGCGGAAGCGCGCCAAGATCCGCAAGGCCACGGCGAAGTATCACAAGTGAATCCCCTGGATCCCTGGGAGCTGCCCACCTCCCTGACCGTGGGAGGGCGCAGCTGGGACATCCGATGGGACTATCGGGCGGTCATCGACATCCTCCGGTACTTCAGCGACCCGGAGTATGAAGAGGACGAGCGGGCGGAGATCATGCTGGATATCCTGTATGTAGACTATGCTTCCATGCCGGACGCACTCAAGGAGGAGGCCGCCCAAAAGGCGGTCTCCTTCATCGACATGGACATCCCGGAGGACAGGAAGCCCGCCCGGCGGCTGATGGACTGGGAGCAGGACGCCCCGCTCATCGTCACAGGAGTCAACCATGTACTCAACACAGAGATTCGCATGACCAACCGGCTCCATTGGTGGACGTTCCTGGGCGCCTATCTGGAGATCAGCAACGACAGCCTGTATTCTCAGGTGGTATGTATCCGGGACAAAAAGAGCCGGGGAAAGAAGCTGGAAAAGCTGGAGCAGCAGTTTTACCGGGAGAACCGGGCGTTGATCGACCTGAAACCCAGGTACAGCGAGGAAGATCTGGCAGAGAAAAAACGGCTCCTGGCAGCCCTGGAGGGCAGCGAGAGAGGGATGTGAGAGACGATGGCAAGCAGTGCGGACGGACATATCCGTATCGACACGGCGATCGACAACAGCGGCTACAAGGCGGGGAGCAAGGAGCTCTCCGGACTGGCCCAGCGGCTGGCGGACAAGGTGGAGAATGTGGGCAGGAGCGCCGAGATCAGCCTCCAAAAGCAGACTAACGCCTTTGTCAAACAGAACGAGCAGTACCGGCAGCAGCTGGAGAAGGTAGAGCGGCTCCGGCAGGCGCAGGAGGAGCTCTCCGGCCAGCGGGTGGAGACCGACGCCTATCAGAGCGTCACGAAGGAGGCCCAGCGAACGCTGGAGCGGATCGACCGGCTGGAGCAGCGGCAGGAGGATTTTCTGGACAGTGGCGGGAATGCCAACACCAGAGGCTATCAGCAACGGGAGATGCAGCTCCAGCGACTTCGGGAGCAATACGATTATCTGATCCAGAGGGCCCGGGAGATGGAACAGGCCGGAACCAGCACTCAGGCGGCAGATACGGGCAGTGTTGACCGTCAGCTGGAGGCGGCAGAGCTGCGCCTGCAACAGATGGAGGCGGCCCTGAACACCTTCTTTGCCGGGCTGACGGGGAGAGTTGACCAGCTCAACGAGGAGGCGGGGCAGTCCCCTGCTGTGCTGAACGGCTTTTCCGCCGCCCTGGGGAAGGTAGGCTCTGCAATCAAGAGCGTCCTCTCCAAGGTGGGACAGCTGGCAAAAAAGGGGTTCGCCACCCTGACGAGCAAGGTGAAGGAGGCGGTCAAGGGGGTCAGCTCCTTCGGCAAAACGTCGTCCACCTCACTGAAAAGCATCCTGAAATACGGCGTCGGCATCCAATCCCTGTATACCCTGTTCAACAGGCTGCGCTCCGCCATGACGGAGGGATATGAGAACCTGGCACAGTACTCCAGTACGGTGAACAGCTCTATCTCCTCTGTCATGAACGCGCTGACCAAGCTGAAGAACACGTTTGCAGCCGCTTTTGCCCCCATTCTGAACGTGGTAGCTCCTATCCTGACCACCCTAATCAACCTGCTGGCCCGGGCAATCAACTATGTGGGGATGTTTATCGCCACGCTCACCGGGCAGTCCAGCTATACGAAGGCGACGGAGGTCAACGAGGACTATGCGGCCTCCTTGTCCGGCACGGCGGACTCCGCCAGCGACGCAGCGGACGCCACCCGGGACGCAGCAGATGCTGCGGACGACTATCTCTCCGGTCTGGACGAGATCAGCCGGTTTTCCACAGACAGCAGCTCCTCCTCCGGCAGCTCCGGCAGCAGCGGAGGCGGGAGCGGCGGCAGCTCCGGCTCCTCCATGTTCGAGCAGGTGGCCATCGACAGCGCCATCTCCAACATGGCAAACCAGATCAAGGCGCTGTTCCAGGCCCAGGACTGGAAAGGGCTGGGAACGGCCATCGCCGGATATATCAACACCGGGCTACAAAAGATCTACGACGCCATCAACTGGGAGACAGTGGGGCCACAGATTACCGCCTTTATTACGGCGTTTACCACCACACTGAACAGTCTGGTGGACGGCGTAGATTTTGACCTGCTGGGGCGGACCGTCGCCGCAGGGGTCAACACCATATTCAGCAGCCTGTCCCTTCTGGTCACCGGCATCAGCTGGGACAACATCGGCGCTCAGCTGGGAACCGCCGTCGATGGCCTGGCGAGCAACATCAATTGGGACACCCTGGGCAGCACCCTGGCAGAGATCAAGCTAATCGTCCCACGCGTCCTGTACAATGCGATCACCACCATCAACTGGAGCACGGTGTCCGGCGGGCTCTCCACCGGCATCTCCTCTGCCTTTACCACGGTGGCAAACTGGCTGGGCTCTCTGGACGGAAAGGAAATCGCCAAGGCGGTAACTGACTTTTTCGATGGCATCAACTGGACTTCCCTGGGCAGCTCCAGCACAAAGCTCATCAACAACTTCATCGGCGTGTTCGAGGACTTTGTGGCCGGTCTGGTGGACTGGTGGAGCGGCGTGGACAAGCTGGAGATGTTTTCTGCCATCATGAACTGGCTCAACTCGATCGACTGGGCGGGTTTGGCCTCCGGCCTGTGGGATCTGTTGGTCATGCTGGTGGAGGTGGTGGCCATTGGTCTGGGCTCTATCGTGACCCAGCTTTTTGTCTGGATCGGTGAGGCGGTCTACAGCGGCTGGGAGTGGCTGTCGGACAAGGTGTCGAGCATCGCAGACAAGATCGGCGACACCTTCGGCGTCATCGGGGAATGGATCTCCGGCATCATTGCCGACCCCATCGCCTTCCTGACCGGCGACTATGACTTCGATCTGGTGGCAGAGCTGTCCGCCGTGTGGAGCGATGACGATGCCTATGAGGAGCTGACCGGCGTAGACGGGGCCGAATATGAGGCGGAGGTCTCCATGGAGAACACGACCTCTGAGGACGAGCTGCTGTCTATCTATGACGGAGCGGAGATCGAGGCCGCAGTGAAAAATACGACCACCAAGCGGCAGCTGTCCAATCAGGTGGGCAAGGTCTCCATCAACAGTGGGCTGGACAACAGCACCACGGCGGCGGACATCGAGGAGGACATAGGCGATGTGTCCCTGTACTCCGATCTGCTGAATCAGACCTCTGCCACGGACATTGCAAACGGCGTGGGGACGGTAAACGTCAACAGTACCCTGAACAACCAGACCACCAAAAGCCAGTTGGCCAGCAGTGTAGGAGCGGTAAGCGTCAACAGCACTCTGAACAACCAGACCACCAAAAGCCAGCTGGCAAAGAGCATCGGAACGGTGAGCGTGGACGCCAATGTGACGCCGAAATCCACCAAAAAGTTGACGCTGAAAACTCTGGTGGATACCAGCAAAACGCTGCAGCTGAAGATCGCCGCCAACGGCTCCACCATCACCGGAGCGACTATGAGCGTAGCCGCCCGGGGCGGCATCGTCAGCGCCGCGACCCTGTTCGGGGGACGTCTTTTGGCAGGAGAGGCCGGGAAGGAGGCTCTGGTGCCGCTGGAGCGACACACCGAATGGGCGGATGTTGTAGCCACTCAGATGGCGGGAAAGCTGGCCCGAATGGGCGGCGGAAATCTGGGAGGGCTGCTGACCGGGATCCGATCCGTTCACAGCAGCATCACCTCCGGCATCAACCGGGTGATCGGCGCCATCCGGCAGAGCGGTGTCCGCACACCTGCTCTGGCAACAGCAGCCCTGAGCGGCTCCGGGCCGTCAGTGCGTACCCGGGTGCCATACCTGGCCTCCGGGGCGGTCATACCGCCCAACGCACCCTTTGCCGCCGTGCTGGGTGACCAGAAGAACGGACAGAACCTGGAGGCTCCGGCCTCCCTGCTGAAAAGTATTGTAGGCGAGGAGCTGGACAAGCGGCTCTCCGGTAAGGGCGGACAGTATACCTTCACAGCGCAGCTCAACCGAAAGACCATCTTCTCCGAGGTGATTGAGGAGGGCAAGCTCCAGCAGACCCGGACGGGACACAATCCCTTTGATTTGTGAGGATAGGTTATGGCACAGGAAAAAATCACCATCAACGGCACGGAGATCCGGCAGCCGGACGAGGGGCTGCAGTTCAATTTCGAGACCACATACACAGAGGACAGCACCCGTGTCCAGAGCGGCACCGGCCACTTTACCCCCATGTTCACTGTGGAGAGCTTTGGCTACTCCGCCTCCTGGCTGACAGCGGAGGAGGTCAGCACCATCCTCCAAATGGTGGCAAAGGGGAAAAACTTTACCCTGCACTACTTCTCTCCCTATTACGGGGCATGGCGGAGCGATACCTTCTATGTGGGCCAGGGCTCTCTGGAGATCGGGCGACTGAACACGGACAGGGAGCGGTTCGATTCCCTGTCCTTCAACATGGTGGGGGTGAATCCCATATGATCGATGTCAGCACAGAGTTCAGGACGCTGATGGAGGAGCGGACGGACTTTAAGCAGAACGCCGTCCTCACCTTCGAGGACGGCACCTCTCTGGAACTGGGCGAGGAGGACTTCACTCTGTCCACCAACAACACTGTCACCGACGGGGCGGACGCCGGTGGGCTGCCTCTGGGAGAGGCAGTCTGTCGGTCGATCCAGGTGGAGCTGATGAACGACGAGGATTGGCTGGCCTCCTACTCCTTCACGGGAGCAAAGATCCGACTCTACCTCACCTTCACTCTGTCAGAGACGACAGAGAAGGTGGAGTTGGGGACGTTTACGGTGGTCTCCCCGGAGGTATACAGCACGACGGTTATCATTACCGCTGTGGACGACATGTACCTGGCGGATCGGGCGTACAGCTCCTCCCTGACCTACCCGACGACCCTTCGACAGATGTTCCTGGAGATCGTAGATCTCTGCGGCCTGGCCTACACCACGGCGAATTTCAACAACTACGACTACAGCGTGGCCGAAGCTCCGGACAGCGGATACACCTGCCGGGAGGTGCTGGGCTTTATTGCCATGATTGCCGGAGGCAACGCTCACATCGACCGGAAGGGCTACCTGGAGATACTGACCTATGACTTCGACGGGGAGGATCGGCATGAGCTGGTCAACTGGAAGAGCCTGACCCTGGATGCCAGCGACATCACCATTACCGGGGTGCAGAATACCGTCACGGTAGACGAGGAGGACACGACCTGTCTCTATGGGGAGGAGGGCTATGTTCTGGCGGTGGAGAATCCCCTAATCTACGGGGATGAGGACAACGCCCTGGCACTGATAGGGGAGAACCTGGTTGGGCGCTCCTTCCGCAAGTTTGAGGGTACCCATATCGCCTATCCTCTGGCGGAGTTTATGGATCTGTGTACCGTGACTGAC
Source organism: Clostridiales bacterium (assembly GCA_021205695.1). Lineage (GTDB taxonomy): Bacteria > Bacillota > Clostridia > Oscillospirales > Oscillospiraceae > Onthomonas. The sequence goes on from JAJPXB010000080.1 coordinate 18,143, forward strand.
TGGAAGGGGAACAGCTACCAGAGTGTCATCACGGATGTGAACTTCGTCTTTTTTGGCCTGACCACCCTGCGCAACAGCGCCGAGAGCGGTCTGCGCAACGCCAGCGAGTACAACTCAGCGGGAACGACGGCGGTTATTTCAGCGAAACGGAACACCGTCACCGGAATGACTACCCTCTACGCTGTCTCAGATTCCGTTACGGAGGCTCCGGAGAGCGGCTGGGCCGCCATCCCTCCGGACGTGGAGGACGGGCAGTATCTGTGGCAAATGACCCGCACTACCTACGCCAGCGGCAAGACAGCGGACAGTACACCGGTCAGCATCAGCGGACGGGACGGCGAGGACGGCGAGGACGCCGTGGTCATGCGCATCGACTCCAGCCGGGGAACAGTGTTTAAAAACGCCGCCGTCTCCACGGTGCTGTCGGTGGTCATCTATTACGGCAGCCTGCGGATTACCGATTCCGACGCCCTGGCGAGCGCCTTCGGCGCTTCCGCCTATCTGGAGTGGTCGTGGCAGAAGATGGACGAGAGCACCTTCGGCGTCATCTCCGCCAGCGATTCCAGACTGTCGGACGGCGGATTTTCCTTTGCCCTGTCCCCTGACGACGTGGACACCAAGGCGGTGTTCCAATGCACCCTGAATATTTGAAGCATCCAACCAAAACGTGAAAGGAGCCAATCATGGCAGTCAAATCCTCTGACCAAATCTCCATTGTGGATGTCACGGATGCGTATTCCGTCATCCTGACCAGCGAATCCCATACGTTTCTCGGCTCTACCTCTGCCGCCATCGCCGCAAGCACCACCACACAGGTCATTGCCATGCAGGGTGCGTCTCAGGTAGCATGCTCTGTCACTGTGGGCAATGTCACCGCTCCCACCGGTGTCACGGTGTCCTCTGACGGGGATACCACTGCACCCACGCTGACTATCTCTGTCAGCTCGTCTGTCAACGAGAGCGGGACTGTCACCATTCCGGTCTACATCGCATCCGCCGGGGTCACGATCGAAAAGGTGTTCAGCTACGGCATCGCCTTTACAGGAGCCTCCGGCACCAGCGTCTCCATCTCCGGTACCAGCGTCACTTATGCGGCGGGCACCTCCGGAACAACGGCGCCGACGACCGGATGGAGCGGCACGATCCCATCTGTCTCTGAGGGGCAGTATCTGTGGACAAAAACGGTTGTCACCTACAGTGATGGAGCCTCTACCACCTCTTATAGCGTCAGCTATGTGGGGGTGGATGGAACCAGCGTCTCCATCTCCGGCACCAGCGTGACCTATGTAGCCAGCGACTCCGGGACTACCACCCCGACGACCGGATGGAGCGGCACGATTCCCTCCGTGTCCGCGGGTCAATATCTGTGGACAAAGACGGTGGTTACCTACAGCGACGGAACCTCCACAACCTCCTACAGCGTCAGCTACGTGGGAATAGACGGAAGCGACGGGGCGGATGCTATTACCATGAGTATTACTAGCTCCAACGGGACGATCTTCAAAAACTCCGCCATTTCCACCGTCCTGACCGCCCATGTGTATCAGGCCGGAGTAGAGCTGACGACTGCACAGATCGCCGCTCTGGGGACGATCTACTGGTACAAGGACGGCAGCGGCGCCTCCTCCGCCTCCGGGCAGACGCTGACCATTGACGCCGGTGACGTGGACAGCAAGGCTACCTATATCGCTCAACTGGAGGGCTGAGCTATGGCGATTCTTGCCAGTGGGTCTATTACGTTAGCTACGGTGGTGGATTTGGAGGGCTGCTACCGGTATTATCTGCTACAATCCTCCACCCTGTCTGCGCCGGATAAACCGGCCGCCTATCCTCCCGGTGGCGACTGGGAGGATACAGAACCAACGTACACCTCCGGCAGCACCAACAGCCTGTATTTTGTGGACTGCAACGTGTTTTCCGATGGGACGTTCGACTATTCCGAGGTCAGCCTGTCCAGCAGCTATGAGGCGGCGAAGGAGGCGTACAATGCGGCGGTCAACGCCTCAGCAGCGGTGGAAAAGCTCCAGGAGTCGCTGAACTCCAGCTCCGGCCTGTACTGCACGACGGAGGAGCAGGATGACGGCTCCACCATCTACTACCTGCACGATCGGCCTGCGTTGGACGACTCTGCCAATGTCATCAAGCTCACGGCGGAGACCATCGGCTTTTCCACGGATGGCGGGGAGACATACCCCTACGGGTTTACCGTCAGCGGAGATGTGATCGCAAAGCTGCTCTATGCGGAGGGCATCAACGCCGACTATATCAGTACCGGGGCGTTGACGGTCAAGGACAGCGACGGCGACATCCTCTTTCAGGCAGATGTGGAGAACGAGTCTGTTACAGTTGGCGGCTGGTCTGTTGGCCCCTACAGCCTTTATGCCGGCTTAACATCTGTAAGCCCAAAGGATGGGGAAGGCGGAGTCTATTTGGGTACGGATGGCATCTGCTGTGGTACAGGGGGCAGCAATCTTGTTCGTATCCAATCCGGCTCCATCGATGGCTACGGATACTACGATGACGAGCAGACGCAAAAATATTATTATTATTTGTCAGCCGGAACGGGCCTTAGAATCTGGCCCGTAGATTCGGACGGGGCACTGGACGAGCTGGCGGCGCAATTTGGCCCGGACTGCATCGACCTGACCGGCAATGCCTACATCTACGGTAACGCCACGATCGACGGTAACGGATCCTTCTCCGGGTCGCTGAGCACCTATGGGTACAGCGTGCCCCGGGTGCTGCACGGCAGTGTGGCGGTGTCTGCGGCGGCAAACGCAACGACCCAGGTGAGCGTGACCTTTTCCAAGGCGTTCAGCGGGACGCCGGAGGTCATGCTCACCATGCAGCACTACTCTACGGCCAACAGCTACTCTGTCCGACTGTACAACGTCTCCTCCACCGGGTTCACGGCCAACGTGACCAGCGGCGTGTCCTCGTCCACCAACCCGACCCTGCGCTGGGTCGCATTTTACGGCTAAGGAGTGAAAGCAGATGTACGACACACTATGGCAGACCATCACCGCCGGGGAGTACACCCTGTCGGACATAGTACACAAAATCAACGTCTTTTGGGCGCAGGGCCAGCTCACCGAGGACGAGAAGAACGAGCTGACCGACCTGGCCCAGTCCAACGCCACCGCCGACCAGGAAAAGCCGGAGCTGGAGGTGACGGTGGAGAGCCTGGCCGCCCGGGTGACGGCTCTGGAGGAGGCAGTGGCCGCCTTGCAGGGCGATACCGGGGGCAGCGGCGACAGCTCCACCTATCCCGAGTGGACGACCTGGGACGGGGTGAGCACGAACTATCAGTACGGGGCCATCGTGAGCCACAACGGGAAGCTGTGGATCAGCGTCTACAGCGGCCAGAATGTCTGGGAGCCCGGAGCCGTTGGCACGGAGAGCCTGTGGCAGGAATACACCGAGGATACAGAAACGGAGGACTAACCCATGGGCATCAACGACGCAACCAACCGGTTTTTGGACAGCCTGACCCAACTCGTCAATGAGAGCAAGCTGCCGCCCGCCAACGTCCGGCTCTGTCTGGATATTGCTCAGCTCCAGGTGGTGAGCCTGGAGAAACAGGCCATCGCCCGGGAGAGGGCGCAGGAGAAGAAGGCGCAGGAGGCGGCGAAGGCGAAGCAGGAGAACGGGGCGGATGAGTGAGACGATTCTGGCAAGTATTATCTCCGCCTTTTCCGCTCTCATCGTCTGCATGATAAACAATGCGGTACAGGCCAGCGCCCAGCGGAAACAGGCGGACAAGACCACGGCCCTCATCACATACCGGCTGGAGGAGCTGGAGAAAAAAGTGGGCAAGCACAACGAGGTCATCGAACGAACCTACAAGCTGGAGCAGCACGAAGCGGTGGTGGATGAGCAAATCAAGGTTGCCAATCACCGGATAGAGGACTTGGAGCAGGCGAAGAAGTGAAGTCATTTCACGGGTTCGCCGGGGATTTTTACGAGTCGGAAGTGCGTGCTGCTCTCCCTCAGTCAGCTTCGCTGACAGCTCCCTCAAAGAGGCAGGGAGCGAAGCGGAAGTGCCGCCTGACGGCGGAGCCAAGAAAGGAAATTATATTTTAGAAAGGAAAGTGCTAAGTATGAACGCCATTATCGAGAGAATCACCAACAGTGCATGGCTCAAGGCGGCGGGAGTGCGGGCCGTCAAGACGATCGCACAGACGGCCGTTGCCGCTATCGGCACGTCTGCCGTGATGGGGGACGTGGACTGGCTGGCGGTGGGCAGCGCCGCTCTGCTGGCGGGTATCCTGTCCCTGCTGACCAGCGTGGCCGGTCTGCCGGAGGTGGACGAGTGAAGCGGCTTACAGAGGCCGTGCTGGGCGTGGTGGCGTATGTTCTGGCCGTGGTGCTGATCCTGGCCGGGGCGTGCGTGGCGGATCCGTACATCGACGGGGAAGGGGAGGAGTAGCTATGGCAATCACCATCGGCTCCGCCCGACACGACGAGAACGGGGCCTACACCGGCGGCGCAGCGGGAGATCAGCTCCAGACCAGCTCAACCAACGACCGGGCCGGGGAGGTATCCATGCAGGCCATGTACACCCACAGCAAGGGGTGGTACATCCTGCGGCCTGTCTCTGCCGACCACGCCGACAAACTGGCCGACCTGATGCAGCAGGCGTGCAACAACAACTGCATCGGCTACGACCAGGGCAACCGGCTGGCGATCATCTCCGCAGGCATCAGCACCACCAAAAAGACCGAGTGTGACTGCTCCTCCCTGGTGCGGGCGTGTGTCATCGAGGCCACCGGCGCCGACCCGGGAAATTTCACCACGGCCAACGAGACCACCAAGCTGGCGGCCACGGGGCTTTTTGAGGAGAAGGTGGCCTATGTCTCCCAGACGAAAACGCCGGTTTACAACGGGGACATCCTGGTCACCAAGAGCAAGGGCCACACCGTCATCGTGGTCTCCGGCAATCCCCGGACGACGACCACCACCACCACCGAAGGAGGGTTTGACGTGAGCACACTCAGCACGATTAAAAAGGGCAGTTCCGGCGCACAGGTCAAGAGCCTCCAGAGCCTGCTCAACGGCAAGGCCGGGGCAAGTCTGGACGTGGACGGCAGCTGCGGCAGCAAGACTGTGGCAGCGGTCAAGGCGTACCAGACGGCCCAGGGGTTGACGGTGGACGGGGTCGCCGGGGTCAATACCTGGACGAGCCTGCTGATGAAGTGACGGGGGTAGTTCATGCTGAAAGTGAGATGCAGAGGGCATGACGGCTCCCTTGTGAGCATCGTCCCGAATCCAAACCTGACCGCTACCTATCCCGACGGGACGACGGACATCAAGGCCTACGACGTGACACTCACCAATGACTGCAGCGACACCGTCATCGTGCACAGCGCCTTCCCGGCTGATATTGAGGTGTACAACAGCGACTTTTGACGGCGTAGGCAGTCGAAAAACGGCGGTACCCCGGCTTTTTCTATTGCCCATGCGTTGCCCAATATGTAGCAAAAAAGCCTTATGAAATAAGGATTCTTTCTCGAATGGCATTCAAGAGGTCAGCGGTTCGATCCCGCTTATCTCCACCATTTTTTAGGTTGCGAAAGTTATGGGATTCAGGTTTCCCCTGAATCCCATAACTATTTCTTTTCATTTGTTTTCCGGTGTTAGCCTATAGTTAGCTTATCTCTTGAACGCGCCCCAAGCCCACTTGACTTTTTTGGACACCCCCAAAAATGGAACATCCCCAAAAAGTTCTCAAACAATCTTCGTGCAGTACCCCAGGGAAATCCACCCGTTCCACCTTGTTCAGCCTCTCCGCAAGCCCGTCCAGCAGTTTAACTTTCCCATTCCTAGCCTCTGTCTCTGTACCTTTGGTCACAGGCTGAGCACCCGTTCGGCATAGGTAGTGATTTGGTGACATGGATGCACTTGCCCTTGCAACAGGCCCTGAAAACCGCCCATCGGCGGCACAGTCTGTCAAAGGGCGCTTATCATTACAATGCAAAACAATGCAAAAGAGAGGGTTTTCTTGCGCTATGCACAAATTGCCTTCCCGCGCTCTGTCTTTCGCAGTTGCTCTACGATGGCCAGATGCTCTTGCCAAATATGGATATGTACCCTGTATACCTTTTCCCCTTTTTCATTTGCTCTACATTCGGATTTGCATTGGTAATCACTGCAATGCGCACGTGTGCCTCTGTAGGTGCGTTTGCTGTTGTGATCTGTGGTAATATGCCGAAGCATTCCGCCCCTGGGGACAGATATAGGTATCACTTGGTCATAGGTGTATTCCCACGGCTTGTATTGGCCTTTCCTTCCTTTGTATCGGGTATCTTCTTTGCAATCCAGGGTGTTTTATAGCCTGTATCCAGGGTTACAAGCTGAACATCCAGCTTTCTCCACTGTTCCATATTACTCCCTCCACCCCTATTTTCTCATTATACCGGAATTGGGGGTGGGCGTATCGTTTTTTGGACAGGCAAAAGCCCCCAGGCCGTATGGCCCGGGGGCTTGTCCGCTCATGTCAGAGCGGGGCGTTTGGTCAATAGGTGAGGGACTTGGCGGTGTAGGAGC
>JAJPXB010000030.1 GCA_021205695.1 Clostridiales bacterium
GCTCCTTCCTGGTGCCCTGGATGGATTTCGTCTACGCCAAGATGATCCTGAACGCGGGCGTGTCCTCTCAGTGGACCGTGGCCATCGGCCTGTATAATATGCTGGATAAGAGCCTGATCAACACCTATTTCGGCCAGTTCTGCGCCGGCGGCGTGCTGATCTCCATCCCCATCTCCATCCTGTACATCATTATGCAGAGATTCTACGTCGAAGGTGTTGCCGGAGGCGCTGTCAAGGGTTAAGCCTGCGGGCTTGCCAGGGACTGCCCCGCTGCTCCCCTGCGGTGGGGCAGTCCGTCTGCCAGGAGAGGCGGGAAAATGCCCGCTCCTATGGACGAGAGAACCTGAAATGAAATGGAAAGGAATTGGAGCTTATGAGCCAATTTGTGGTCAACATCATCCACCGGCCGGAGATGGTACCGGAGTACGCGGAAAAGGTCACCGGCCACGGCAAGGCAGAGGATCTTGGCCGGGAGGCGCTGCTGACCGAGAGCCTGGATATCTTCAAGACCCAGCAGCAGCTGGCCCACGAGAACGGGCTGAAAACGACCATCCAGATGACCTATGCAAGCCTGTTCAACGACGAGGCGGTGGCGCTCGCCAAGGAGCATCACGCCAGGTACGGCGACGAGATCTCTCTGAGCCTGCTGGGTCTGCCCTGCAAGGAGTTCCGGGAGAAGTACCAGACCAAGGATTTCTGCATCTGGATGTTCTCCATGGAAGACAAAAAGGCCATTGTCACCGATGTCTTTGAGAAGTTTTACGAGCGCTTCGGCTTCTACCCGGAGTCCACCGGCTCCTATTACATGGACGCCGATCTGATCAACTTCATCAAGGAGAAGTACCCGTCGGTCAAGTGCGCCGTGGCCACCTGCTGGGAGGAGGGCCCCAAGGCCTATCACACCTGCAACAACAGCTGGTACACCTTCATGGACGGCGGCCCCTGGGCCCCCTGGATTCCCTCCAAGGTCAACACCCACGCCCCCGCCGCCAACGAGGAGGAGGACTCCGGCATTGTGGCCATCCCCCATCTGAGCCGGGACCTGATCGCCTGCTATGACGGAAATGGCTCCAACTTCGGCACCCATCCCCAGAACGTCCTCCGTGGCATGATTTACGACACCGAGACATGGGAGTATCCCTACCTCTATAACCTGATCGATCAGTACCGGTATCAGGAGAAGTTTAACAACGGCTATTCCTACAACATGATGTTCGTCGGCCCGGGCTGGATGAATAAGATGGGCCGGTGGGAGTCTCCATATGAGCTGCTGAAAAAGAGCTACGCCGACGGCTGCGCCTATTATGGCAAGCTGAAGCGGGAGGGCAAGCTGCTGGATCTGACCATGAGCGAGTTTGCCGACTTCTACCGGGCCAAGAAGCACTATACCGAGCCGGAGTGTGCCCTGTGGCGGGATATCCTCTACGGCAGTGAAAAGCAGCTCTTCTGGTACTGCGACCCCAATATGCGGGCCTGTGTCAACATGGATCAGGGCGGAGCCATCGTGGACCTTCGCCCCTATGCCGCCAAGCTTTACTGGCCGGTGGGCATCGGCACGCCCCATGTCACCGACGCCAGCTATCCCTTCCTCATCCAGGAGAAATATCGGGCGGGTTACTTCACCCACTACGCCGGAGAGGGCACCATCCGCAGCGCCAAGCTCTGCCACAACGGGGAGGAGGTCGACCTGGCCCTCTGCCGAACCAAGGCCCATTTCTCCCAGGAGGGAAACAATCGGGTGCTGACGCTCGACCCGGTGGAAGTGGTGTTCTCCGACCTGACCGTTAAGCTCCAGACTGTCATCACCTTCCGGGAGGGCGACAGCACCATCCGCATTGACCGCTGCATCCTGGAGATGAGCGACCCGGAGACGGAGGTGGACATCAACGAGTATATGGTGGGCTGCTATGGCACCACCGAGTACGCCGAGGACATGACCAGTCTCACCCTTTCCGCCGTGAAGGGGGAGGGGGCGGTGTCTCTGCCCTACGAGTACAAATGCCGTGAGGTGAACATCGAAGGGGCAGATCAGGTGTCCTGCACCCTGCCCCCCATTAAGACCAAAGTGTCTCTCCTGGGCGAGGGGCCGAAAAAGACGGGCTACTTCAAGGAGGGCTATGCCTTCAGCCCCATGTTCACCCTGGGCTATACCGGGAAACTCTGTGAAAAGGAGGTCTTTACCACATGGCTCAAGCTGGAAAGGGCAGACTGAACTACCGCTGTCCCTCCTGCTTTATGCGGGATCTGGATATCGATATGTTCTATGACAGCGACAAGGGCGAATACTATTGTATCCGCTGCCAGTACACCGGCACAGAGGAGGACGTCCTGGCGAAGAACCAGCTGGCCCGGTTCCGCTACCGGGACATGATGAAGCGGTTCTCCATGGAGGACTTTGAGACCTTCGACAATTGAGGCGTCACCGCACAAATCCGTCTGCGGTGTCTGGCGCAAAAATATCTCGCCAGCCGCGCTTGCCGGTTTGTACGCTAAAGCCTTAACAGAATCAGGGCCAGCCTCCCATGAGACTGGCCCTGCCTATGCGCGAGCGCGCTCAGTATGACCGAATAAAGGACAGGTGAACCACATGACCAACTGGATTTCCGGCGTGGATCTCTCTACCCTGGCTGAGGTGGAGCGCTGTGGCGGCTCCTTCCGGGACCGGGGGCGGGAGGCGGACGCTATGACCCTCCTTCGGGAGCGGGGGGCCAACCTGGTGCGGCTTCGGCTTTGGAACGACCCCTATTCCCCTCAGGGCGAGCCCTACGGGGCGGGGACCTGTGATCTCAACTGCGTCCTCTCTCTGGCCCTGCGGGCAAAGGCCCTGGGGATGGACTGGATGCTGGATTTTCACTACAGCGACTTCTGGGCAGACCCGGGCAAGCAGCGGCTCCCCAAAGCCTGGGTGGGCCTGGACGAGGACGGGCTGACAGAGGCGGTTTACGCCTACACTGCCCAGGTGCTTGCCTTCCTGCGGGACAGGGGAGCGGCGCCCCGATATGTAGCGGTGGGCAACGAGCTGACTTACGGCCTGCTGTGGCCCCTGGGACAGACGCCCCGCTACCGGACCATCGCGCGGCTCCTCTCCGCCGGTATCCGGGCGGCGCGGGAGCAGACCCCTGACGCGCTGGTCATGCTGCATCTGGACAACGGCGGCAACAATGGGCTTTACCGCTCCTGGTTCGACCGCTACCGGCAGGAGGGGGGAGCGGATTTCGACCTGATCGGCCTGTCCTATTACCCCTTCTGGCATGGCACTATGAAAATGCTGCGGGATAATCTCAACGACCTGGCAGGCCGCTTCGGCAAGCCCATGATCGTGGCCGAGACCTCCACCGGCTTCACCCTGGAGGACTATGCCGGGTATGAGCAGCTCCCGCCGGAGGGCCGAAAGGGGATGGCGGCTACCCGTAGGCTGGCGGAGCACATCGACTACCCCATGACCCCGGAGGGGCAGCGGCGCTTTCTCCATGACATCGTGGACACCGTCCGACAGGTGCCCCACGGCCTGGGCCTGGGCTTCATCTACTGGGAGCCTGCCTGGATCCCCGTCCCCGGCAGCCAGTGGGCCAACGACTGCGCCTTCTCCTATATTCAGGAGCCGGGGCCGGGCGGCAACGAATGGGCGAACCAGGCCCTGTTTGATTACGAGGGGAACGGACTACCTGCGCTGGAGGTGCTGGGGGCGTGACTGCACCCGCAAAAAGGCACACAAAAAAGCATTGCAAAAATCCGCTTTGTGTGTACAATGGTAGATGAATCCACAAGAGACAGGAGGAGCGCATATGGGCAGACCGATCCTGGTGGTCATGGCCGCCGGTATGGGTAGCCGCTTTGGCGGGCTGAAGCAGATCACCCCGGTGGACGACGAGGGACACATCATTATGGATTTCTCCCTCTATGACGCCCGACGGGCCGGGTTTGAAAAGGTGGTCTTTGTCATCAAAAAGGCCATCGACGATACCTTCCGGGCCAATATCGGCCGCCGAATGGAGCCGTATTTTGACGTCAGGTATGTCTATCAGGAGCTGGATCGGCTCCCGGCGGGCTACAGCGTACCGGAGGGGCGGGTCAAGCCCTGGGGCACTGCTCACGCCATCGCCTGCGCCGCCCCCGAGCTGGACGGCCCCTTTGCGGTAGTCAACGCCGACGACTTCTATGGGCGCACCTCCTTTCAGTCCATCTATGACTTTCTCTCCGGCGACGCCCCGGAGAACTGTCAGGCCATGGTGGGCTATCAGCTGAAAAATACCGTCACTGAGAACGGCTATGTGGCTCGGGGCGTGTGTCGGGTGGAGGATGGGATGCTGGTGGATATCACTGAGCGCACCCACATCGAGACTCGCCCAGAGGGCATCGTCTACACGGAAAACGGAACTGACTTTCACCCGCTGGACGGGGACTGCCTCGTCTCCATGAACCTCTGGGGCTTCCACGAGGGGATGAAGGACGAGTTTACCGGCCGCTTCCCCGCCTTTCTGGAGGAGAACCTGCCCGTCAACCCCATCAAATGCGAATACTACCTTCCCTCCGTGGCCAACGCCCAGATTCAGGAGGGGAGAGGAACCATCCGTGTGTTGCCCACTGAGGAGCAGTGGCACGGTGTGACCTACCGGGAGGATCTGCCCTCCGTGCAGCAGGCTGTCCGGCAGATGAAGACCGAGGGCTTGTATCCGCAGCATCTCTGGGATACAGGCGCCCGGGGATAAAGATAAAAAGAGGAGGATCCTAATATGACAGTTTTAGTGACCGGCGGCAGCGGGTATATCGGCAGCCACACCTGTCTGGAGCTGCTCAACGCCGGGTATGACGTGGTGGTCATCGACAATCTCTGCAACTCCAGTCCCAAATCGCTCCAGCGGGTGGAGGAGCTGGCAGGAGGAAAGCACATCCCCTTCTACCAGGCGGACGTCCGTGACCGGGCCGCCCTGTCCAAAATCTTTGAGGAGCACACCATAGACTTTGTCATCCACTTTGCCGGCCTGAAGGCGGTGGGGGAATCGGTGGCAAAGCCCCTGGCCTACTACGATAATAACCTGAACGCCACCCTGACTCTGTGCGACGTCATGGGGAGCCACGGCTGCAAGCGTATTGTGTTCTCCTCCTCCGCCACGGTGTATTCCTGGGACAACGAGATGCCCCTGTCTGAGAACAGCAAGACCGGCAACTGCACCAATCCCTACGGCTGGACAAAGTACATGGGAGAGCAGATCCTGCGGGATATCGCCAGGGCTGACCCGGAGTGGGCGGTGTGCAACCTCCGGTACTTCAACCCCGTAGGCGCTCATGAGAGCGGTCTCGTCGGCGAGGACCCCAAGGACATTCCCAACAACCTGATGCCCTATATCTCCCAGACCGCCATCGGCCGGAGAGACCATCTCTCCGTCTTTGGCAACGATTACGACACCCCGGACGGCACCGGCGTCCGGGACTACATCCATGTGGTCGATCTGGCCCGGGGCCATGTGGCCGCCCTGTCCTACCTCCAGGAGCACAAGGGGGAGAGCATCTTCAACCTGGGTACCGGCGTGGGCTACAGCGTGCTGGACATGGTGCACGCCTTTGAAAGCGCCAACGGCATCGCCGTGCCCTATGAGATCGCTCCCCGCCGTCCGGGCGACCTGGCCACCGTCTATTCCAGTCCGGAGAAGAGCCGCCAGGTTCTGGGCTGGGAGGCCACCCACAGCTTGGAGGATATGTGCCGGGATACCTGGCACTGGCAGAGCCAGAACCCCAACGGCTATCAGGATTAAAACAATATTTCCCATCCGCTGTTCCTGACGATTTGACACAGCCGTACCGCCCTGCACCGGGCAGTACGGCTGTGTTTTTCGAAATTTTGTAACGTTCCGCCTGTTTTTGCGTCTACTGTTCAGAACGGGAGGTGAAAGCCTGTGGAGTCCTTTGAGGATGTGTATGACCGGTATTTCCGGGACGTGTTCCGGTTTGCCTATTCCATGTGCGGCGACGCGCATCTGGCGGAGGAGATCGCCCAGGAGACCTTTTTCAAGGCGCTCCGGCAAATGGACCGCTTCCGGGGGGAGTGCAGCGTCAAGAGCTGGCTGGTCCAGATCGCCCGGAACGACTACATCAGCCGCTGCCGGAGGGACAAACGTCTCACCTCCCTGGAGGATGCCCCGGAGCCGGTACAGTCTGGGAGCGTGGAGGAGCGGCTGCTGGACCGAGAGTCCGCCATGGAGCTGCATCACAGGCTCCACCGCCTGCCGGAGCCGTACCGGGAGGTGTTCTCTCTCCGGGTATTCGGGGAGCTGTCCTTCGCCGACATTGGCGAGCTGTTCGGCAAGAGCGACAGCTGGGCCAGAGTGACCTTTTACCGGGCCAGATGCAAGCTAAAGGAGGAATCAACATGAAGCTGAGCTGTGACGTGATAGACGATCTGCTGCCCCTGTACGCAGACGGGGCGTGCGGCCAGGAGACAGTTGCATTGGTGGAGGAGCATCTGACGAGCTGCCCCCGCTGCCGAGCAAGGCTGGAGCAAATGCGGGAGCCGACACCGTCAGAGGAGACGGTGCGGCAGCGGCAGGAGGAGGCGGAGCATCTGGAGACCCAGACCGTCCGGGAGAAGACCAGGGCCGGTCTGATCGGGCTGGCCTCTGCCGCTCTGGTTCTGGTGCTTGTCCTGCTGGCGAGCGGAATTTATCTGCTGTGGCACGCATATTTTTTTGACCCCTACTATACGGTGCCGACCGCCGCCATCGAGATCCGGGAGGCCGGTTTAGACGAGGACGGACTGATTTACTTTACTCTGGAGATCACGGAGGAAGGCCTGCTCGACTGCGACTGGAGCGCCAGTGTCTATGCCGATGACCCGGGCACCTGCTACCTCTCCCTGACCACCACCAGCGATGAGGAGGAAGAGGAGCTGTGGAGGGGATGCTGGACAACGTTTTCCTCTGAAAATCTGTTTCGCCGTGATGACGCGACCAGCCTGTCAAGGTACCGGGATCTGACCAAAATCGTCTATCGTGACGACGACGGCAACGAGCTGGTGATCTACGACAGGGACGCCCAATAGACACGACAGGTACGAATGAAAAAGGCATCTGCCCGGAACCCCGGACAGATGCCTTTGCTTTGCTGTGTACTTCACTCGGCCAGGAACCGCTCCAGACGGTCCAGACCCTTTTTGATGTTCTCCATAGAGGCGGCGTAGCTCCAGCGGAGGAAGCCGTCGATGCCGAAGCCGGAGCAGGGGACCAGACAGACCAGCCCTTCCTTCAGGAATGCGTCGCTGAAATCGTCGGCAGAGCCGATGTAGTGGCCCTTGATGGTCCGGCCCAGCTGCTGCTTGATGTTGACCATGACGTAAAACGCGCCCTGGGGCTTCAGACAGCTCAGACCGGGGATGGCGTTGATGCGCTCCACCAGATAGTTCCGGCGCTCCTCAAATGCCCGGCGCATGACCTCGGCGGAGGCCTGGTCGGCCTCCAGAGCCATGGCGGAGGCGGCCTGGGTCACGGAGCAGGGACTGCCGGTGGAATGGCTCAGGTAGTTGGATGCCACCCTGGCGATAGACTCGTCGCAGGCCAGATAGCCCAGCCGCCAGCCGGTCATGGCGTAGCTCTTGGAGACGCCATTGATGAGGATGGTGTGCTGTTTGACCTCCTCGCCCAGAGATGCCACAGAGACGAAGGTGTTGTCGTCATAGACCAGCTTATAATAAATCTCATCGGAGAGAATATAGAGATCATATTTCATGCACACCGCCGCCAGAGCCTCCAGTTCCTCCCTGGTGTAGAGCATACCGGTGGGGTTGGAGGGATTGTTCAGCATGACGCACTTGGTATTGGGGGTTATGGCGGCCTCCAGCTTTTCGGGGGTGAGCTTAAAATCCTCCTCCTCGGTGGCCAGGACACAGACAGGTACGCCGCCCACCATCTTCACCAGCTCCACATAGCTGACCCAGTAGGGCGCGGGGATGATGACCTCATCCCCCGGATTCACCAGGGCGCGGAGGGCAATGTAGACGCAGTGCTTGGCGCCGGAGGAGCATGCGATCTGAGGCGGCTCGTAGTACAGCCCCAGATCCTCCTTCAACCGGTCACAGATGGCAATCTTCAGATCCATGGTGCCGGAGGCGGGGGTGTAACGGGTCTGGTTGTGGATAATGGCCTCCACTGCGGCCAGCTTGATGTGGTCCGGGGTGGGGAAGTCCGGCTCACCGGCGGCAAAGCCCAGCACATCCACTCCGTTGGCCTTCATCTCTTTGTAGAGGGCGTCCAGAGCCATGGTGGTAGATGCCTGGACGTTTGATGCAATGGAAGAAATGGGTTTCAAGCAGATTACCTCCCAGTCATTTTCTCGTGGTTCAGTATACTTCTTTTCTTGCATCTCTGCAAGCCCAAATCCGGAAAAACGGCGAAAAAATGAAAGAATGGCGCGTTTGGATTTCATCTTTTGGGTATACTGCCCAAGGCTGCGCCGGATGATTTTGCAGGGCAGAGTAAATTTCCTGCAAATCAGGGAGCGGGGCGTGGCCGTTTGCATGAAGCGGGGGAGAGGTAGAGCGCCGGAAGAGGGAAAATAACCCCTTTTCCCCACTTGTTGAACAGAGACAAATGTGCTATACTTTAACCTGTATGAATACGTCCCGCCCGGTGGGCGGTGTGAAGGAGTGCATCCCATGAAGATCGTGGTTTTGGCGGGCGGCCTGTCGGGAGAGCGGAATGTCTCCCTCTCCTCCGGGGTCATGGTGGCCCAGGCCCTCCGGGGCTATGGGCATGACGTGGCTCTGGTGGATATGTTCTTTGGCCTGGAGGGCTGCTCTGACAGCCTGGAGAGCCGGTTTCGTGCTCCTCTCCCCCTGGAATGGCGGCGGGTGGCGGCAGAGGCTCCCGACCTGAAAGCGGTTCGGGCCAGTCGGAAGGATCGGAGTCCCTCTCTCTTCGGCCCCGGCGTGCTGGAGCTGTGCCGTATGGCGGATATCGTCTATCTGGCCCTCCACGGCGACGTGGGGGAGAACGGCAGCGTACAGGCCGCATTCGACCTGATGGGAATCCCCTATACCGGCTCCGGCTCCTTTCCCAGCGCCATCGCCATGGATAAGGACCTGACCAAACGGCTTATCGCGGACACAGGGGTAAGGACTCCGGCATGGCGCAAGGTGGTGTACACCGCCGGGGATATCCCGAGCCTGGTGGGGGAGACTGCCCTGCCGGTGGTGGTGAAGCCCCTGGACTCCGGCTCCTCCATCGGCGTGGCCATCGCATCGACGCCGGAGGAGCTGCAAAATGCTCTGGAGGATTGCCTGAACTATGGCGGACGGGTGGTGCTGGAGCAGTACATCCAGGGTCGTGAGATCCAGATGGCCTGGCTGGAGGGCTATGTTCTCCCCTCCATTGAGATCATCCCCAAGGAGGGCTTTTACGACTACAAAAACAAGTATCAGCCCGGAGCCACCGTAGAGATCACTCCTTCGCCCATCCCGCCGGAGTGGGAGGCGCGCATCGCCAGGGACACCCGGACGGTATTTGAAACGGTGGGGCTTTCCGTATATGCCCGGGCGGACTTTATCGTCACCCCGGACGGTACCCCGTGGTTTTTGGAGATCAACACCCTGCCGGGGATGACTCCCACCAGCCTGGTGCCTCAGGAGGCCCAGGCGGCAGGCATTAGCTACGGCGACCTGTGCGAGATCGTCATAAAACAGTCCCTGAAGGCCAGAGGCCGGGAGAGAGAGGAATAAGGTCACATGGAATCGATTACAGTTGCAGAGCTTCTGACCGCCGTAAACGGCGAGCTGCTCCGGCCCTACGACGAGCAGGCGGCTTTCACCCAGGTGGATACCGACAGTCGGAAGATCACCTCCGGTTCTCTCTTTGTCCCCCTGGTAGGGGAAACCTTTGACGGCCACAGCTATCTTGACCAGGCGCTGGCCCAGGGCGCTGTGGGCTGTCTGACCCAGATGCCCATGGAAACCTATCGGCCGGATCGGTTCTATGTTCTGGTGGAGGACACCACCGCCGCCCTGGGCGACCTGGCACGGTACTATCGGAACCGGTTCCATCTCACGGTGATCGGCATTACCGGCAGCGTCGGCAAGACAACTACCAAGGATATGGTGGCCTCGGTGCTCAGCCGGAAATATTCTGTTCTCAAGACACAGGGAAATTACAATAACAATATCGGCGTGCCTAAGACCCTCTTTGGCCTGAACGCCTCCCATCAGGTGGCGGTGGTGGAGATGGGTATGAACCACATGGGGGAGATCGATTATCTCACCCGCATCGCTCAGCCGGATATCGCCATTATCACCAACATCGGGGACGCCCACATTGAAAATCTGGGCAGCCGGGAGAACACCCTCCAGGCCAAGGCGGAGATTTTTAACGGCATGAAGCCGGATGGAGTGGCGGTACTCAACGGAGACGACCCTCTCCTGGCCCAGCTGGGCGGGGTGCTCATCCATCCCGTCTCCTGGTATGGGGAGAGCGAACGCTGCGCCTTCCGCTGCACTTCCATCACCGAGACGGGCCGGGATTGCATGGCCCTGGAGGCGGAGACCCCGGAGGGGCGCTTTTCCGCCACCATCCACTGCCTGGGCCGACATCTGCTCTACCCCGCCCTGTCGGCGGCGGCTGTGGGCAGTCTCCTGGGCATGACCAATGAGGAGATTCAGGCAGGCATCGAGGACTTTGTTCCCACCAAGATGCGGATGGACGTCGTGCGCTGCCTCGGGGGCGTGACCATTCTCAACGACACCTATAATGCCAATCCCCAGTCCATGCGGGCGGCGGTGGACGTGCTGGTGAACTATTCCGGCAGCACACGGATCGCCGTCCTGGGAGATATGCTTGAGCTGGGAGACCTGGGGCCGGTCCTCCACGAGAGCGTGGGCGCCTTTGTGGGGACATCTACGGTGGACTGCCTCATCACGGTGGGCGAGCTGGGAGCCTATATCGCCCAGGGCGCCCGGGAGACCGGCATGGAGCGGGTCTACGAATGTCCCGACAAGGAGAGCGCCAAGGTGATTCTGACCCAGGTGCTCCAGCCCGGGGCTGTCATCCTGTGCAAGGCCAGCCGTGGGATGAAATTTGAAGAGCTGGTGGACTATCTGAAACGGCTCGCCGCCAGCGAGTGACGTCTATGATCGACATTACCATACAAAATCTGGTCAAATCCTTTGAGGTGGGAGAGAACCTGCTGGACGGCCTGACCTTCCAGGTGAACGCCGGAGAACGGGTGGGCATCCTGGGCAAAAACGGCTGCGGCAAGACGACCCTGTTCAAGATCATCACCGGGGAGTACGACTGGGATGAGGGGCAGGTGATGGTGGCCCCCGGAAAGAAGGTGGGGCTGATCTCTCAGATCCCCCGCTATCCTCAGGGTTATTCCGTAGAGGACGTGCTGGACACCGCCTTCCGCCATCTCCGGCAGGCGGAGCGAGAGCTGGCCGAGCTGGAGGAGCGGATGGCCGGAGGAGCGGCCGACCGGGAGACCCTGGCCCGCTATGACAGCCTTTCTCAGTCCTATCTCACGGCCGGGGGCTACAGCACACAGGTGCAAAAGGGGAAGGTGTGCAACGGCCTCCAAATCTCCCAGGAGATGCGGGAGCAGCCCTTTGACGAGCTCTCCGGCGGGGAAAAAACCCGGGTGAACCTGGCCCGGCTCATCCTGGAGGACACGGACATCCTCCTGCTGGATGAACCCACCAACCACCTGGATCTCCGGGCCACGGAGTGGCTGGAGGACTATCTGGACTCCTTCCGGGGCACTGTGTTGGCCATCTCCCATGACCGCTATTTTCTCGACAGGGTGGTCCGGCGTATCGTGGAGATCGACCGGGGAAAGGCCAGCTTCTACTCCGGAAATTATTCCTTCTATGTGGTGGAGAAGGAGCGCCGCTATCAGGAGCAGCTCCGCCAGTACGAAAAGGAGCAGGCCAAGGTGGCCCAGCTGGAGGAGGCCGCCGACAAAATGCGGATGTGGGCCTTCAAGGGCATGGATAAGACCTATAAGCGGGTGTTTTCCATGGAAAAACGCATCCAGCGGCTCCAGACTCAGGACAAACCCATCGGCCCGGAAAAGGCCATGACCGTGGGCTTTGGAGAGCGGGAGTTCCGGGGCGATATGCTGTTCACCGTCTCCGACCTGTCCAAGTCCTTCGGAGAGCGTACCCTGTTCTCCGGCTGGAGCGCAGAGGTCCTGGGGGGCGAGCGGATCGCCCTTCTGGGGGACAACGGCACCGGAAAAACCACCTTTCTGAAAATCCTCCTGGGGGATGAGGACCCGGATACGGGAAAGATCCGCTTTGGCCCCACTGTCAAAACGGGCTATCTGCCCCAGATCGTGCGGTTCGATCACCCGGAGCGCAATCTGGTGGACACCCTCATCTGGGAGGACAACTGCTCTGCGCAGGAGGCCAGAGATCGGCTCGGCGCATTCCGGTTCCGGGGGGAGGACGTGTTCAAGCCGGTGGGAGCGCTCTCCGGCGGGGAGCTGTCCCGACTCAAGCTTTGCCAGCTCATGGCAAAGAACATCAACCTCCTGGTGCTGGACGAGCCCACCAACCATCTGGATATCGCCTCCCGGGAGTGGATTGAAAACGCTGTGGAGGCCTATGAGGGAGCGCTGCTCTTCGTATCCCACGACCGGTACTTTATCAACCGATTCGCCACCCGCATCTGGGTGCTGGAGGACGGTAAAATCACCGATTTCCGGGGCACCTACGAGGCGTGGCAGCAGAAAAAGGCCCGGGAAGCGGAGCTGCGAAACGCGGTGAAATCCCAGCAGCAGGAGAAAAAGCCCCGAAAAGAGAGAACCGTCGGCGGCACAAAGCAGCTGGAGAAGGAACTCCGGGCGGCGGAACGGCTGATTCAACGCCTGGAGGAGCAGAACGCCGCCCTCACAGAGGCGATGGGGGACAACGCTTCAAACTACAAAAAGCTTCAGGAGCTGACAGAACAACAGACTGCTCTGGAGGCGGAACTGACGGAGGCATACGAACGATGGGGGAGCCTGTCCGAGCGGCTGGGAGGTTGAAGCTTGTGGTGCGCATCCTGTTTGGCCTGGTTCTTGTGTGCCTTGCAGCCTTTCTGGTGTTGGAGGGCGTCGTCATCGCCGGATCGGTCAGCGACCTGAGAGGCGATCCGGACGCCGTGGTCATTCTGGGCTGCAAGATCTGGGGAGAGGAGCCGTCTCCCGCCCTTCAGCGGCGGCTGGACACCGCGCTGGACTATCTGGAGGAGCTGGAAGGACGGGGCGTCGAGCCGCTGATCGTGGTCAGCGGCGGCCAGGGAGACGATGAGCCCATCAGCGAAGCCCGGGCCATGGCGGACTACCTGATAGAGAAGGGTGTCCGGGAGGAGCGCATCCTCCTGGAGGAGCAGTCCACCAACACCCTGGAAAATTTGAAATATTCGTCGGCTCTGTTGGCAGAGCGGGGGATAGAGGGGGGACACCTGACGGTGGTTTCCAACGGCTTCCACCTGACCCGGGTGCGGATGCTGGCTGATCGGCTGGGGTTGGACTGCTCTACACTGAGCGCTCCCATGCCGGACTGGCACTCCCGCATCTATTCCACCGCACGGGAGGCCTTCGCCCTGGTGAAGTCCTTCCTTTTGGACAGATGATACCCTATTTCGACTGAATCGAGCAATAAGAGGCAATATGCAGGACAGATTGGAACAATTGGATCAGCGCTACAGCGCCTTACAGGCAAAGCTCTCCGCCCCGGAGACCTACGGGGACGCCGGAGAGGTCTCCCGGCTGAACCGGGAGCTGGCAGAGTTGGAGGAGGTTGTGCAGACCTACCGGGAGCAGCAGGCGGCACAGGCAGCCATTACCTCCGCTCAGGCGCTGTTGGACGAGCCGGACCAGGAGCTGCGGGAGCTGGCCCGGGAGGAGCTGCGGGAGGCAAAGGAGCGGCTGGAAACGCTGAACCGGCAACTCCAGCTGCTGCTTCTCCCGAAGGATCCCAACGACGACAAGCCCGTCATCGTGGAGATACGGGCGGGCGTCGGGGGAGAGGAGGCGGCGCTTTTCGCTCATTCCCTCTACCGAATGTACGCTATGTACGCCGACCGCAAGGGCTGGCAGCTCCAGGTGGTCAGCGCCAACGAAACGGAGCTGGGGGGCATTCGAGAGCTGATTTTCACCATCGAAACACCGGGTGCCTATTCTCGGATGAAATTTGAGAGCGGCGTCCATCGGGTGCAGCGTGTGCCGGAGACGGAGTCCGGGGGCCGCATCCACACCTCCACCGCCACTGTGGCCGTTCTGCCCCAGGTGGACGAGGTGGAGTTCCAGCTGGATCGGAAGGATTTGCGCATTGACACCTTCCGCTCCTCCGGAGCAGGGGGGCAGCACATCAACAAGACCTCCTCCGCAATCCGTGTGACCCATCTTCCCACCGGCATGGTGGTAGAGTGCCAGGATCAGCGGAGCCAGCTGCAAAACAAGGAGAAGGCCCTGCAGATCCTCCGTTCCCGTCTCTGGCAGCAGAAGGCACAGGAGCAGGCGGACTCTGTCTCCCAGGAACGGCGGAGTCAGGTGGGAGCCGGTATGCGCAATGAGAAAATACGAACCTACAACTTTCCGCAGGATCGGGTGACCGACCATCGCATCGGCCTGACCCTCTACCAGATCGACAGCGTTATGGACGGAGACCTGGACGGCATCATCGACGCTCTGGCCGCCGCCCGACAGGCGGAGCTGCTGGCAGAGCTGGGAAAGT
This sequence comes from Clostridiales bacterium, assembly GCA_021205695.1. GTDB lineage: Bacteria > Bacillota > Clostridia > Oscillospirales > Oscillospiraceae > Onthomonas. Next base: position 14,696 of record JAJPXB010000030.1, read on the forward strand.
GACGTATTTTCACATTCTTCCCAGGCGGGAAGAATATCACAGAGAAAGAAGAACTGCATATGCAGACGAAACTGTTTACCATTCCCTCACCGGAGGGGCACGAGGCCGAGATCGAGCAGGCGGCCCGATTGCTCCGGGAGGGTCAGCTGGTGGGCCTGCCCACCGAGACGGTCTATGGTCTGGGTGCGGACGCTCTGAACGCCGACGCCGTGGCCGCCATCTACCGGGCCAAGGGCCGTCCGTCAGACAATCCCCTGATCATCCATGTGATCGATGACATCGCCTGGCTGGACCGGTATTGCCGGGACATCCCGCCCCTTGCCTATGAGCTGGCCGAGCGCTTCTGGCCGGGGCCGCTGACCATGATCCTGAAACGCGACCCGGTGGTACCCAACCGAACCACCGGCGGACTGGACACGGTGGGCATCCGATGCCCGGACCATCCAGTGACGCAGGCCATCATCCGGGCGGCAGACCGGCCCATTGCCGCTCCCTCCGCCAACACCTCCGGCCGACCCAGCTGCACCACCGCCGCACAGGTTCTGGAGGATGTGGGGGGAAAGGTGGCCGGCGTGGTGGATGGCGGTCCCTGCCGGGTGGGAGTGGAGTCCACCATCCTGGATCTGACCGTCTCCCCGCCCCGGCTGCTCCGCCCCGGCGGTATGCCTCTGGAATCGTTAGAGGCAGTCTGTGGTGAGATACAGATCGACCCCGCCGTTCAGCGTCTGATGGCTGCATCTGAACGCCCCAGAGCGCCCGGCATGAAGTACCGGCACTACGCGCCAAAGGCCCCTGTCACCGTCTATGAGGGAACGCCGGAGGCCACGGCCGCAGTCATTGCCAGGTCTGCAGGGCCGGAAACCGGGGTCATTTGCTTTGAGGAATATAAGGACAGATTTCCCCGCTCAGTGACCGTCTCCTTCGGCCCGGTGGGGGACAAGCGGGAGCAGGCCCGGCGGGTCTTCTCCGCCCTCCGCTCCTTTGATCGAACCAATGTAAAGGAGATTTTGGCCCAGTGCCCCGATCGAAGGGGCCTGGGGCTGGCGGTGGGAAACCGGCTGAAAAAAGCGTCCGGCTTTCATGTCGTCCCGGTGGGCAGCGGCAGGACACGGGTGATCGGCATCACCGGCCCCACGGGAGCGGGCAAGACCACCGCCCTTCGGGAGCTGGAGCAGCTGGGGGCCAGGGTGCTGAACTGTGACGACATCTACCACAGACTGCTGGCGGAAAACGCCACCCTCCGCCGGGAGATCACCGCCCGCTTCGGCCAGGTGTTTGACGGCCAGGCGCTGGACCGGAAGAAGCTGGGCCGGATGGTCTGGCAGGACCCCAAGGCCCTCCGTGACCTGAACGGGATCTGTCACAAATACATCCTCTCCAGACTGGGTGAGGAGATCGCCGATGCCCGGGATGAGGGCCTGATCGGGGTAGGCATCGATGCCGTGGCCCTGTTCGAGTCCGGAGGCAATCTGCTCTGCGACACCACGGTGGCCATTGTCGCCCCGGAGCAGGAGCGGGTGCGGCGCATTATGAACCGGGAGGACATCGACCGGGAATATGCCCTGGCCCGGGTCCACGCCCAGAAGCCGAACGAGTGGTTTACTGACCACTGCGCGCATACTCTGGTCAACGACAGCACCCAGCAGGCATTCCGCAGCAAGTCTCAGGAGCTGTTCTGGGAACTGCTGTTTGAATAGTACAGAATCAACATTTTTTAGGAAGGAAGCGTAACCATGTCTGAACAGAAGAAGCTGAGAGAGGAACTGCTGCTGAACGGAAAGAACGGCTATGACCGCATCTCCGGGGAGGAGCTGACCAAAATCAACGAATACTGTGAGCACTACAAGGATTTCCTGAATCACGGCCGCACAGAGCGGGAATGTGTGGACTCCGCCGTTGCTCTGGCGGAGGCGGAGGGCTTCCGGGCCTATGAGCCGGGCCAGGCCCTTCAGCCGGGAGAGCGGGTCTACTGGAATAACCGGGGCAAGTCCCTGATGCTGGCGGTCATCGGTCAGGAGAAGCTCGACCAGGGCGTTGTCATCGGCGCCGCCCACATCGACTCTCCCCGCCTGGATCTGAAGCCCCGCCCGGTGACGGAGGACTCCGGCCTCTGCACCTTCAAGACCCATTATTACGGCGGCATCCGGAAGTATCAGTGGGTATCCATCCCCCTGCTGCTCATCGGCGTGGTCGAACGGGCAGACGGCACTCAGGTGAAGGTCTCCATCGGCAAAGACCCCGGCGACCCGGTGCTGACCATCCCCGATCTGCTGCCCCATCTGGCGGATAAGCAATCCCACAAGCCCCTGTTCCAGGGCATCGAGGGAGAGCAGCTCAACCTGCTGGTGGGCTCCAGGCCTCTGGCGGACGACGACGGCAGTGATCGGGTGAAGCTGGCCGTGCTGAACCTGCTCCACGAGAAGTACGGCATCACCGAGGCCGACTTCATCTCCGCCGAGCTGTGCGCCGTTCCCGCCTTTGACGCCGTGGACGTGGGCCTGGACCGCTCCATGGTCGGCGCCTATGGCCAGGACGACCGGGTGTGCGGCTATGCCGCCATCAGTGCGTTGCTGGAGCTGGGAACGCCCCGCCGTACCTGTATCGCCATGCTGGCGGACAAGGAGGAGATCGGCTCCATCGGCGTCAGCGGCATGGAATCTCAGGCATTTGACACCTTTGTGGCCCGTCTCTGCGCCGCCCAGGGGGTAGCGCTGCGGGACTGCTATGAGAAGTCCTTCTGCCTGTCCACCGACGTCACCGTGGGCTATGACCCCAACTTCGCCGAGGTGTACGACAAGAGCAACGCCTCCTTCCTGAATCAGGGCGTCGGGCTGTGCAAGTACACCGGCTCCCGTGGAAAGAGCGGCTCCTCCGACGCCTCCGCCGAGCTGGTGGGCCAGGTGCGCCGCACCCTGGACAACGCCGGAGTCATCTGGCAGATGGCTGAGCTGGGCAAGGTGGACGAGGGCGGCGGCGGCACCGTCGCCATGTTCATGGCCAACCGCAACATCGACACCATCGACGCCGGTACCCCGGTGCTGGCTATGCATTCCCCCTTTGAGGTCACCTCCAAGCTGGACTGCTATATGACCTACAGGGCGATGAAGGCCGTTTTTGAGGCTTAAGGCATCCCATAAAATGCCCGCCCGCTCCCCTGAAAGGAGGCACATTTATGAACTTTCTCACATCCATCCTCCTGGGCCTGATCCAGGGCTTTGCCGAGTTCCTGCCCATCTCCAGCTCGGGCCATCTGTCGCTGTTCCAAAACTTCTTCGGCCTCCAGACGGCGGAGCAGAGCAGCCTGTTCTTCGACGTGCTGCTCCACCTGGGTACCCTGATCGCCGTCTTTGTCTACTACTGGGAGGACATCCGGGGAATGGTGGTGGAGTTCTGCAATATGTGTATGGAGCTGGCGGGCAAACGTACCTCCCGGCCCACCGCCCAATCCCGGTCTCTCCGGCGGATGATTCTCCTGATTGTGGTGGGGACGTTGCCCCTGCTTCTCATCCTGCCCATCAAGGATCAGATCGAGTCGCTCTATAACAACACCTGGTTCGTGGGCGGGGCGCTGATCTTTACCGGCGTACTGCTTTTTGTCTCCGACCGGCTGGGCAAGGGGAGAAAGACGGTGCGTTCGGCCAGCCTGCTGGATGTGCTGCTGGTGGGCTGCGCACAGGCGGTGGCCACCGTCCCCGGCCTCTCCCGCTCCGGCGCGACCATCTCGGCGGGCCTGCTGTTGGGGTTTGACCGGAAGTTTGCCGTGCGCTACTCCTTCCTGCTGAGCATACCGGCAGTCATCGGGGCCAACCTTCTGACTCTGGTGGACGCATTCCAGGCGGGAATCGAATGGTCCATGCTGCCGGTGTACATCGTGGGGGTCTGCGTGGCCGCCATGAGCGGCTACTTCGCCATCGGCGTGGTCAAAAAGCTCACCGACCAGGGCCGGTTCGGCTACTTCGCCTACTACTGCTGGGGCGTGGGCGCCCTGACCATCATCCTGTCCGCCATCTTCCTGTTTGTCAACATGTAAAAATCGCACCGGCACCCCGTCTGAGGTGCCGGTACGACGTTCGGACACGTTTTCGGGGGTACACGATATGAACCTGAAAGGCTTCAAATGGACAAGAGAGCCAAAGGCGTATGTCATAGGGGATGATACGGTGGAGATCGTCACCGATCCGCATACGGATCTCTGGCAGAGGACCTATTATCACTTTCAAAACGACAGCGCTCCCGTTCTGCAAATGGAGACGGCGGAGGCGTATTTCAGCTTCTCCGTCAAAACGGAATTTGCCGGCAGCCATCACCGATTTGACCAGTGCGGGATAGTGATGTACCTGGACAGCGAGAACTGGCTGAAGGCCGCGGCAGAGTATGAGAACGACGCCTTCCAACGGCTGGGCAGCGTGGTCACCAACCTGGGCTATTCCGACTGGGCGACGACGGATATCCCCGCCACGGTAAAGGTCATGTGGTATCGGCTCAGCCGCAGACAGGACGATTACTGCATCGAGTGTTCGGAGGATGGCGTGACGTTCCGGCAAATGCGTATCAGTCATATGCACCGGGGGATTGGTACTGTCCGCTTCGGCGTCTATGCCTGCTCCCCGGAGGACTCCTCCTTCCGGGCGGTGTTCTCCGACTTCCACCTGACAAAATGCAGGTGGCCGGCCCATGACGGGCAGCAACCGGACGAGATATGAAGGCGCTCGCTGAACCGCCGGAGACGGCTCGGCTCTGCCTTCGTCCCTTCCGGGCGACAGACCTCTCCGACCTGCACGCCATCCTCGGCGACCCGGAGGTCATGCGCTACGCCGAGCCGCCCTATTCCATGGAGCAGACAGAGGCATTTCTGAACACTTTTTGTATCCAACAGAGAAGAGCGGTGGCGGCAGTTTGCAAAAAGAGTGGAATTGTGATAGGATATATTCTGTTCAGTCCATTGAAACAGCCCGGCGTCTGGGAAATGGGCTGGTTTTTCCGCCGTTCCTACTGGCGGCAGGGACTGGCCTTCGAGGGGTGTAGCGCGCTCATCAGATATGCCTTTGACCAACTGGGGGCGCAGCACATCGTCGCAGAGACCGCTGACCCCATACGGTCGGTGGGACTGATGAAAAAGCTGGGCATGACCTGCCGGGGGCAGGAGCGGGGACTGCTGCTTTACCAGATCGACCGGCCCGGTCAAGTAAACTGAGCCATTTCAACAACTCTTTCTACGAGAGGACACATACATATGGCAACGACCACAAAGAAAAAATCCACATCCGCTTCATCCGGCAAAAAGAGGACGGGCGCCTCCGGCAGAAAATCCGCTTCGTCGAAAAAGACTGTCGGCAGGCGCACATCAAAGCGCCGTCCGGACTACCGCCCCCGGCTGATCGGCGGCGCCGTCTGCTTCGCTCTGGCGGTGTTCTCCGCATTTGGTTATTTCAATATCCAGGCGGTGGTCATTGATCTGCTGGTTCAGCTGGAGCGGGGGCTCTTTGGCTACGGCTACTGGGTGACGCCGGTCATGCTGCTGTGGGCCGCGCTGGTGCTCATTCTTCATAACGGGATGCCCGTCAGGCTTCGCGCCGCATCGGCGCTGGTCACCCCGATCATCGTGGGCGCCCTGGTGCAGTGCATCACCTGGAGCGGCGGCTACACCCTCCAGTGGAGTATGTTCCCGGAGCTGTGGAACCGGGGGCTGGAGATGACCTCTGGCGGCGTACTGGGCGGCGTGCTGGCCAATCTGCTGGTGACTGCATTCAGCCGGTTTGGAGCCATCCCCCTCTGTATTCTTGCTCTGTTCTCTGTCCTGCTCATCCTGACCCGGACGACTCCCGCTGATCTGATCCGGGGCATCCGGGATGCCAACGACCGACGGAAGGAGCGTCGGGCCCGGCGCATCGTGGAGGAGGAGGCCTATCAGGCCGATCTGGCAGAGGAATACGGCTATGACGACGAGCCTCCGGTACAGCAGAAGCCACGCCGCACACGGCAGACTGCCGTCGCCGGTGCTGCCCGGACAAAGCAGGGCAGGCGTGCCCAAATCGACATCCCCGTGGATAATGTAGACGCGCCGGAAGGGGAGTCCCCGGCCTCCGCCACAGAGACTCCAGAGACGGAGCCGTCCTTTGCGGAGCAGAATACCGGCCGTATGCCTGTTTTCCGCAAAAAAGAGGATGCGCCCCTGATGGAGGAGAAGCAGGAAAACTTCATCGACCGGTTCTTCTCCCAGAAGGAGCCGGAGGTGGAGGAGCCTGCCGGAGACTATCGGGCAAAGGGAAGCCCCGATGTGAGCTCCCCTGAGGTGCCGGTGGAGAAGCCTGCCGATATCCTGCTGGATCAGAAGAAGAACGGGGCAAAGGAGCGTGCCCAGGCCGCCGCCCAGGTGGCTAAGGAGCTGGATGAGAGCATGGGACAGCAGCCCGCCCAGGAGTACGTCCATCCGCCGATAGAGCTGTTGGGGGAGAGCAAAGCCGCCCCCCAGGCCACCGCTGCGCAAAATGAGCTGCGGGATGTTCAGGAAAAGCTCAGCGGCACCATCCAGGACTTCGGCGTAGACGCCCATGTGGTGGGAGCCGTCCGCGGCCCCACCGTCACCCGGTATGAGCTGGAGCTGGAGCGAGGGGTCAAGCTGAGCAAGGTGACCAACCTGGCGGACGACATCGCCCTAACCCTTGGAGTCCAGTCCGTGCGTATCGCCCCCATCCCCGGCAAGAGCCTGGTGGTGGGTGTGGAGGTGCCCAACCGGCTGGTGACCCCGGTGCCCATCCGGCAGGTCATCGACTCGCCGGAGTTCCGCAATCACAAGTCCAGCGTGGCCTTCGCCGTGGGCAAGGACATCTCCGGCCGGAACGTGGTGGGGAATATCTCCAAGCTGCCCCATATGCTCATTGCAGGCACCACCGGCTCCGGCAAATCGGTCTGCACCAACTCCATTATCTGCTCGCTGCTGTATAAATCCAGTCCGGATCAGGTGCGGCTCATCATGATCGACCCCAAGATGGTGGAGCTGAGCGTGTATAACGGCATTCCCCATCTGCTCATCCCCGTGGTCACCGACCCGAAAAAGGCGGCGGGCTCCCTCCAGTGGGCTGTGACGGAGATGCTCAAGCGGTACCGCCTGTTTTCCGAACGTCACGTCCGCGATTTGGAGAGCTATAATCAGCAGGTATCCAACGACCTGGACGCCACCGAGGAGGAGCATCCTCTGCCTCAGATCGTCATTTTTATCGACGAGCTGGCAGATCTGATGTTGGTCTCCGCAAAAGAGGTGGAGGAGTCCATCTGCCGGATCGCCCAGATGGGCCGTGCCGCCGGCATGCATTTGATTATCGCCACTCAGCGCCCCTCCACCGACGTCATCACCGGATTGATGAAGGCAAACATCCCATCCCGTATCGCCCTGTCCGTGGCCTCCGGTCTGGAGTCCCGCATCATTCTGGACACCACCGGCGCAGAAAAGCTGGTGGGCAACGGCGATATGCTGTTCAGCCCCGTGGGCTCCGGCAAACCCCAGCGGGTCCAGGGCTGCTTTATCTCCGAGGAAGAGATTGCCCACATCGTGGAGTTCATCAAGGAGCGCTGCGGCAGCGACTATGACGAGCAGGTCACGGAGGAGATCGAGCACAACGCCGAAAATATCGGCAAGGGCAGCAAGAAGGGGGGAAGTACCCTTCCCGACAGCACCATCCCCGAGCCGGCCCCCGCCAGCGGACCCTCGCCCGAGGATGGAGACCCCATGCTCAACGAGGCCATCGACGTGGTGGTGGAGACCGGCATGGCCTCTGTCTCCATGCTCCAGCGGCGGCTCAAGCTGGGCTACTCCCGCGCCGCCCGTCTGGTGGATCAAATGGAGGAGAAGGGGATTGTCGGCCCCTTCGAGGGCAGTAAGCCCCGAAAGGTGCTGGTGAACAAGGAGCAGTGGGCCGAGATGAAGATGCGTGGCGGCACAGTCACCACCTTCGGAGAGGCCAGCGCCATCAGCGCCGCCGCCGACCGGGAGGCACAGGAGTCTGTAGCGGCGGAGGATGTGGATATGCCCCCCTTTGAGGTATAGCGCCGGGGCCGATTTGTAATGTACAGGTGATGATATGGTAAAACTGATTGTTTCCGACCTGGACGGCACGCTCATTCCGGAGGGGACAGGATTTCTGCCTCCGGAAGTGAAAACACTGCTGGATCGGGTTCAGCGCTGCGGCCTGCAGCTGGCCATCTCCAGCGGGCGGCAGGCCCCCAGCATCCGCCGGGCACTGTCCTCCCTGGAGTGGGAGCCTCTGGTTATCTCTCAAAACGGGAGCTGCATCTTTCGGGGAGAACGGCTGCTCTATACCGACCCCATGCCGCGGAAGGACGCCCTGGCCGCCGCAGAGGAGGCGTCCCATTGGCCTCAGTGCGACGTGGTGCTGGAGACTGCGGAGCAGTGCTGGGTGTACCATGGGACATACGGCGTGGTGGAGGAGCAGCTCCTCTCCCGGAGATACCGCTACGCGGTCATTCACGACCTGAGAGACGTAGAGGGCGACGTGGTCAAGGTGGCCTGCTATATTAAGCATGACATTGAGGGCTTCAATGCCTGGGCGGAGGGGGCCTGGGGCGGCAGGCTCCTGGTGGCCCGCTCCGGGGTGTCCTGGGTGGATTTTAACGTGACGGACAAGGGCAAAGGTCTGCTGGCAGCCTGCAGGCTGCTTGGCGTCGCTCCTGAGGAGACGCTGGCCTTCGGCGACAACCTGAACGACGAGCCCATGCTGGCCGCCGCAGGAAGGGCCTACGCCGTGGCAAATGGAAACCCGGAGCTGACCGCCCACTATCCCACCTGCTTCCACCCGGCGGAGATCATCGAAAAATTTCTGCCGGAACGGGAAGAAATGTTCATTTGTCAATGATGTGAGACCAGGGAAAGCGAAAGCGTTTGTTCGT
>JAJPXB010000001.1 GCA_021205695.1 Clostridiales bacterium
TGAACAGTACTGTTTTACCAACACCGTTCCGGGTCAAACATATTGTAGCAAGCAACGCTTCGGTATATACCTCCGCCGCTTGCCGGCAGCCTGCTGCTCCCAAGCTCCTTAAAACCCCAGCCGTTTCTGGCTGGGGTTTTAAACCGCCTTCGGCGTCCTGTGCTGTAGCTTTATTGTAGCAAACACGAATAAATTCACGCAGGAGAAAGGCGTTATCCGTATCCTGCTACAGCAAAAGGACGGTCAGATCATTATCGCGGTTAGTGATAACGGCATTGGCATGAGCGCCGGAGCTAAGACACATATCTACGAAAAAGTTTATCAGGAAGATAAGTCCAGGGCATCTTCCAGAAATGGGCCTGGACTTGCGCCGGTCAAGCGTATTGCAGATACGGGCCTTGCCTGGAATTGTTATTGTTCACACCAATATTCTAAAGCAAAAAGCGAGGCTAGGCTACCCTCTCAGGCGCCTGACCTTCGCTTTTTGTGGGGGCGTTTTGCAACAGACCCTTCACAGAGTTTTCCGCAGGCGTTGATTTTTAGGGAAAATGAATTTAAAATATGATGTAAGCCATGCAATCGAAAGGAGTGGGAACCCAATGCGCCAGGAAATCCGCATTACCGTATTGGTTGAAAACACGTCGATTGGCGCGCTCGCCTGTGAGCATGGGTTGAGTCTGTTCATCGAATATGCCGGAGGGCGGGTATTGCTGGATGCGGGAAGTACCGATGCCCTCTGTAAAAACGCGGATGCCATGGGTATTTCCCTGGCCGGCCTGGACGCTTATGTCCTGTCTCACGGACATTATGACCACTCTGGCGGCTTTGCGGAAATTTTTCTCCGAGACCCCGCGGCAAAGGTATATGCGCGGAAGGAGGCACTGGATGTCTATTTGTCCGCCGCCGGCGGGATGCACGAAATCAGCGTGCCGCAGAGCGTAGCATCACAGCGCGACAAATTCATCCCGGTAGACGGCATCAGAGAAATCCTTCCCGGAATCGTTCTCGTGCCGCACAGCACGAAGGGCCTTGGACGAATCGGGGAAAAGTGCGGACTGTACAAAAGGCAAAATCATCAAATTGTTCCCGACGATTTCGCACACGAACAGAGCCTGGTGATCAACACCGCCAATGGACTGGTCATCTTCAACAGCTGCTCCCATGCGGGCGCCGAAAACATCATACGAGAGGCAAGGGACGCCTGTGGACAAAAGCGGGTTTACGCATATGTGGGCGGTCTGCATATGAAGGGGAAAAAGGACGGCAGAGAGAGCTGCATTTTTTCGGACAGAGAGGTGGATGCGCTGTGCGGCGTTTTCCTCTGGGAGGGTATCGAGCAGATCTACACCGGTCACTGCACCGGCGCACCGGGATTTGAGAAGCTCCACCACCGACTCGGGAATCGGGTGCACAGGCTTTCAACAGGCCTGCAGTTTGAGCTGTAAATCACGTTTAGAAGGAGAAAATTGAACGATGAAATTTTATGAGATTACCTTCAGTCCAACCGGAGGTACAAAGAGGGCCGCCGATATCCTGAGCCATGCCCTGACAGACCAGATTTCCGAAGTCGATTTATGTGACCGGAGTGCTGACCTTTCAAAATTGTCGCCTGAATGCAGCGACATTGCACTGATCGCAGTTCCGTCTTACGGCGGACGCGTCCCTCAGACGGCCGTCGACCGGTTAAGCGCCATATCCGGTGCGGGGGCCAGAGCAGTCCTCGTCTGCGTTTACGGAAACCGCGCTTACGACAACACGCTGGCTGAGCTGCTGGATGTCTCACAGAAAGCCGGTTTCAGGCCAATTGCGGCGGTTGCAGCCCTGGCAGAGCACTCGATTGCGCGAAAGGTCGCCGCCGGCCGCCCGGATGCGGAGGATGAAAAACGTCTGCTGGAAATGGCCGCTCAAATCCGGCAGAAGCTCGCCACGGCGGACTCTGCGGTGCCTCAGGTCCCCGGAAAGGTTCCGGAAAAGCCCGGGCTTCCAATGTCGGGCATGGCGCCGGATGCTTCGTCTGCCTGTATAAAGTGCGGCCTCTGCGCAGAGAAATGTCCGGTCGGAGCGATCGACCCTGTTTCGATGAATCCGGACAGCAAAAAGTGCATCAGCTGTATGCGGTGCATTTCCGTCTGTCCCGTGGGCGCGAAAAAAATGGGCCGCGTCTTTACCAGCCTGGGCGGAGTGGCGCTCGGTACGCTCTGCGCAAACCGGAGGGAATGTGAATTGTTTTTATAAAGCCCTCCGCCAGAAATCGGCGCAGGAGAAAAGCTGCGTCATATATACAGCGCAGACAGGTCAGGCACGCTGCCTGCCATGACATCGACCCCCAATTTAACACCAGCCCTCCGCTCCCCTGTGCAAAAGCCCCCTGGCGCAGCATTTCACGCTGCATCAGGGGGCAAATTACATTGTTCCGCTTTACAGTCGGGTGATGTCCACCGGGACGATCTGCTCACTGTGACCTTCCTTCCGGGCGGTGAGGATGGCCCGGCAGGTGTCCGTGCTGGTCAGGCAGAGGACGGAATGCTCCACGGCGGCCCGGCGGATGCGCCAGCCGTCCCCGTCCTCCCGCTGGGTGCGACGGGGTGTGTTCAAAATCATATCCACCACCCCGGACTGAATCATGTCCAGGATGTTGGGGTGCCCGTGGCCCAGACGTTGGATAAAGTGCACCGGCACGTCCCGCTCCGTCAGATAGTCATAGGTTCCCTGGGTGGCGTAAAGCTCCATGCCCAGCTCCACCATCTCCCGGGCCAGCTCCAAAGTTTCCGCTTTGTCCTCGTCCTTCACCGTGAGGATGACCCGGCTCCCCTTTTTGGGCACCTTCATGTTGGCGCCCTTGAAGGCCTTGAGCAGCGCCTGGGGGAAGCTGTCCGCCAGGCCCAGACACTCGCCGGTGGACTTCATTTCCGGCCCCAGGTTGGTGTCCACGTCGGTGAGCTTTTCAAAGGAAAATACCGGCATCTTGACGGCATAGTACCGTCCCTCGGGGTAGATATCCACACCGTAGCCCAGATCCTTCAGCTTGGCTCCCAGCATGACTCTGGTGGCCAGGTCGATGATGGGCACCCCCGTCACCTTGGAGATATAGGGGATGGTACGGGAGGAACGGGGGTTTGCCTCAATGATATAGACCTCATCGTGATAGATAATGAACTGGACGTTGATGAGGCCGATGACCCCCAGATGCTTTGCCAGGTCCCTGGTGTAGCGCAGGATAGTCTGCTTGTGCTTCTCCGCCACGTTCAGAGGGGGATAGACGGAGATGGAATCGCCGGAGTGGATACCGGCCCGCTCCACGTGCTCCATAATGCCGGGGATGAGGATGTCCTCTCCGTCAAAGACGCCGTCCACCTCCACCTCCCGTCCCATGAGGTACTTGTCCACCAGAATGGGATGCTCCTGGGCGGTCATGTTGATGATGCGCATAAAGTCCCGGATGTTGTCGTCGTTGTAGGCGATCTCCATCCCCTGTCCCCCCAGGACGTAGGAGGGGCGCACCAGGACGGGATAGCCCACCTGGTTAGCGGCGGCAATGGCCTCCTCGACGGTGAAGATGGTGTGGCCCGCCGCCCGGGGGATGCCGCAGAGGTTCAAAATCTCGTCGAACCGCTCCCGGTCCTCGGCAGCGTCCACCCCGTCGGCGCTGGTGCCTAGAATAGGCAGGCCCATGTCTGCCAGGGTCTTGGCCAGCTTGATGGCGGTCTGGCCGCCAAACTGCACCACAGCGCCCCAGGGCTTTTCCAGCTCCACGATCTGCTCCACGTCCTCCGGGGTGAGCGGTTCAAAGTAGAGCCGGTCAGCGATGTCAAAGTCGGTGGAGACGGTCTCCGGGTTGTTGTTGACGATGATTGTCTCGCAGCCCAGCCGCTTCAACGCCCAGACGGAGTGGACGGAGCAGTAGTCGAACTCGATGCCCTGTCCGATGCGGATGGGGCCGGAGCCCAGCACCAGCACCTTCCGCTTGCCGTTGTCCACCGGGACAGACTCGTTTTCGATGTCGTAGGTGGAGTAGTAATAGGGGGTCTGGGCGTCGAACTCGGCGGCGCAGGTGTCCACCATTTTATAGGTGGGCTGGATGCCGTATTTCCGCCGCAGCTCCCGGATATCCACCCGGGTGACGCCGCACAGCTCCGCAATAAAGGAGTCGGCAAAGCCCACCTCCTTGGCAAAGCGAAGGGTCTTGGCGTCGGGGATGCCCTGGGAGAGACGGTTTTCCAGATTGACGATGGTGCCGATCCGGTCGATGAACCAGATGTCGATCTTGGTGATCCGGTTGATCTCCTCCGGGGTAATCCCCCGCCGGAGGGCCTCCGCCACCACAAAAATGCGCTCGTCGTCGATGTCGGAGAGCTTGTCCCAAATCTTCTTGGTGCTCATAGCCTGGAGCTTGGGCAGCTTCAGAGAGTGGACGTTCAGCTCTAGAGAGCGGATGGCCTTGAGCAGGGCGTTGGCAAAGCTGTTGCCGATGGCCATGACCTCGCCCGTAGCCTTCATCTGGGTGCCCAGGGTGCGCTTGGCGGTGGTGAATTTGTCAAAGGGCAGCCGGGGCAGCTTCATGACGCAGTAGTCCAGCGCAGGCTCGAAGCAGGCGGTGGTCTTGCCGGTGACGGCGTTGGGGATCTCGTCCAGCGTGTAGCCCAGGGCAATCTTGGCCGCCACCTTGGCAATGGGATACCCTGTGGCCTTGGAGGCCAGGGCGGAGGAGCGGGACACCCGGGGGTTGACCTCAATGACGGCGTACTCATAGGACTCCGGGTTCAGCGCGAACTGGCAGTTGCAGCCGCCCTCGATCTCCAGAGCGGAGATGATGTCCAGCGCCGCCGTCCGCAGCATCTGGTACTCCTTGTTGGCCAGGGTCTGGGTGGGGGCAATGACGATGGAATCGCCGGTATGGACGCCCACCGGGTCCAGGTTCTCCATGGAGCAGATGGTTATGACGTTGCCTGCCGAATCCCGCATAACCTCGAACTCGATCTCCTTCCAGCCGGAGATGCACCGCTCGATGAGCACCTCTCCCACCCGGGAGAGGGAGATGCCCCGGTCTGCGATCTCCCGGAGCATGGCCTCGTCGTAGGCGATCCCGCCGCCGGTACCGCCCAGGGTGTAGGCGGGGCGGACAATGACGGGGTAGCCGATCTCGTCGGTGAAGTCCACGGCGCCCTGCACGGTGGTCACCACCTTGGATACGATGCAGGGCTGTCCGATGGACTCCATGGTGTCCTTGAAGCCCTGACGATCCTCCGCCTTACGGATGGATTCGGCGCTGGTGCCCAGGAGACGGACGCCGTATTTGTCCAGGGTGCCGTCCTCCGTGAGATTCATGGCCAGGTTCAGGCCGATCTGCCCGCCCAGGGTGGGCAGGAGCGCGTCGGGGCGCTCTCTCTCGATGACCGCCGCCAGGGTGTAGACGTTCAGCGGCTCGATATAGACGTGGTCAGCCACGTCCTTGTCGGTCATAATGGTGGCGGGGTTGGAGTTGACCAGCACCACCTCTATGCCCTCTTCCTTCAGCGCCCGGCAGGCCTGCGTGCCGGCGTAGTCGAACTCCGCCGCCTGTCCGATGACAATGGGGCCGGAGCCGATGACCAATACTTTTTTCAGTGTGGAATCCTTTGGCATCTCACTCCGCCTCCTTCATCCGCTGCTCCACCACATCCAGGAACGACCGGAACAGATAGTCTGTATCCACCGGGCCGGGAGAGGCCTCCGGGTGGAACTGGACGGTAAAGACGGGCTTCTGCCTGTACCGCAGGCCCTCCAGACTGCCATCGTTGACGTTGATATGGCTGATCTCGGCGATCTCCGGGTCGACGGACTCCGCCTCGATCACATAGCCGTGGTTCTGGCTGGTGATATAGCACCGGTTCCGGGCCAGATCCTTCACCGGGTGGTTGGCCCCCCGGTGGCCGAAGCGCATCTTCCGGCTCCTGGCGCCGGTGGCCAGGGCCATGAGCTGGTGCCCCAGACAGACGGCAAAAATGGGAATCCCGGACTCATACAGCTTTCGCACCTGGGGGATAATATCCACACAGTCTGCCGGATCCCCCGGGCCGTTGGAGAGCATAATGCCGTCATAGCCCTCTGCCAGCACCGTCTCCGCCGGGGTATGTGCGGGATAGATGGTCAGGTCACAGCCGTAGTGAAGCAGGCGGTTGGCCATATTTCGCTTTTCTCCGAAGTCGTAGAGAGCGATCCGTGGGCCGTCCCCGGGAATGTGGGTGATCTCCTTGCAGGAGACCCGCTCCACGGTGCCCTGCACACGGTAGGCGTGCATCCGCTCCATCAGAGCGTCCAGGTCGTAATTCTCCTCACAGGTGATGACCCCGTTCATGACCCCCTGAATGCGGAGGATGCGGGTCAGTGCACGGGTGTCGATGTCCTGGATGCCGGTGATGCCATGGCGGATCAGGTAGTCGTTCAGGGTGCTGGTGCAACGGAAATTGCTGCCCCGGGGGGCCAGATGCCGGATGACCAGCGCCTCCGCCCAGGGGTGCTCCGACTCGTCGTCCTCATCGTTGGTGCCATAGTTGCCGATGAGGGGATAGGTCATCACCACCCCCTGCCCCGCATAGGACGGGTCGGTGAGGATCTCCTGATAGCCCACCATGGAGGTGTTGAACACCATCTCGCAGACCACATCCTCCGTACTGCCGATGCTCTCCCCTTCAAAGACTGCGCCGTTTTCCAGGATCAGAGTCGCTTTCATGCATCAAATCCACCTTTCCGCTCTTTGGGCGGTGAAGCCCCTGCGCACGCCGTTGTGCGCTTTGTAAAAAAGAGAGTCATCCCCCGTACAAGGGGGCACCTTGACGTTCGGCTGACTCTCGTAGCTTATTTGTTCCTGATCGGGGGGGACGCCACGGTATGGCTCCCCCACCGCAGATTTACAGCAGTGTCAGCATAACACAATTCGCACCGGCTTACAAGCGACGAAAAAATGTTTCTGCGGTTTGTCCAAAACCGCCCCGCATATTTTTCCGTCGATTGTCCACAATAACGGTGAAAATTTGTAAGGTACGCTGACTTTTTGTATTTTTATTCATTATATACGGGAGAAAATGCATATGATCATCGCTTTTATCCGGACTGTCGTCCTGTATCTGCTCATTATCGCCGGTATTCGGGTGATGGGAAAAAAGCAGGTCGGAGAGCTGGAGCCCACTGAGCTGGTGCTGGCCATGCTCATCTCTGACCTGGCCGCCGTCCCCATGCAGGACTTCGGCATTCCCCTGCTCTTTGGCATCGTCCCCATTATCACCCTGCTCTGTCTGACCATGATCCTCTCCGTTCTCACCGTGAAGAGCCGCAGACTGCGGCTCCTCCTCTGCGGTCGGCCCAGCATTATCGTAGAGAAGGGGAAGCTGCTCCAAAAGGAGCTGACGAAAAACCGCATGACACCGGAGGAGCTTCTGGAGGAACTGCGGCTCCAGGGAGTCACCGACCTGTCTCTGGTGCGATATGCCATTCTGGAGACCAGCGGGCGCGTCTCTGTCCTGCTCTACGCCGACCAGCAGCCGGCCACTGCCCGTCAGCTCTCCCTGGCCCCGGAGGAGCCGGGTCTGCCCCTGACGGTAATCGAGGACGGACACGTCCGCCGGGATAACCTCCGTCGGCGGGGGCTGAACCTGTCCTGGCTGGAAAAGGAGCTGTCCCGGCAAAACGTCCGGTCAGCAAAGGAGGTCTATCTGATGACGGTGGACGAAAATATGGGGGTCTATCTGGCCAGAAAGGAGGAGGCGCAATGAAGCGGCTGTCAATCTCTCTGGGTATCCTGCTGCTGCTCTTTGGGGCAGGGCTGTGGAACATCTCTCTGTTGGAGGGAATCTCCGGCCGTCTCGCCTCTCAGCTGGAGCATGCCGAGGCCCTGGCGGAGACCGGGGACTGGGACGGGGCAGAGGAGCTGACCCGAACGGCCAAGGACGAGTGGGAGGCCGCTGCCTCCTACCTCTATGTCGTCCTCCGGCACGACTACACCGACGAGGTGAACACCGGCTTCTACGAGGTTCTGGAGCTGCTCCAGTGGCAGGAGACTCCGGAATACGCCGCCGCCAATGGAGAGCTGGTGGCTCAGGTCAGACATCTCAGCGAGGCGGAACGGCTGACCTGGCGGAATCTGATGTAGGGGAGAAGCTGCCCCTTTGTCTCAGAGGATGCGCCTCTGGTTCTACCCTTTCTAATGTGCTTTGAAATCTCCCTCAAAATCTCTTGACAGACGTGTTATAATGTAATAGCATATCCCATCTGAAGGAGAGGAGGGAGTCCTATGCCCACCCACAAGGGAACCAAACAGATCGCCGGGAATCGGAAGGCGTTTCACGACTATTTCATCGAGGAGCGGTATGAAGCCGGCATCGAGCTGTGCGGCACCGAGGTCAAGAGCGTCCGGGCGGGCAAGGTGAACCTGAAGGACTCCTTCTGTCAGGTGAAAAACGGGGAGCTGATGGTCTACGCCATGCACATCTCCCCCTACGAAAAGGGCAATATCTTTAACCGGGAGCCCATGCGGGATCGGCGGCTGCTGATGCACAAGCGGGAGATCCTCCGCATCCAGCAGCGGCTCCAGCAGGATGGCTACGCTCTCATCCCCCTGTCCCTTTACCTGAAGGATTCCCGGGTCAAGGTGGAGCTGGGACTGGCCAAGGGCAAAAAGCTCTACGACAAACGGGCCTCCGAGGCGGAGCGCTCCGCCCGTCGGGAGATGGATCGGGCGATGAAGTCCCAGGGGCGGTATTGACCCCATCAGACAAAGAGAAGGAGACGATTTCAATGGCACAAAATCCCCAGGTCACCATTGAGATGACCAACGGCGGCAAAATGGTGGCGGAGCTCTATCCTGAGGTCGCCCCCAACACGGTGAATAATTTTCTGTACCTGGCTGCCTCTGGCTTTTACGACGGACTGATCTTCCACCGGGTCATCCCCGGCTTCATGATCCAGGGCGGCGACCCCATGGGGGCAGGCTATGGCGGCCCCGGCTACAGCATCAGGGGAGAGTTCCGCTCCAACGGTTTTGACAACCGCCTGGCCCACGACCGGGGGGTGCTGTCCATGGCCCGCTCTATGGAGCCGGACTCCGCCGGGAGCCAATTCTTCATTATGGTAGATAAGGCTCCCCACCTGGACGGCGACTATGCCGCCTTCGGCAAGGTCATCGAGGGTATGGAGGTCGCCGATCAGATCGTTTCCGCCAAGCGGGACTGGAACGACCGGCCCCGGGTGGAGCAGAAAATCAGGCACATGACGGTGGAGACCTTCGGCGTGGAGTATCCCATGCCGGAGAAGTTGTAAGCACTTCTTTTCTCCGACCCGCTTTCCTCCTGTGGGGGCGGGCCGGGAACGGCTCCCTGACCGCACAGGGGCCCCATTACGGGGGCGTACTGGTTTCGACGGGGATGGGGAAGCAGGGCCAGCGAGCGGCGGCGCCTGACCGCCATAAAACGGGCAATTATAAATTAAACAACGACGATTATAGCGTTGCTGTCGCGGCCTGATTAGGCCCGACCGTCTCGGCTGGAAGGGCCACGAGCCAGTCCGGGGCGTGACTTGAGTGGCGAACGTGCGTACGGTAAGCTTTGCCCGTGCCATGCATCATGAAGCTACTGACCGCCGGAGCGTGACGGCTCACGTCGGCGGAAGGGAATGTAAATAACCGTCTGCGCTCGGAGAAAGCTCTGTGGATCTGTTTTCGGACGCGGGTTCGACTCCCGCCGCCTCCATTCAGCATCGGAGGCCCTTTCGCTGGAAAGGGCCTCCGATGTCAGTTTGTCAAAAAAGGCTTTTGACACGCTGAGTACGATTTTTGATCTTTAGAAGAGTTCTAAAGGACGTCAGGCTTTCAAAGAACCATATAACCACCCCCATTTCCAGTATAATAAGAGAAATGGGGGTGGTGTAATGAACAGCGGAGAAAAGACGCTTGGACAGAGGTAACTCCAATTTACCAGCTTTTTCAGGTTTATGGCAGCAAATTTAGCCTATCCCATTTCGTGGAGGGCTGCCAAGCCTCTGAGATGTTTATATCGCATGGAGTGCTTTTCCTTTGCGTCTGCGAATACACGTTCTATGGCTTTCTTGCGCTGTGCATAGATTGCCTTCCCGCGCTCTGCCTTTCGCAGCTGCTCTACAATATCCAGGTAAATGTTGGTTCGAAGTACCTTTTGCCTTCTTCAATTGCTCCACATTTGGATTTATGTGGGCAATCTCTGCAATGTGCAGATAGGTGCGCTTGCTGTTGCGGTCTGAGGAAGTATGCCAAAGCACTCCGCCCTGAGAACAGATATAAGTATCGCTTTGTTGGCTGAGGCCTTGATGTACGTCCCATTGATGAATATGGTACTTGGGGCTACCATCCTGTGGTTGATGGCCTAATTGAGAATGTGCTCAAAAATTTTCGCTGCTAACTCCGGCAGAAAACGCTCGCAGAAGGTGTAGCTCAATGTGGCAAAGTGCGGGATCTTGTCCAGCGTGCTGTAGCCCAGGGATCAGCGGTAGGCAACGTTCACGTTGATCTTTTGATAAGTCTGCCGAAACACCGGGATGCCGACCAGGTGCTGGAGGAGCACCATCTCTATGGGGACGACCGGATCTGTTCTGGGTCGGCCATTCGTGTAGCAGTAATAGAGGTCAAGCCTCTCACACAGCTAGTCGTAATCCATGACTTTCTCGACCTTCTGCAACAGATGATCCCTGGGTACCAGCGCATCTGTGTCGACTATACTTGGAATACCCCTTTTTTTAGCCGATTTGTTGCCTTTTGCTCTCTTTACTATTTACTATGGGAAAACCTTTTCATTGGAAGTGACTTATATAAAGAACGATAAAAACAGGCAGCAGATAGTAGCAGACTTACCTCCGACAAAGTTCTGAGTTCTGAAACAAGGGGGCCACTATGAAACTTACCCATTGTGCATTTAACATCAATACCGCCGTGTGTAACTGCGGTTCGACGATGAAACTGAAATCAGTATCTATACCATAGGTCCGGACGATGAAATCTGCCTGTTTTGAGTATAGACTTAAACAGACGGATTTCTTTTTACCCGCATTTCAAACCGTTCCCCCATACGGCAAGCTCGGCCAAAATTGGGATCAGGGAACGAACAGAGTCTGTTATTTCATACTCGACCCGAATCGGGACCTCCATATACTCGGTCCTTTTTACAAGGCCGTCCTCCTCCAGCTCCTTTAAGGACTTGGAAAGCATGGTGTTGGAGATGCTGCCCATTTTTCGCTTGATGTCATTGTATCTGGTGGGCCCGTCGTTCGACAGCGAACATAAAAGAGACATTTTCCACCTTCCGCCCAACGCGTTCATTACTTTTTGCAAAGGGCACCCAACGGTACAGGGACAAATATGCTCGTTGGCCATTTCATTTCCTCCTCTTAAATCAGTTTTTTCTTACCTGCTCCATAAAAACTGCGTAGTTGACATAGGTATATCCCGTGTCTATAATTATATTATAACAGGTAGCGATTTAAGAGTAAAGCTTTTTTACGGAGCAAATTAAAAAAGGGGTTCCTCAACTGTATTCTCTTGCGCTTCGCCGTTTTTCCCCGCGAAAAGGTCGAATCAATCATTTTTAGCGTTTAGCGCAAAAAGTCTAAAGGGCGGTGGAACGATGACAGGCAGCAGAAATCAGGCGATCGTCAAAACCAGCATAACAGGCGTTGCAGTGAACGTATTGCTTTTTGCGCTGAAAATCATTGTGGGTACGCTGAGTGACTCCATAGCGATTATACTGGATGCTGTCAACAACCTGTCAGACGCCGCCTCCAGCGTGATCACTCTTGTCGGGGCTAAACTCGCAGGCAAGGCGCCGGACAAAAAACACCCATTTGGTTACGGGAGAATCGAATACTTCAGCGCTTTGATCATATCTCTGCTGGTCTTATACGCCGGAGTGGCGTCGCTTGAGGAATCGGTGAGCGGCATTTTGCATCCTGAAACGCCCAGCTATACCGCAATTTCGCTGATAATTATCGCAATCGCCGTTGTGGTGAAAATCGCACTCGGAAGATATTTTGTGACAGCAGGAAAACGTGTGGACTCCGACTCCCTCATCAATTCCGGAAAGGATGCCACGCTGGATTCCGTAATCTCGTTCAGTACACTGGTAGCGGCAGGGATTTACCTTTTCAGCAACATTTCCCTGGAAGCTTACCTCGGCGCCGTTATTTCACTCATTATCATCAAATCCGGCTGCGATATGATGCATGAAACGCTGTCGCGTCTGCTCGGAGAGCGGGTGGATGCGGATATGGCAAAAGCCATCGGAAAAACCATCATGGCGTTTCCAACGGTACACGGCGTTTACGATTTGGTGCTTCACGACTATGGCCCTGATTCGTATCAGGGCTCTGTCCATATTGAAGTGCCGGATACCTGCAGGGCGAATGAGCTTGACAATCTCATACGCTCCATCACAGTTGCCGTGTACGAAAAACACCATGTCCTTCTGACGGCTGTGGGCGTCTACTCCATCAATACAGTTGATGAAGAGGCGATTCGTATTCGGGAAGAAGTCGGCAGCCTGGCACTGAGCCACGATTATATCACGCAGATGCACGGATTTTATCTGGACAGAGCGCAAAAGACAATCCGTCTCGACCTGGTGGTCAGCTTTGACGCAGGGGATCGGCGTGCGGTTTTTAACGAAGTGCAGACAGCCATACAGCAAAAATTCCCCGAATATCAAATCAGCATGACGATGGACACCGATTTTATCTCATCTTAATACAAGGAGGGCGAAGAATGCACTCACATAAAACCAACGAATCGCAGGAAGATTACCTGGAGCGCATTTTCTTGATTACAATGCAAAAAGGTTCTTGCCGCAGTGTGGATGTGGCAAACGATCTTGAAGTTTCAAAGGCAAGCGTCAGCGTCGCCGTTTCCAAACTCCAGAGCGGTGGTTACCTGCATAAGGATGATGACCATACACTCCATCTAACAGAGCTTGGTGAACAAACAGCACGAAAGATTTACGACAGGCACTTGACCCTAAAAGAAATGCTTGAAAAAATAGGGGTCGCCTCTGAATTGGCGGAACAGGAGGCCTGTCGGATGGAACATGTCATCAGCGATGATTCGATTTCAAAGCTAAAATTGGCGATTCAAAATAAAGCGTGTATGAAGGAGTAAGGGCTATGAATATTCAAGTCAGGTACTATTCCCGCAGCGGCAACACAAAGAAGCTGGCAGATGAGATCGCAAAAACAGTCGGCTGTAAGGCAGAACAAATCCCCGCACCTGTCAGCGGTAAGGCGGACATTCTGTTTTTAGGGGCCTCCGTTTACTGGGGCGGTATCAGCTCCGAGGTGAAGGAATACATTCAGACTTTGGACAAGGACAGAATTGGCAAAGTAGTGGTTTTCTCCACCTCCGCCCTTGCGGAGCGGGCCTTTCCGCAAATCCAGAAGAAATTGCAGAGCCGCGGCGTTCGGGTTGAAAGCAGAAACTTCTATTGCCGGGGAGCGTTTACAGCGCTTCATAAAGGGCGTCCAAACCAGACGGATCTGGATGCAGTGAAAAAGTTCGCAACAGAAATGATCGAGGAACTCCACTGAGCAGAACGCACGCTTATGGATCATCTTATCAATATTCTTGTAAAGATCTCTGTTTTCCTATCTCGGTTTGCCCCCATTCTCGCTAAATTTGGATTTGTGGACTATAGGGACGCCGGGGATTTAGAGAAGGAATCAAAGCTGCATATCCTGCTGGTCGGCTACAATGGAGCCAGGAATACCGGCGCAGACGTGCGGGTGGCGGAGATTGTGAAGCAACTACAGGAACGCCTTGGCAAAGAGGAAACACAGATTTCCGTCATGACGCTGGATGAAGAAAACATCCGCTGCTATTTTGATCCCGGCGTCCGGCTCGTCCCGTTCAGCTCCATCTTTTTTGTGGATGTATTTCGGGCCTGCTGCGCCAATCATGCCGTGATTTTATGCGAAGGTTCTACGCTGAAAAGTAAGTTTGCCAACGCCCTTACCTTATATTTTTGTGAGGCGGCCGGCATTATGAAAAACCAGCACAAGCCCTGCATCGCCTATGGCTCAGAGACCGGTGAGATGGACGCATTCCTGGAGCGCACGGTGAAGCGGCTCTGTTCGGACACTTATTTTATCGCCAGAACCCAAAGCTCCCTGGACCAGATTCAACGGCTGGGGCTGAAAGGCCATTTGGGAACAGACGCCGCCTGGAAATTCGACAGCTCTTCCTGCGCGGAGTGGGCTGTCACACGGCTGCGCCGATCCGGTTGGGACGGCGCCTCCCCAATTCTGGGCGTTGCGCCCATCAACCCCTTTTGGTGGCCGGTCAGACCTTCGCTGACAAAATGGGTGAAGTCGAAACTCACCGGCGATCACTCGTTGCAGTTTCAGCTTTGGTATTTTTTCAGCTGGTCGAAGCAGCGGAAACGGCAATTTGAGAATTACCTGGACGCCATCGCCCAGGCAGTGAATGAATTTGTGGAAAAACACCCCTGTCATGTAGTCATTCTCGGTATGGAGCAGCTGGACGCAGACGCCTGCGGTAAGCTGAACGCAAAGCTCACGAAACCGGCTCCTGTCTTTTTGTCGTCCGACCATAACGGCTATGAGATGGCGGCTGTGTTACGGCAGATGTCTCTTTTAATCACCTCAAGGTATCACGCCCAGGTGCTGTCTATGGATGCAAGGGTGCCCAGTGTGGCAATTTCGATGGACGAGCGGTTGGACAATATCATGCAGGAGATGGGTTTTTGCCGGCATCAGCTGCTGCACGCAGATGATACTGAGCTGGCTTCGGAGCTGATAAGCGCTCTGGAATATACACTGTCGCATCAGAAACAGATCAGGGACAAAATCGGGGAGCAGCTTGTGTGCTATCAAAACACGCTGGACGAGATGGGAGACTTTTTGACCTCATGGCTGCTCTCACAGATCAGCCCGGCCTGATGCAGAACATACGGAGGAACTGCTGATGTATCACGTATTCATAACCGGTACAACCGGATTTTTGGGGACGGAAATCATTTCTGAACTCATGCAAACGACGGACGATGTTGTCTACGGTCTCACAAGAGCCTGTTCTGTCTCAGAGGCGGTCAACACCCTTTCAGCGCTCTGGTACGGGCGTCCTGAGCTGACAGAGAACATCGGGAGCCGTATCCTGCCAGTGCTGGGGGACATCACAAAGGAAAATCTCGGTCTTTCCGACGAGGACCAGAGACAGCTAATCCAACACACAGACTACATCATTCACACTGCCGCCGTCATAGGCATCAATCACAGCCGGAAGCAGTTTTGGGATGTCAATGTGACCGGGACGGACCATGTCCTGGATTTTGCCATGCGTATCCAGGCCGACCACCCGCTCCGGCGATTCTCCCATGTGTCCACCGCTTATGTGGCTGGAGCCAGAAGCGGCCGGATCATGGAGGATTCCCTGGTAGACGCCGGTTTTTCCAGCCTGTATGAGCAGAGTAAGTTTGAGGGAGAACGCCTTGTCGCACAGGCGACAGGGCAGCTCCCTGTCTCTGTTTTCCGCCCCGGTCAGATCGTAGGAGATTCCCGAACCGGATTTGTGAAAAACTTCAATACGCTCTATTATCCTCTGAAGCTGTATTTGAAGCAGCAAATGCGCGTTTTCCCCATCAAAAAATCCATGCGCGTCAACATGGTGCCGGTAGACTACGTCGCAAAGTCCGTCGTCCGCATCACCTATGCGGAGGACGCTGTGGGGAAAACCTTCCACCTGACTGCCCCGGCTTCTGCGCAGCCGACGGTGGGGGAGCTGATCGACGCTGTGCGGGACTGGGCAGAGAAAAACCTCTCCATCCGGCTGCCGAAGCCTGTGTTTTTACCGGTTCCGTTCCTGAGCAGAATCGGCGCTTCCCGCAATCTGTCAGAGGACAGACCTGCGAAAAAGAGCATCCTGACCAATATGCTCTCCCTGGCTCCTTACTTTACAGAGGACAAAATATATGACACGGCCAACACCGAACAGCTGACAGGGGCCTATCGCCTGGACTGGCGGGAGTATCTGCCGAATCTTCTGGCCTATGCCGCCAGCAGGAACTTTCTCGACCACAACAGTCGAACCGTATTCGAACAGGTGCGCTTCTGTCTGAACCGGAAATCTGCGTCCATCACCTATTATGACGTGACGGGAGACGGCATCCGGGAAAACAGCGCCTCGTCTGTCAATCAGCGCATCGAGGAGACGCTCAGGGCGCTCCAGGCGCTTGGCATCGGTTCGGGCAGCAGGGTCGCTGTCAGCGGGATCAACAGTGTCACATACTTCATTCTGGATGTCGCCATCGGACTGTCCGGCGCCACCAGCGTACCGCTGTACTATACGACCCCCGCCAATGAGCTGGATGAGCTGCTGCAAAAAAGCGGCGCCGGCTGGTTCTTCATCGGGGACATCCGCATTTTATCCCATGTCACAGAGATGACCTTTGGGGGAACGATGGTCTCCTTTACGGAGAATGTGCCTCTGCCGGAGAACGTCCGCATGATGTCGTGGGAGCAGTTCCTCGCTCTGGGGAGAGCGCGGGAAATCGCGCCTGTACAGGTCTCCTATCAGGATATGGCCACCCTCCGCTACACCTCCGGCACCACCGGCAATTCCAAGAGCGTGGCCTTCTCCCAGGCTCAGCTGCGCTGGATGGCCGAGACCATGGCGTCCCTGCTCAGCTTCAAAAGCCGCACCAGACAGGCGACCTACCTGTCCTTTTTGCCCCTGAGCCATGTGGTGGAGGGCATCCTGGGGGCCTATACGCCCTATTATCTGGGCGCGCCAGCCTCCCTCTACTTTCTCAACGATTTTGACAAGCTGGCGGAGACGCTGCCCAAGGTCAGGCCGACGATTTTCTTCTCTATCCCCCGGTTTTACGAGAAGATCTGGGATCAGCTGGCCCAGAACCGCCTGGGGAGCCTCTACATCTCCACTAAAAGCGCTCTCTTAAAGCGTATTCTGCGCCCGATACTGAGGAGGTCGCTTCTGCAAAAGGCCGGACTGGATCGGTGCGACCAGCTGATCGTCGGTTCCGCTCCGGTCAGTCAAAAGCTCCTGGAGGATTTCAGAGAGCTGGGCATTGAGATCCACGACGCCTATGGGCTGACGGAAGCGCCGCTGATCACCTTAAACCGGCTGGGGGCCAACGACATTACGACAGTCGGCCCGCCGCTGCCGGATACGAAGGTGACGCTGGCAGAGGACGGGGAGATTCTGGTGGAGGGCCCACAGGTGGCTTTTGGCTATGATGGCCGTGAGGACGCCTGTTTGCATACGGGAGACCTGGGCGCAATCACCGCAGGCGGACACCTCCAAATCATCGGGCGGAAGAAGGAAATCCTCATCAATTCCTACGGAAAGAATATCAATCTGCAAAAGGTGGAGACGCTTTTGCGGGACATTCCCGACATCAGTGAGGCGATGCTGGTGGGTGAGCAGCGGCCCTATTGCGTCGCTCTGCTCTGGCCGGAGGATGAGAAGTCCGTTCCGGATGAAAAAGCGCTGTCAGCCGCGATTCGGGCGGTCAACGAACAGCTTTCCCACCCGGAGCAGGTCAAGCGATATGCCTTGATGTCCAGCCCGCTGAAAATATCCACCGGAGAGCTGACCCCCAATTTGAAGCTGCGCCGCAGCAATATCACGGAGCTGCACCAGCAGACCATCGACGGCCTGTATGCGCCCACGGCTGCTGCGGTTGGAGACGTGCTTCTGATTGGAGCGTTGTGATGAACCGGCTGATTTATCATGCATTGTCCAGCAGACCCGGCGCACGCCTGGAGCTGCAGATCCTCCTGCGCCAGACCGCCAAAGCCTTCGGCGTGGAGCCTCCGAAGGGCGCAGGACGCTCCGCCCCGGAACTGCTGAAAGCCTATGCGCAGTTCACGTCGGAGAAAGCCGTGCAGGCCATACAAAATGGGGACGATCTCGAGGCGCTGCATCAAAAGCTGTATCAGATGGCCTGTGCGCTGGGGAGCCGCCTTCGCCGGTGGCTGAGACCGGAGGATGAAGAGGACTGCCTCGCTGTTATCATATTGCTCTATCGAAACATAGGCATTCAGATTGATAAAGAAGCGCCCGGAACCTTTTGTGTACGCAAATGCTATTTCAGCGCCTTCTATGCGCCGGAGGTCTGCGCGGTCATATCCGCCATCGATCAGGGCATATTTGCGGGAGTTTATCAGGGCGGAACCCTTGCATTTCGGGAGCGCATCACAGAGGGGCATGATGTTTGCCGGGCTGATTTCAGATAGAGGATAAGGCATACAGGCCGGGAAGGAGAGGCTGTTAAAATGAAAAAAGCGATTGTAATAGGCTCCGGCGCTGGGGGCGCTATGATGGCAAAGGAGCTGCAGGGCCATTTTCAGGTGACAATATTGGAAGCGGGAGGCGAATTTCAGCCGTTTGCCTTTTCTGTAGACAGGCTCGCCGGACTGCGCAAGACCGGGCTGTTCCTGGATGAGCGCATGATCTCCATGCTGTTCCCGGCCATGCGGGTGCAAAAGGCGACCTCGGATATGGTGCTGGTGCATGGCAGATGCACAGGAGGCACCACGACCCTCGCCACCGGCAGCGCAATGCGGTGTGATAAGGGCCTGCTGAAATTGGGAATCCATCTGGATGAGGAATTCGAGGAGCTTGCGCAGGAAATCCCCCTGTCCACCGACCACGAGCAATACTGGTCATCTCAGACGAGAGCCCTCTATGACGCCTGTGTGGAGCTGGGCTTTGCGCCAGCTCCCACCGGCAAGCTGGTGGACTTTGACCGCTGTGTCCACTGCGGGCGCTGCGTTTTGGGGTGCCGGACGGGCGCAAAATGGGACAGCCGCAGGCTGCTTGAGGAGAGCATGGAAAAAGGAGCCGTGCTGAAAACCAACTGCAAGGTGACAAAGCTCGGCATTGACCGCGGCAACAATGCCGTACATACCGTCTATGCAAAGGAAAATGGGAGACAGACGACTTACAGTGCCGATCTGATCGTCCTGGCCGCCGGGGGGCTTGGCACGCCGATCATATTGGATCACTCCGGAATCTCCTGTGAGGCCACACTTTTTGTCGATCCCGTCCTCTGTGTGGCCGCACCGTATCCGGGGGCGGGGCAGGATCGGCATATCCCCATGCCTTTTCTCATGCAAAGAGACGGCTACATGCTCTCCCCCTACATGGACTATCTCAGTTTTTTCTTCAATAAGTCCTGGCGTCTGCCGTCCAAAGATATCCTCAGTATCATGATCAAGCTTTCGGACTCCGGCTATGGCGCCAGCCGCAGCCGGAAGATCGAAAAGGAACTGACCCTGACAGACCAGGAACGGCTGAAAGCCGGCGTATCTGACTGCAAGGCGATTCTGGGAAAGATGGGTATTGCCGAAGGCGATATGTTCCTTGGAACGCTGAACGCGGGACATCCCGGCGGGATGCTTCCGTTGACCCCGGAGGAATCGGAGAGCTTTCACAATCGCCGTTTACCCGAAAACCTGTATATCGCCGACGCCACGCTGCTGCCGGAGTCCATGGGGAATCCCCCGATCTGGACGATCCTTGCCCTGGCAAAACGCATCGCTAAAGTCTGCACAGCGGCTATGCTGTGACGGTGCATTCGCGCCCGGGACGGAGGAGCCCATGCGGGAAATGCGGCATAACGAATCCCAGGAGGATTATTTAAAGGGCATCTATGTGGTTACGCAGCGAAAAGGCTACTGCCGTTCCGTAGACCTGGCAGAGGAGCTTGGTTATTCCAAGGCAAGCGTCAGTGTGGCAGTGTCAAAAATGAGGGAGGAAAATCTGCTCCGGGAGAATAAAAAGGTCATGGATTACGACTGGCTGCGTGAACGGCTTAACCCCTATTGCTGCCATACGAATGGCCAACCCGGACAGACTCGGTTGTCCACATAAAGACGGCACTCATCCAATCCCTGTTCGGCATTCTGTCACTTCGGAAAGCCTATCGGGAAAGCAACATGAACGTTGCCTACTTCTGGTTCCTGTGCTACAGTCTGCTGAACAAGATCCCACACTTTGCCACAGTGAGCTATGCCTTCCGCAAGCGATTTCCGCCAGAGCTGGCAGCGAAGATTTTTAAGCACATTTTCAACTGGGCCGGGATCAAATTTGCTGCCATGAACCTGAAAATAGGAAAATGGAAGTTGGAACAACTCCTTTTCAGCCAATTTTATGTCTTTCACCTTTTTTGTTATGCAAACCTATTTTCGCTTGCAGCGTAAGGATATGCGTTCTTTGACAGACTGACGGGGAGACTGCCTTTTTAACAGTCTCCCCGTCGTATTACCCCTTGGCGCACAGGGCGAGAGGTTTACCCCATGCCGCTCCACTCATAGCTGTCCTCGTCCAGCCCGAACTGGGACAGGATACGGCTCACGGTATAGCGGGTACAGTCCTCCAGACTGGCTGGATGATTGTAATAGGTCAGCATGGGGGGCAAAATCACCGCCCCCATCTGGCTCAGCTCATAGAGATTGCGCAGGTGGATGGTGCTCAAAGGGGACTCCCTGGCCACAAGCACCAGCCTGCGCCGCTCCTTCATGCACACGTCCGCCGCCCGGAGAAGCAGGTTGTCGCTGTAGCCGGAGCAGATGCCCGCTGCCGTCTTCATGGAGCAGGGGATCACGATCATCCCCAGAGTGCGGAAGGAACCGCTGGCAATGCAGGCGCCGATGTCGCCGTTATCGTGAAGAGTGTGTACCAGGGGACGCAGCTCCTCCAGGCGCATACCCGTCTCCTGCTCCAGGGTCAGCTCCGCACCCCGGGAGACGACCAGATGAGTCTCCACCTGGGGGCAGCGGGCGTGGAGCTGCCGCAGCAGCTCCACTGCCAAAGGTGCGCCGCTGGCCCCGCTCATGCCGACGATCAGTCGATCAGCCATGGAGCCATTTCTCCGGGTCGACATCCAGGAAGGGGGCGCGCTTGAAGTGGTCCTTCAGGGGGAAGGGCACGGTGCAGTCAAAAATGGTCTTGGTGCTGATGCCCACATCCATGATAGAGGGATCATAGGCCGGGTTGGAGCTGGGGTCCAGGGGATGGCACCGCACGCCGGGGATGGTGACGATGTCCCGATCCCCCTGGAAACGGGTGTTCATGGCCCAGAGGACATCGTTGGTGTCAAAGATATCCACATCCTCGTCCACCAGAATGACGTGCTTCAGCTCCGGGAAGGCGGAGAAGGCCAGGAGCGCTGCCTGCCGCTGCTTGCCCTCGTCGGTGTGTACCGTCTTTTTGCACTGAAGAATGACCATGTACTTGCCGCCGCCGGCCCGGTGGGAGTAGCAGTTGAGCACCTTGCCGGGGAGGGCCTTGTCGATCATGCCCAGGATGGACGCCTCAGTGGGGATGCCTGCCATGTTCACGTGCTCCTCGCTGGGGCCGATACAGGTCTGCATGATGGGATTCTTCCGGTGGGTGACCGCTTTCACCTTGAGCAGCCAGCACTCGTGGCTGGCGGGGCCGTTATAGCCGGGGAATTCGGGCATGGCGTAGCCCGTGTGGGTGTTCTGATCCTCTACCACATGGTTGCTGCCAGGCAAGATCTCTCCCTCAATGACATACTCCGCGTTGGCGATGGCCCTCTCCGGGACGGAGACGCACTTTGTCAGCTCCACCGGGCGCTGGCGCAGCGCTCCGGCAATGGACAGCTCGTCAAAGCCCAGAGGAGTCGTGGGCGGCTCAAAGCAGCTGGTCACGGAGATGGCCGGGTCGACGCCGATGGAGACGGAGATGGGCAGGGGCTGGTTCAGCTCGGTGGCCCGCTCCGCCATAGCCCCGATGTGCCGGGAGCCGGGCTGGAGGAAGATGGACAGCTCGTCCTTGCTCTGGATGCACATCCGGTGGATGGTGATGTCGGAGAGCCCGGTGTCCGGGTGGGTGGCATAGCACATTCCCATGGTGATGTAGGGGCCTGCGTCCACGGGGGTATTGGTGGGAGCGGGGACCAGCTTGAACAGGTCAAAGTCCGGGTCGCTGGCCAGATGTACCTCCTCCTGGCAGGGGGCAGGGGCCTCCGTCACCACAGGAGGAATGGGATTGGCCGCGCAGGACTGCACCAGATGGCCCAGCTCCTCCTTCTCACAGCCGAACAGGTTGGCCACCCGCTGGCGGCTGGCCAGAACGCCGATGACACACTGCGCGTCCGGATGGCCCTTGAGATTGTGAAACAGCATGGCGGGGCCGTCCACCTGGGTGGGGCGCATGACGGTACCGCCTGCCCCCACATGGCGGTACACCCCGGACAGCTCTGCCTTTGGGTCTACCTCCACATTGGTCTCGATGAGCTGGCCGGGGGTCTCCCGCAAAACGGCGAGAGCGTCCCGGAGGCTCAATATTTCGGTGCGATGATTCATGGTTATTCCCTCCTTTTACAGATGCGCATCATACAGTCCGCAGAACGGGTCTACCGGGCTGACGCCGGTAAAGGCGCCCTGGCCGGTGAGCTTTTCCAGCGCCGCCGTGACGGTGGCCGCCGTGGCGGTGTAGGCGTTGATATAGACCGGCACTCTTGGGATGTCCTGAAGATGATAGGGGTTTGCAAAGGAGATAAAGGCGTATGGCTCCTCGTTCACAAACCGGGGGATCTCCAGGGCGTGCTTGTCGCACCACTTGATGCGAACGGTGGTCTGGTTGCTGGCGGCGGGCAGGTTGCACAGGATAAGAGTCAGCCGGTCGTTCGGCAGCTCCCGCGTCCCGTGGAGATCGTCCGCCAGGGGGTCGTAGCGCTCCACCTGGAAGCCCCGGCCGGTCAGGTAGCTGGCCGCAAGCTCCGTCAGGGAGCCGTCATAGGTGTTGTCCTTCCCCAACGTCACCAGGCGGATGTTGGGATACCGCCCGGGCGTCACCGGGAGCAGGTGCCTTGTGTCCTTGACCAGGGTAACTGCCTGCTCTGCGCACCGCCGCTGCTCCGCCTTTTCGTCCAGCTCCGGCAGGGGATAGTCCCGGTTCAATGCGGCCTTCATGGCCAGCACCCGGGTCACCGCATCATCCAAGCGCTCCTGTGAGAGCCGCCCGTCTGCCACGGCGTCCAGGATGTAGGAGATGTCCTCCCGGATGTCGGTGCCGAAGCAGAGCATATCGCATCCGGCGGCGATGCTGTGGGGGAGGGCCTCCCGACGGGGCATGGTCATGGTGTAGCCGCCCATAATGGTGGCGTCGGTGATGATGACCCCGTTGAACCC
>JAJPXB010000025.1 GCA_021205695.1 Clostridiales bacterium
CAAACTCAATCGCCTTTTTCTATGCCCTGGTCTCACATCTATTGTAAAGCTACACTCACCCCCAAAAAGGAGGAGGAGCCTGCCCCTGAGGAGCCTGCCGGCCCCACCACCGAGGAGCTGCTCACCGAGATCCGGGATCTGCTGAAGCAGCAGGAGCAGAATGGAAAATAAACGCATCTGGGCCATGGTGGGCGTGGTCTACATGGTCATCATCGTCCTCCTGTCCACCTACTGGATCGCCACCACCACCCTGCTGAGCGGTATCACCGGCATTATGCTCTTTCCCCTCTGCGGAGGAATGGCCGCCCAGTGCTTCAACAACCGGTGGAAGGCCATCCACGCGGACGCCCCTGGCAATCCGGTGGTCTACCTCCTGCTGGGCATCGGCTGCACTGCCGCCGCCCTGCTCATGCTGGTTCTGGGCATTCAGCAGGTCGCCGCCGCTCTGGGCTTCTAATCTCATTTAAGGCAAATCTCACAGCGCTGTCACGGGCCGGACACGGGCAATCTCCCCTGTTCGGCCTTTGACGGTTTGTGGGAAAAACTGTTTTTCCAGATTTTTCCAGTCCTCCACTTTTCCTCCAAGGAGCTGTCCATGAAAGACATTCTCATCCGGGGCCTGGAGGCCCTGTCTCTCCCCACCGACGCAGTTCCCCGCCTGGAGCGATACGCCGACCTGCTGTTGGAACAGAACCGGTACATGAATCTGACCGCCATCACTGACCCGGAGCAGGTGGCCCGGCTCCACATGCTGGACTCTGCCGCCCTGCTCCATGCGGCGGACTTTACCGGCAAACGGGTGCTGGATGTGGGCACCGGCGCAGGCTTCCCCGGCCTGGTGCTCCGGCTGGTGGAGCCGGATATCTCCCTCACCCTGCTGGACAGCCTGGGCAAGCGCATCTCCTGGCTCCGGCAGATCGCCCCGGAGCTGGGCGCTGCCGACGTGACCGCCATCCATGGCCGGGCGGAGGAGCTGGCCCGTACAGAGGCGCTTCGGGAGCAGTTCGACATCGTCACCTCCCGGGCGGTGGCCGACCTGGGGCTGCTGTGTGAGCTGTGCCTCCCCTTTCTCCGGCCCGGCGGGGTATTTCTCGCCATGAAGGGGCCGGACTGCCGGGAAGAGAAGAACGCCGCCGGACGGTGCATCTCCATCCTGGGCGGCCAGCTGCGGCCCGACTATGTCTACACCATCCCGGAGACGGACGTCACCCACTGCGTCGTGCGGGTGGAAAAGGTCAGACCCACCCCGGCAAAATACCCCCGACGGTTCGCGCAAATGAAAAAGTCACCGCTCTGATACCCTTTTATCACATAAAGTTCTTGAAACTCCCTTTTCTACTGTGTTATAATTCCATTGTATGGAGGTTATTATGGGCACTGCGATCGTCGTCACATCCGGAAAGGGCGGGACGGGGAAATCCTCGTTGACCGCCGGCGCGGCCTCCTGCTTGGCCACCATGGGCAAGCGGGTGCTGTGTATCGACATGGACATCGGTCTGCGCAATCTGGACCTCTCCCTGGGAATGAGCGACGTCGCCATGATGGACGTCACCGACGTGCTCCAGGGGCGATGCTCCCTGGAACGGGCCGCCGCAGTCCATCCGGCGCTCCCCAATCTGTCTCTGCTCCCCGCCTCCATCTCTCTGCCAAAAGACCCTCTGACCCAGGCGGGCATGACCGCTCTGCTGGAGGAGGCCAAACAGATTTATGATTTCTGCCTGATCGACTGTCCGGCGGGCATCGGCTCCGGATTCCAGCTGGCCATCTGCGCCGCTGACCGGGCGATCGTAGTCTCCACCACCGACCCCGCCTCTCTTCGCTCCGCCCAGTCCGCCGTCCGGCTCCTTCGGGAGCGGAAGATCCCCATTCACCTTGTGGTAAATCGGATCACCCGCCGCTTCCTCCGCAAAACCCACACCAATGTGGACGACGCCATGGACGCCCTGGGCCTGCCGCTGATCGGCATTATTCCCGAAGATCCAAAGGTCCCTCTGGCCGCCAGTCGGGGAACGCCCCTGACCCTATACAGTAAAAACGGCGCTGCCAGGGCCTATTCAAATATCTCAAAACGTCTGCTGGGACAGCGGGTGCCGCCCATGCGCATCTGACCGCCCCCGGCGCCCAGAGGAGGAAAATATGAATATAGCACTGATGAGTGATGAAAACCGCCAGGAGCTGATGGTTCAGTTCTGCATCGCCTATTGCGGTATTTTAGCCAAGCACAACGTCTGCGCCACCCACACCACGGGACGCATGGTGGCAGAGGCCACCGGTCTGGACATCCAGCTCCTGCTGAACCACGACCACGGCGGCTGTCAGCAGATCGGCGCGCGTATCTCTTATGACGAAATCGACATGGTTCTGTTTTTCACCGGCCCGAAAAACGACGACTACGAGGGCGACCTGCGCTACATCTGCCACCTGTGCGATGTGAACAATATCCCCATCGCCACCAACATCGCCACGGCGGAGATGCTTATCCACGGTCTGGCCCGGGGCGACCTGGACTGGCGGGACATCATCCGTCCTCAGAAAAAGAAGATCATCCTCTGACCTCTCTGTGCTCTCACTATGCCCTTTCGCCCGGAGCAGCTCCGGGCGATTTTGCCGCGGGCGGCGGAAGACCCTGCCCGGCAACCCATCCACGAAAGGACGACCTCTATGGCAAAGCTGAAACCCCGGACGCTGTCCGGCTTTATGGAGCTCCTCCCCGCCCAGCAGCAGCAGATGGAGCGGATGATGGAGACCCTTCGCCGCACCTACTCCCTCTATGGCTTTACCCCGCTGGATACTCCCATCATTGAGGCGGCGGAGGTGCTGCTGGCCAAGGGCGGCGGGGAGACGGAAAAGCAGATCTACTCCGTCTCCAACTACAATATAAAGGGGGACAGGGACGCCAGCCTGGCCCTCCGGTTCGACCTGACCGTTCCCCTGGCCAAGTATGTGGCCATGAACTACGGACAGCTCTCCTTCCCCTTCCGCCGGTATCAGATCGGCAAGGTCTACCGGGGAGAGCGGGCCCAGCGGGGCCGTTTCCGGGAGTTCTACCAGGCGGACATCGACATCATCGGCGACGGCCAGCTGGACATCGTCAACGAGGCAGAGATCCCCGCCATTATCTACCAGACCTTTATGGCTCTGGGATTGGAGCGGTTCCAGATTCGGGTGAACAACCGGAAAATTTTGAACGGTTTTTACGCCATGCTGGGCCTGACGGAGCAGTCCGGGGACATTATGCGCACGGTGGACAAGCTGGACAAGATCGGCCCTCAGGCCGTTCGGGAGATTTTGACCGACGATCTGGGCGTCTCCCCGGAGTGTGCCGACGAAATCCTCGCCTTCATCGCTATCAAAGGGGACAACGACCAGGTCATCACTGCCCTGGAGGGCTACACAGGCCGGAATCCCCTGTTTGATCAGGGGCTGGAGGAGCTGAAAACCGTGGTCCGGTATCTCTCCGCCTTTGGCGTGCCCCAGAGCCATTTTGCCGTGGATCTGACCATCGCCCGGGGGCTGGACTACTACACCGGCACCGTCTATGAGACCACCATGCTGGATCACCCGGAGGTGGGCTCCATCTGCTCCGGCGGGCGTTATGACAACCTGGCGGAGTACTACACCGACAAAAAGCTCCCCGGGGTGGGCATCTCTATCGGCCTGACCCGGCTGTTCTACGTCCTTAACGAGCAGAAGCTGCTCAACCCCAATGTCCCCACCGCCCCGGCGGATGTGCTGGTCATCCCCATGTCCCCCGCCCAGCAGGGCTACGCCATCTCGGTGGCCACCGGCCTGCGGGCAAAGGGCATCCGCACGCAAATTTACACCGAGCAGAAGAAATTCAAGGCCAAAATCGCCTACGCCGCCAAGCTGGGCATCCCCTTCGCCCTGTTTCTGGGAGAGGACGAGGAGAGCAACGGCGTCGTCTCCCTCAAGGATTTGAACAAGGGAGAGCAGGTGACGGTGTCCCCGGAGGAGGCTGCCGGGATTGTGGAGAAGTATTTGGACGGGTGCAGGGAGATTTGCTGCGTGGGGGAGTGAAATATAACCATTTACATTTTTATTATTTATAGAATCG